>NZ_CP108423.1:2579583-2924166 GCF_035917235.1 Streptomyces sp. NBC_01294
CGGTCCTCGGACGGCACCTCCTGGACCGCCCACGTGGACCACGCCACGGGCAAGGTGACCCAGTCCAACTCGGACGACAACAACTGACACCTTCGTCCAGCCCCGCCGGCGATTGAGGCGCGGAGTCCGGGGCAGCACCCCGACCTCTCAGCCCCGGCACATCCAGCCCCGCCGACGTGTGAGGCGCGGGGCCCGGGGCAGCACCCCGACCTCTCAGCCCCGGCACATCCAGCCCCGCCGGCGTGTGAGGCGCGGGGCCCGGGGCGGAACCCCGACCTCTCAGCCCCGCCGGCGCTTGAGGCGCGGGCCCGCGGCAGCGCCGCGGCCCCGCACCCGCCCAGCGGGCCTACGCCTCGGTCAGCGTGGCCAGCAACGCATCCGCCGCCGCATAAGGATCCAGCTCGCCCACGGCAACCCTGGCCGCCAGCGCATCCAGATGCGCGTCCCCGTGCAGGTCCGCCATCCTCGCCCGCAGCGCCGTCACCGCGATCGTCTCGACCTCCCGCGCCGCCCGCGCAGCCCTCCGCTCGGCCAGCACCCCCCGCTCGCCCATCCACGCCCGGTGCTTCTCCAGCGCCTCGACGAGTTCGTCGATGCCCTGCCCGCGGGCCGCGACCGTCTTCACGATCGGCGGCCGCCAGTCCTCCCGGCCCCGCGCCTCCCCCAGCCCCAGCATGTGGTTCAGCTCCCGGGCCGTGGCGTCCGCACCGTCCCGGTCCGCCTTGTTGACCACGTACACGTCGCCGATCTCCAGGATCCCCGCCTTCGCGGCCTGGATCCCGTCGCCCATCCCGGGAGCCAGCAGCACCACCGAAGTGTCGGCCTGCGAGGCGATCTCCACCTCCGACTGCCCGACCCCGACCGTCTCGACCAGGATCACCTCGCAGCCGGCCGCGTCCAGCACCCGGATCGCCTGCGGGGCGGCCCACGCGAGCCCGCCCAGATGGCCGCGGGTGGCCATGGAGCGGATGTAGACCCCGGGGTCCGAGGCGTGGTCCGACATCCGCACCCGGTCACCGAGCAGCGCACCGCCGGAGAACGGCGAGGACGGGTCGACGGCGAGCACGCCGACCCGCTTGCCGGCCTTGCGGTACGCGGACACCAGCGCCGACGTCGAAGTCGACTTGCCGACACCCGGCGACCCGGTCAGCCCCACCACGTACGCCCCTCCCGTCAGCGGGGCCAGCGCGGCCATCACCTCGCGCAGCTGCGGGGACGCCCCCTCGACCAGGGAGATCAGCCGGGCCACCGCTCTGGGCCGGCCCTCACGGGCCTGGGCCACCAGCTGGGGGACGTCCACCGCCGTCATACGTGCTGCGCTCCTCGGTTCTCGTACGGGTCGGTACGGGGTACGGGTACGGTCGGGCCGCCGGTCCCGGTCGGGACGCGGCGGCCCTGGCTGTGCCTACTTGGCGACGCGGACGATCAGCGCGTCGCCCTGACCGCCGCCGCCGCACAGCGCGGCCGCGCCGATTCCGCCGCCGCGGCGCTTGAGCTCCAGCGCCAGGTGCAGCACCACGCGGGCGCCGGACATGCCGATCGGGTGTCCCAGGGCAATGGCGCCGCCGTTGACGTTCACCTTTTCCGGGGTCACGCCGAGGTCCTTCATTGACTGCACGGCGACCGCCGCGAACGCCTCGTTGATCTCGATGAGGTCCAGGTCGGAGACCTCCAGACCCTCCTTCTTCAGGGCGTGCAGGATCGCGTTGGACGGCTGCGACTGCAGCGAGTTGTCCGGGCCGGCCACGTTGCCGTGGGCGCCGATCTCGGCGATCCACTCCAGGCCGAGCTCCTCGGCCTTCGCCTTGCTCATCACGACCACGGCGGCCGCGCCGTCGCTGATCTGCGAGGAGGTGCCGGCCGTGATCGTGCCGTCCTTGGCGAAGGCCGGGCGCAGCTTGCCCAGGGACTCGACCGTGGTCTCGGGGCGGATGCCCTCGTCCGTGGAGAAGACCACCGGGTCGCCCTTGCGCTGCGGGATCTCGACCGGGGTGATCTCGGCCTCGAAGACACCGTTCTTCTGCGCGGCCGCGGCCCGCTGGTGCGAGGAGGCGGCGAACTCGTCCTGTGGGGCGCGCTCGATGCCCAGGCGGGTGTTGTGCTTCTCGGTCGACTCACCCATCGCGATGTTCTCGAAGGCGTCGGTCAGGCCGTCGTAGGCCATCGCGTCGAGCATCTCGATGGCGCCGTACTTGAAGCCCTCACGCGACTTGGGCAGCAGGTGCGGGGCGTTGGTCATGGACTCCTGGCCGCCCGCGACCACGATGTCGAACTCACCGGCGCGGATCAGCTGGTCGGCCAGCGCGATCGCGTCCAGGCCCGAGAGGCACACCTTGTTGATGGTGAGCGCGGGCACGTTCATGGGGATGCCGGCCTTGACCGCCGCCTGGCGGGCGGGGATCTGGCCCGCGCCGGCCTGGAGCACCTGGCCCATGATCACGTACTGGACCTGGTCGCCGGAGATCCCGGCCCGCTCCAGTGCGGACTTGATGGCGAAGCCGCCGAGGTCGGCACCCGAGAAGGACTTCAGCGAGCCGAGCAGCCGCCCCATGGGCGTGCGGGCCCCGGCGACGATCACAGAAGTGGTGTTGTTCGATCCGGACATGAGGCACAGCCCCTTGGATGAGGAGTGAACGAGGGTTTACGTGAATGTACTGGGCGGTACCGCAGCGGTCATCGGGCTGCCGGTGTGATCGCGCGCACGTTGCGTGACCACCCCCTTCGGGAGTGCACTGTCCCCATGCTGACAAGAATCGACCACATCGGGATCGCCTGCTTCGACCTGGACAAGACTGTCGAGTTCTACCGTGCCACGTACGGCTTCGAGGTGTTCCACACCGAGGTCAACGAGGAGCAGGGCGTCCGCGAGGCCATGTTGAAGATCAACGAAACCTCCGACGGGGGCGCCTCCTACCTCCAGCTCCTGGAGCCCACCCGGGAGGACTCCGCGGTGGGCAAGTGGCTCGCCAAGAACGGTGAGGGCGTCCACCACATCGCCTTCGGCACCGAGGACGTCCAGGGCGACTCCGAGGCCATCCGCGGCAAGGGCGTCCGCGTCCTCTACGACCAGCCCCGGATCGGCTCCATGGGCTCCTCGATCACCTTCCTGCACCCCAAGGACTGCCACGGGGTCCTCACCGAACTGGTCACCTCCAGCCCCGACCACTGATGTCCCGATTCCCCGGCCGGTAGAGTGGCCATGGCTCGGCCGGGGTTCGGTGCGGAGACGGGGGTCGGGGCCTGTGTCCCCTGCCCCGGTATCTGACACCATTCCCCCGGGGGCGTCGTTCAGCGGGCGAGCGATGCTCATTGGGAGTGAGCTTGCGACCAGGGGACGGATGGGACCGCGCTGTGCGGGGCTACGAAAGCCAGGAGAGCCATCAGGCCGAGGCCGACCATCTCTCGCGCTTCGAGGCCGAGATGGAGCGGCTGAAGAAGGAGCGCGGGAAGGCCGTCCAGCACGCTGAGGACCTGGGATACCAGGTCGAGGTGCTGCGCGCCAAGCTCCACGAGGTACGCCGATCTCTGGCGTCCCGCCCCGCCTACGACGGCGCGGACATGGGGTACCAGGCGGAGCAGCTGCTTCGCAATGCCCAGATCCAGGCCGACCAGATGCGCTCCGACGCCGAGCGCGAGCTGCGCGACGCCCGGGCGCAGACCCAGCGCATCCTCCAGGAGCACGCCGAACACCAGGCGCGCCTCCAGGCCGAACTGCACGCCGAGGCCGTCAACCGGCGCCAGCGCCTGGACCAGGAGCTGGGCGAACGCCGCCAGACCGTCGAGGCGCACGTCAACGAGAACGTTGCCTGGGCCGAGCAGCTGCGCGCCCGTACGGAGTCCCAGGCGCGCCGGCTCATGGAGGAGTCCCGCGCCGAGGCCGAGCAGTCCCTGAACGCCGCCCGCGCCGAGGCCGCCCGGGTCGCCGAGGAGACCCGGCGCCGGATGGCCGCCGACGCCGAGGCCGCCCGTGCGGAGACCGAGGCCACCCTGCTGCGCGCCCGCAAGGAGGCCGAGCGGCTGCTGACCGCCGCCTCCTCGCAGGCCCAGGAGGCCAGCCAGCACGCGGAGCGGCTGCGCTCCACCACCTCCGCCGAGGCCGAGCAGACCCGCCAGCAGACCATGGACCTCGGCCGGCTGGCCGAGTCCCGCGTGCAGGAGGCCGACTCCGCACTGCGCGAGGCCCGCGCCGAGGCCGAGAAGGTGCTCGCGGAGGCCAAGGAGAGCGCGTCCCGCCAGCTCGCGTCCGCGGAGTCCGTCAACGAGCAGCGCACCCGTACCGCCAAGGAGCAGGTCGCCCGGCTGGTCGGCCAGGCCACCAAGGAGGCCGAGGTCCTCAAGGCCGAGGCCGAGCAGTCCCTGGCCGACGCCCGCGCGGAGGCCGAGCGGCTGCGCACCGAGGCCGGCGAGCACGCCCGTACGGCCGCGGCCGAGGACATGGCGGCCCAGCTGGCGAAGGCCGCCCGCACCGCCGAGGACGTACTGAACAAGGCCTCGGAGGACGCCCGGGCCACCACCCGGGCCGCGTCCGAGGAGGCCGACCGGATCCGCCGCGAGGCCGAGACCGAGGCCGACCGGCTGCGCCTGCAGGCGGCGACCACGGCCGACGAGCTCAAGGGTGCCGCGAAGGACGACACCGAGGAGTACCGGGCCCGCACGGTCGAACTCCAGGAGGAGGCCCGGCGGCTGCGCGGCGAGGCCGAACAGCTGCGCGCGGAGGCCGTCGCCGAGGGCGAGCGGATCCGCGGCGAGGCCCGCCGCGAGGCGGTCCAGCAGATCGAGGAGGCGGCCCGGACCGCCGAGGAGCTGCTCGGCAAGGCCAAGGCGGACGCGGACGAGCTGCGCGGCGGGGCGACCGCCGAGAGCGAGCGGGTCCGCGCCGAGGCCGTCGAGCGGGCCGGCAACCTGCGCAAGCAGGCCGAGGAGACCCTGGAGCGGACCCGCGCCGAGGCCGAGCGGCTGCGCGCCGAGGCCGAGGAGCAGGCCGAGGGCGTCCGGGCCGAGGCGGACGCGGCGGCCCTCGCCCGGCGCGAGGAGACCGAGCAGGCGCTGGCCGCCAAGCGCGTGGAGGCCGACGAGGAGCTCGTACGGCTGCACACGGACGCCGAGAGCCGGCTGACCACGGCCGAGCAGACGCTGCGCGACGCCCGTGCGGCGGCGGAGAACATCCGCCGCGAGACCGCGGAGGAGACCGACCGGCTGCGCGCCGAGTCGGCGGAGCGCATCCGCACGCTGCAGACGCAGTCGGAGACCGAGGCCGAGCGGCTTCGGGACGACGCGGCGGACGACGCCGGCCGGGTGCGCGCGGAGGCCGAACAGGTCGCCGTACGACTGCGCAGCGAGGCCGAGTCCGAGGCGGAGCGGGTGCGCACGGAGGCGCACGAGACCGCGGACCGGCTGCGCGCCGAGGCGAAGGCGGCGGCCGAGCGGGTCGCCGCGGAGGCCGCGGAGGCGCTGGCCGCCGCGCAGGAGGAGGCCGCCCGGCGCCGCCGGGAGTCCGAGGAGACCCTGGCGTCGGCCCGGACGGACGCGGAACAGGAGCGGGCCCAGGCCCGCGAGCAGAGCGAGGAGTTGCTGGCCGCGGCCCGCCGCCGCTCGGAGGAGGCGCAGGCCGAGGCGGCCCGCCTGACCGAGGAGGCCGAGCGCCGGGCATCGGAGCTGGTGTCGGCGGCCGAGGCCACCGCCCAGCAGGTGCGGGACTCCGTGGCCGGGCTGCACGAGCAGGCCGAGGAGGAGGTCGCCGGACTGCGCAGCGCCGCCGAGCACTCGGCGGAGCGTACGAGGACCGAGGCCGAGGAAGAGGCCGGCCGGGTCCGTTCCGACGCCTACGCGGAGCGGGAGCGGGCCACCGAGGACGCCAACCGGACCCGCACCGAGGCGCGCGCGGAGACGGACGCGGCGAAGGCACTGGCGGAGCGGACGGTCGGCGAGGCGATCGCCGAGGCCGAGCAGCTGCGCAGCGACACCGCCGAGTACGCGCAGCGGGTGCGTACCGAGGCGACGGACGCGCTGGCCGCGTCCGAGCGGGACGCGGCCCGTACCCGGGCCGACGCCCGGGACGACGCGAACCGGATCCGCGGCGAGGCGGCGGAGTCCCTGGAGGCCTCCCGCACCGAGGGCGCCCGGATCACGGCCGACGCGACGGCGGAGGCCGAGCGGATCACCGCGGAGACCCGCACGGCGAACGCGGCCACGGTCTCCGAGGCCGCGGAGCAGGCCGAGCGGATCACGGCCGAGGCGGCGCAGGCCGCGGAGGCCACCCGTGCCGAGGCCGCGGGCACCCTGGACGAGGCGCGGGCCGAGGGCAACCGGCTGCGCACCGAGGCCGCGGAGCAGGCCGACCGGCTCATCTCCGAGGCGTCGGCGGAGGCGGACCGGCTCACCGAGGAGACCCGCGCCGCCAACGCGGTCACCGTCGGCGAGGCGTCGGTGGAGGCCGAGCGGCTCACCACCCAGGCGGCACGGCTCAAGGCACAGGCGGCCGAGACCCTGGCGAGCGCCGAGCGGGACGCGGCGAGGATCATGGTC
Source organism: Streptomyces sp. NBC_01294 (assembly GCF_035917235.1). Taxonomy (NCBI): domain Bacteria; kingdom Bacillati; phylum Actinomycetota; class Actinomycetes; order Kitasatosporales; family Streptomycetaceae; genus Streptomyces; species Streptomyces sp. NBC_01294. The sequence continues at coordinate 2,586,109 of NZ_CP108423.1, forward strand.
GACTCGCGTGCCGAGGGCGACCGGCTCATCGACGAGACCCGTACGGCCAACGAGGCCACGGTCGGCGAGGCCGAGGCCGAGGCCGAGCGGGTGCGCGCGGAGGCGGCCCGGGTCCTGGACGACGCCCGTGCGGAGGGCGGCCGGATCATCGGCGAGGCCACCGCGGAGGCGGACCGCGTCACGGTCGCGGCGAACGAGACGCTGGCGGGCGCCGAGCGGGACGCCGAGCAGACGATGGACGAGGCGCGCGCCGAGGCGAACCGGCTGCGCACCGAGGCGGCCGAGCAGGCGGACCGGCTCATCACCGAGGCCGTGTCCGAGGCCGAGAACCTCACGGAGCAGACCCGCAAGGACAACGACCGCACGGTCGGCGAGGCGGCCGGCGAGGCCGAGCGGCTGCGCGCGGACGCGTCGGAGGCGCTGTCCTCGGCGCAGGAGCACGCGACCCGCACCCGGTCGGAGGCCGAGCGGGTCAAGGCCGAGGCGGCGACCGCGGCGGAGCGCATGCGCACCGAGGCCCGTGCGGAGTCCGAGCGGCTGCTGGACGAGGCCCGCGAGGAGGCCAACAAGCGCCGCAGCGAGGCCGCGGAGCAGGTCGACCGGCTCATCACCGAGGCCTCGGCGGAGGCCGAAAAGCTGACCGGCGATGCGCGGAAGCAGGCCCTCGCCGCCACGACGGCGGCCGAGGAGCAGGCCGACGCGATGGTCGACGCGGCCCGCAAGGAGGCGGCGCGGATCGCCTCGGAGGCGACCGTCGAGGGCAACTCCATGGTGGAGAAGGCCCGTACGGACGCGGACGAGCTGCTGATCGGCGCGCGCTCGGACGCGGCTGCCATAAGGGAACGGGCGGAGGAGCTGCGCGGCCGCGTCGAGGGCGAGGTCGAGGAGCTGCACGAGCGGGCCCGTCGGGAGTCGGCCGAGCAGATGAAGTCGGCCGGCGATCGCGTGGACAAGCTGGTGCGGGCGGCGACCGAGCAGAGCGTCGAGGCCGAGGCGAAGGCCAAGGAGCTGGTCTCGGACGCGAGCAGCGAGGCGAGCAAGGTGCGCATCGCCGCGGTGCGCAAGGCGGAGGCGCTGCTCAAGGAGGCCGAGCAGAAGAAGGCGGAGCTGGCCCGCGAGGCCGAGAACGCCCTCGCGCAGGCCAGGGCGGAGGCCGAACGGCTCGTCGACGAGGGCCGCAGTGAGCTGGAGGTCCTGGTGCGCAGGCGCGAGGACATCCAGGCGGAGATCTCCCGTGTCCAGGACGTTCTTGAGGCGTTGGAATCATTCGAGGCGCCTTCCGGCGGCGGCAAGCCGGCGGTCGGCGGCCAGGGCGCGGGGGGCGTGAAGGCCGGAGCGACAGCAGGGTCCACTCGTTCGGGTGGCAAGTCGTCGGAGGGGTAGCCAAACGGTGAGGGATGTGTGCACCTGATGAAGGTTCAGGCGAACGGGTGACAAGCACTCTGCCGTTCTGCCACTCAAAAGGGGTGTCATTGTCCAGATCAAACGCGGATTGACTCGATGACACGCCGCCTGGGCGCCTAGGATTCCCCTTAACACCTCACGTAGCACCTCATCGGTCTCATTCGACAGGAACCCCATGAGCGACACTTCCTCCCCCTTCGGCTTCGAGCTCGTGCGGCGTGGTTACGACCGCGGTCAGGTGGACGACCGCATTACCAAGCTGGTCTCCGACCGCGACAGCGCCCTTGGACGTATCAACTCTCTGGAAAAGCGGATCGAGGAACTGCACCTCGAGACGCAGAACGCCCAGGCCCAGGTGAACGACGCCGAGCCGTCGTACGCCGGTCTCGGCGCCCGGGTCGAGAAGATCCTGCGGCTGGCCGAGGAGGAGGCGAAGGACCTGCGCGAGGAGGCCCGTCGCGCGGCCGAGCAGCACCGCGAGCTCGCCGAGTCGGCTGCCCAGCAGGTGCGCAACGACGCCGAGTCGTTCGCCGCCGACCGCAAGTCGAAGGCGGAGGACGAGGGCGTCCGCATCGTCGAGAAGGCCAAGGGCGAAGCCTCCACCCTGCGCTCCGAGGCCCAGAAGGACGCCGCCTCCAAGCGCGAGGAGGCCGACGCGCTGTTCGAGGAGACCCGCGCCAAGGCCGCCCAGGCCGCCGCGGACTTCGAGACCAACCTGGCCAAGCGCCGTGAGCAGTCGGAGCGCGACCTGGCCGCGCGTCAGGCCAAGGCCGAGAAGCGCCTCGCGGAGATCGAGCACCGCGCGGAGCAGCTGCGCCTGGAGGCCGAGAAGCTGCGTACGGACGCGGAGCGCCGTGCCCGTCAGACCGTGGAGACCGCGCAGCGCCAGGCCGAGGACATCGTGGCCGACGCCAACGCCAAGGCGGACCGCATCCGCAGCGAGTCCGAGCGCGAGCTGGCGGCGCTCACCAACCGCCGCGACTCGATCAACGCGCAGCTGACCAACGTCCGCGAGATGCTGGCGACGCTCACGGGCGCGGCCGTCGCGGCGGCCTCCCCGATCGTGGACGACGAGCCCGTCACCCGCGGCGTCCCCGCGCAGCAGAGCCGCTAGTACGCCCGCCTTACGCGCCGGTAGCGAATGCGGCTGATCCAAGGGCCTTACGCCCCACCTTGAGGTGGCGTAGGGCCCTTGGGCGTTCTAGCGTGGCGGCATGATCGAGCTTGAGGGCCTCACCAAACGATTCGGTGCCAAAACCGCCGTGGACCACCTCAGCTTCCAGGTCAGACCGGGGGTGGTGACCGGCTTCCTCGGCCCCAACGGGGCGGGGAAGTCCACGACCATGCGCATGATGCTCGACCTCGACAACCCGACCAGCGGTACGGTCCGGATCGACGGGAAGCACTACCGGGACCTGCCGGAGCCACTGAAGTACATCGGAGCGCTGCTGGATGCGAAGGCCATGCACGGTGGCCGAAGTGCATACAACAACCTTCTCTGTCTGGCCCAGTCGAATCGCATCCCGGAGCAGCGGGTCGCCGAGGTCCTGGACCTGGTCGGCCTGACGGCCGTGGCGAAGAAGAAATCCAAAGGATTTTCGCTGGGCATGGGTCAGCGGCTGGGAATCGCCGCCGCGTTGCTGGGTGATCCGGAAATCCTCATGTTCGACGAACCCGTCAACGGTCTGGACCCGGAGGGAATTCTCTGGATCCGCAATCTGATGAAGGGCATGGCGGCGGAGGGGAGGACGATCTTCGTGTCCTCCCACCTGATGAGCGAAATGGCGCTGACCGCAGACCATTTGGTCGTCATCGGTCAAGGGAAGTTACTGGCCGATCTGCCGATGGCCGATTTCATCCAGCAGAACTCCCGCAGTTACGTCCGCCTGCGCTCCCCGCAGCAGGAACGGCTCAAGGACGTCCTGCACGAATCCGGGATCGACGCCATCAGCGTCCCCGCCACCGGCACGCTGGAGATCGACGGCGCGAGCGCGGAACAGCTCGGCGAGCTGGCCGCCCAGCACCAGATCGTGCTGCACGAACTCAGCCCGCAGCGGGCCTCACTGGAGGAAGCGTTCATGCGCATGACGGCGGACTCCGTCGAGTACCACGCCCACGCGCCGGGCGCACCCGGCACGCCGGCCCCGCCCGGCATGGCCGCGGACAACCCGGCCCGGCCGGCCGACGTGCCCGCCTGGGGCGCCGGCTCCGGCTTCGAGGCGCAGCGCAAGGGTGGCGAGTGACCATGTCGTCCTTCCCCGCCGTCCTGCAGTCCGAGTGGACCAAGATCCGCACGGTCGCCTCCACCAGCTGGACCCTCGCCCTCGTCTTCCTCGTCACCGTCGGGTTCGCCGCGCTGTTCAGCGCCACGTTCGACACGAACAGCCTGGACGCGGCCCAGCGGGCCACCTTCGACCCCACCGCCATGAGCCTCGGTTCGATGCAATTCGGACAGCTGGCGATGATCGTCTTCGGTGTGATGGTCGTGAGCACCGAGTACAGCACCGGCATGATCCGCACCTCGCTGGCCGCGGTACCGCGCCGCGGGCACTTCCTGCTCGGCAAGATGGCGGTGGCGACGGCGCTGGCCCTGGCCGTGGGGCTGCTGACCAGCTTCGTGTCGTTCTTCCTCACCCAGGCGCTCCTGGGTGACCTCGGCATCGGCATCGGCGAGGAGAACGTGCTGCGCGCCGTGGTCGGCGCCGGGCTGTACCTGGCGCTGCTCGCCCTGTTCTGCATGGGCGCCGCGGCCATGCTGCGCAGCTCGGTCGCCGCGATCAGCATCCTGATCCCGTTCTTCCTGATCGTCTCGAACCTCCTCAACGGATTCGAGGCGACCCGTACGGTCGGCCAGTACCTGCCGAGCAACGCCGGGTCGAGGATCATGCAGGTCGTGCCCAACGCCTTCGGGGCCCCCGAGACCCCGTACGGCCCGTGGGGCGGCTTCGGGATCATGGCCCTGTGGACACTGGCCGCGGTACTCGGGGGCTACGTCGTCCTCCGCAAGAGGGACGCCTGACCTCCCACCGGCGTACTACGGGGGATCCCCGGGTCGGACTCAGGGGCAGCTCAGGGATCCGGCCCGGGACGGAACCGCAGGAACCTCGTTATCCTCTTAACCCTTACGCGGGCGAAAGTCGTCCCGGCCTGGTAAGGGGCAGCAAGATGATCGAGGCAGTCGGCCTGACCAAGCGCTACGGCGCCAAGACCGCCGTCGACCAGCTGTCCTTCCAGGTCAAGCCGGGTCACGTCACCGGATTCCTGGGGCCCAACGGCTCCGGGAAATCCACCACCATGCGCATGATCCTGGGCCTCGACCGGCCCACGTCCGGTCATGTCACGATCAACGGCCTCCCCTTCCGCGAGCTGCCGAACGCCCAGCGGCACGTCGGGGCCCTGATCGACGCCAAGGCGGTGCACGGCGGCCGCCGGGCCCGGACCCACCTGCTGTCCATCGCGCAGCTCTCCGGGATCCCGGAGAAGCGCGTGGACGAGGTGCTGGCCGTCGTCGGCCTCCAGGACGCGGCCCGGCAGCGGACGAAGGGCTTCTCGCTCGGCATGGGCCAGCGGCTCGGCATCGCCACCGCCCTGCTCGGCGACCCGCAGGTGCTCCTGTTCGACGAGCCGGTCAACGGGCTCGACCCCGAGGGCATCCTCTGGGTCCGCAACCTGATGCGCCGGCTCGCCGCCGAGGGCCGCACCGTCTTCGTCTCCTCGCACCTGATGAGCGAGATGGCGCTGACCGCCGACCACCTGATCGTGATCGGCCGGGGGCGGCTGCTGGCCGACATGGGAACCCAGGAGTTCATCGCGCACAACTCGGCCGGATTCGCTCGGGTACGCGCGGCCGACAATGATCCGGATGGCCGGGACACGCTGGGTACGGTTCTCACCGAGGCGGGCGCCCGCGTCCTCCAGGAGCCCGACGGCGCACTGCGCGTGACCGGCCTTGAGCTGCCCGCCATCTCGGATCTCGCGCACGGGGCCGGCGTACGGCTGTGGGAGCTGTCGCCCCACCGGGCCTCGCTGGAGGAGGCCTACATGCGGATGACCCAGTCCGCCGTCGAGTACACCTCCACCGACGACCCGCGTGCCGAGCTCTGGGAGCCCGAGCCGCTGGCCCTCCCGGCGTGGGAGGACGGACCGGCGACCCCGGAGGTCCCGCAGGCCGGGTTCTTCGCGCCGCCGCCGCCCGGAGCGGGCGGCCGGCCCTTCCTGATGCCCAGCAACCCCGGTGAGCTCGCCGGCGCAACCCAGAACGACCCCGAGGAAGCCAGATGACCAGCCCCTCCGGCTCGCAGACCGCCGTGACGTACAGCTCGCCGCTGCCCACGCCGCGGCCGCACCTGGGGCACGCACTGGCCTCGGAGTGGACCAAGCTGGTCTCCATCCGCTCCACCCTGTGGACGCTGGGCTCGCTCGTGCTCACCGTCGTCGGCGTCGGGCTGCTCTTCGTCTCGCAGACCTCGGACGAGGACTACGCGGGGATCACCTTCACCACACCCGCCCTCTTCGGTCTGCTGGTGGGTGAGCTGGCGGTGATGGTCCTCGGCGTGCTGACCATCACCTCGGAGCACGGCACCGGGCTGGCGCGGACCACGTTCACCGCTGCCCCGGACCGGTACCGGGTGCTCACCGCGAAGTACCTCGTCTTCAGCCTCACGGCCTTCGTCACCACCGCGCTGTCCGTCTTCGTGGTCGGGATCGCCGCGGCGCTCGTCCACAACGACCCCGAGGCGGGTACGCACTCCGCCGTGGAGTGGCTCGGCGCGCTGCTCGGCTGTCTCTACGTCACCCTGCTCGGCGTGCTCGCACTCGCGATCGGAGCGCTGGTACGGCACTCGGCCGGGGCGATCGCCGTCATGCTCGGCCTGGTCACGCTGCCGCCGGTGATAGGGGCCATGCTCATGAGCTGGGAGGCCGTCGCACCCGTCGGCCGCGCGATCCTCCAGCGCAACGTGCCGGTGGCGCTGAGCCAGCTGTTCGGCATGCAGGAGGGCGGCGACCTGGGCGCGGCGCCCAGCAACCTCTCGCACCTGGTGCTCATCGTGCTGGTCACGGGCGCGGCGGTGACCGCCTCGTACCTGTCGGTCGGCCGCAGGGACGTCTAGGGCCTGTCGCTCGGGACGTGTCCTCCGGGACGTGTCCTCCGGGACGTGTCCTCCGGATCAGGCGCCGGGCCTCAGTACCTGGGCGCGTTACGGGACCGCTGCACCTTCGTGGTGCGGCGGTCCTTCGCGTTCCAGCAGGCCTTGTGCCAGTGCCGCCGGTCGTCCACGCCGCCGTACTCCGGCCAGGCCACCAGGTGCGGGGTGCCGGAGGGGATCTCCTGGTCGCAGCCGGGGCAGCGGTAGCGCTTGCCCGCCGCGCTCGCACCCGCCACGTGACGGACCTTCCAGTCCTCGCCCTGGTACTCCTCCGTGCGCTCCAGCCCGTAGCGGTCGAGGCCGGTGCTGGGGCGTTCGTCCGGGGTCTCGCCGCCCCTGGGGCGGTTGTTGCGCGGTGACACGTATACCTCACGGATGGGCGGACGGCAGTGACTTTCTCCCAGACTACGCGCCGCGAGGCCGGGTACCCGCAGGGTGGTTGAAGAAGACGGCAACACGAAAAGGAATGGCCCGACAATCCCAATAACTTTCGTGTCAGCCCGTGCCTTTGGCACGTGTCAGACGTTGTTGCCATAGGAAGAACCGGTCCACCTGGGGAGGCCGCGTCAGCCGCGAGGAGGCTAAAGGCGATGCGCGTAGGAGCATTTGTACTGGCTGCCCAGTTCCCGGGCCAGGGACAGGGCGAGGCACTGCACCGGGCGGTGCGGACCGCCGAGGTGGCCGAGGAGGCCGGGCTCGACTCGGTCTGGCTCGCCGAGCACCACTTCGTCCCGTACGGGGTCTGCCCCTCGGCGGTGACCCTGGCGGCGTTGCTGCTGGGCCGGACCCGGCGGCTGCGGGTGGGCACCGCGGTGAGCGTGCTGCCGAGCACGCATCCGGTGGCCCTCGGGGAGCAGGCGGCGCTGCTGCACGTCACCTCGGGCGGCCGGTTCATCCTCGGGGTGGGCCGCGGCGGGCCGTGGGTCGACCTGGAGGTGTTCGGGGGCGGCCTGGACAGCTACGAGAACGGCTTCCCGGAGGCTCTGGACCTGCTGCGGCGCTGGCTGACACAGGCCCGGGTGGGAGCCGCCGGCGAGCGGTACGACTTCCGGGAGGTGGCCGTCGTACCGCGGCCGTCGGAGGCCCTGGAGGGGGACGGCTCGGGGCCCGAGGTCATCGTGGCGTGCACCTCGCCGGCGTCGGTACGGCTGGCCGCGCAGCGGGGGCTGCCGATGCTGCTCGGCATGCACTGCGGGGACGAGAACAAGGCGGAGATGGTCGCGCTGTGGCGCAGCACGGCGCTGGCGGCGGGCCACTCGCGGGAGCACGTGGCCGGCGCGGGGCACGTCTCCGCCGGGGTGTGCCAGATCGCGGACCGCACGGCGGACGCACGGGAGACCCTGCTGAAGGCGATGCCGGGCTGGCTCAAGCAGGGTCTGGACGCGCACGTGACGGTGGACGGACGCGTGCGCCCGATGCGGGATCCGGTCGCGTACACGGAGCTGCTGTGCGACCTGCACCCGGTGGGCACGCCGGAGACGGCGGCGGACCGGCTGGCGGCCACGTCGGAACGGACGGGCATCACGCGCTTCGCCCTCCTGACGGAGGGCTCCGGCGATCTCGCCGCGACGGAGGAGAACCTACGACGACTGGGCGCCGAAGTCCTGCCCCGTCTCGGCTGAGACCTACCGGCCCCGCTCAGCAGTCCCGCAGCTCCGGCGACTGGTTGAGCAGCTGACCGCGGATCGAAGTGAACTTGGCCAACCGGTCGTCCACCGAGGGATCCAGCGGGAACACCGCCACCCGGTGACAGTTCTGGAATGCCAGGCGCACTCCGAAGTGCCGCTGCAGCGCACCACGTATCGCGTCACTCGCGAGAGCGCGCAGCAGCTGCCCGCGCGCCTGCTCGTCGGGCGGCGGCGTCTGGTTGTCGGCGAACTGTCCGCCGTCCACCTTCAGCTGGGCCACCAGCGAGCTGATCATCTCCCATGCGTAGGGCAGGGAGGTCCGGACGCAGTCGACGAAAGCGGCTTCGTCGACCTCGCCTCGCTCGGCCTGTTCGAGTAGGGCCGGTGAGACGTCGAGCGACATGGGTTCTCCTCTCGCGACCCCGGCTGATTGGGTTGCCGGAGCCTTACGGGCAGGGAAGGAGATCGCGACGCAGCGTGCACGCTCCGCAACCTCCCGCTCACCACGGTAGGCGCCCCATGGGTGGCGCACCAGGAGAATGCGCATACAACGCGCCATCGGCGAAGGGGGCTTTCAGGGGCGAATCGCGTGGAGGCCTTCTCGTCGAGTAGCGTTGCCGACCATGCGTCTCGTCATTGCCCGCTGCTCCGTCGACTACGCGGGCCGGCTCACCGCCCATCTGCCCTCGGCACCCCGTCTGATCCTCGTGAAGGCCGACGGCAGTGTCTCGATCCACGCGGACGACCGGGCGTACAAACCGCTCAACTGGATGTCGCCGCCGTGCACCCTCAAAGAAGGGAGCGGTGACGACGCCGGTGTGTGGACGGTCGTCAACAAGGCGGGCGAGAAGCTCATCATCACCATGGAGGAAGTCCTGCACGACTCCTCCCACGAGCTCGGCACCGACCCGGGGCTCATCAAGGACGGCGTCGAGGCACACCTCCAGGAACTCCTGGCGGACCGCATCGAAACGCTCGGCGAGGGCTACACCCTGATCCGGCGCGAGTACATGACGGCGATCGGCCCGGTGGACATCCTGTGCCGGGACGCCTCCGGCGCGACGGTGGCCGTGGAGATCAAGCGCCGCGGCGAGATCGACGGCGTCGAGCAGCTGACCCGCTATCTGGAACTCCTCAACCGCGACCCGCACCTGGCCCCGGTCCGCGGCGTCTTCGCGGCCCAGGAGATCAAGCCGCAGGCGAAGGTCCTGGCGACGGACCGCGGGATGGACTGCGTGGTCCTGGACTACAACGCCCTGCGCGGCATCGAGGACGACAAGCTCCGCCTGTTCTGATCCTGCGGTCCCCCTGTGGCAACGGCTCCGTCCGCGAGGACGGAGCCGTTGTCGTTCAGGGGGCCGTGGTCGTTCAGGGGGTCGTGACCGGGGACGTGGCGGTGGCCGTCACCGGAGTCGTGGTCGTCGGCGAGGGCGCGGCGGTCTCCGTCGGGGTCGGGGACGGCTCGTTACTGGGCGGCGGGGTCGAAACGGTGGACGACGGCGGGGTCTTCGGCGGCGTCGAGGACGGGCGGCGGGACGGGGTCCGGGCGGGCGTGCGGCCCGGAGACGGGGCGGCGCTCGCCCCCGGGGCCGTGGACTCGGTCGGCGCGGCCGATTCGGGCTCCTCCGGTGCAGGATCGTTCCCGCTGGTTCCGGGCGCGGTCGTGGGAACCGACACCGTCGGGGTCGAGGACACCGCCGGCCCCTGCGCCGGCGGCGCTTCGTCCGACGAGTCCATCGCCAGGCTCACGACCGTGCCGAGCGCCACCACCGTCAGCGCTCCCGCGGCGGCCAGCAGCACCAGCCGGCGACGGCCGGGGGCCGGGGCCGGTGCGGCGGCGGGCTCCGGGGCGGCGGCCGGGGGCTGCTTCGGGGTCAGCGGGAAGGCGTCCTCGAACACCTCCGACAGCGTGGTGGGCGTCTCCGAGTGCTGCGTCACCGGCACCACCGGGGTCATCCGCGTGACCGCGTCGGAGGACACCGGAACCACCGGGGCCACACGGGCCACCGGGCCGACCCGGCCGGCCGCGGGGGACGCGGCCGGGAGGGCCGCGGCGGCAGCAGGGGTTGAGGCGGCAGCGGGGGTCGAGGGGATCGGGCGGGTCACGGCGGTCGAGGCGGCCGCGGGGGTCTTCTTCGCACCGGCCGCACCGGCCGCACCGGCCTGGGCGGCCGGGGTCACCGCCGTCACCGCCTCCGAGCCCGCCGCCAGGGCCGGCGCCTCCAGCCGCAGCGGCGGCGACGCCGCCACCCCTGCCGCCTCCTGGTCGACGACGAGCGCCAGCGCCCGCCGTCCCGCGACGGTGCCCCGCTTGTCCGCCAGCGCGCCCCGCAGTCCGATCGAGGTCTCCAGCTCGGCCCGGGCCCGGTCGAGGCGCCCCTCGCACAGGGCCAGCACACCCAGTTCGTGGTGGAAGTACGCCTGCTCGGCGACCTCACCGGCCTTGCGCGCGGCCTCCGCTCCCGAGCGCAGCACCCGCTCCCAGGCCTCCCAGTGCAGCGAGGCCGCGAACGCCGGAGCCGCCGTCCGCGCCAGCAGCACCGCCGCCACCACGTCCGCGCCGGCCAGCGCCGCGAGCACCGCGTCCGCCTCCGCCGCGACCCGCTCCGGGGTCACCGAGGCGTGCCCGGTCCACCAGGCGTAGTGCCGGGCGGCCGTACGGGCCTCCTCCGCCGCGGTGTCCCCGTACGCGGCCTCCTCCAGCTGGCGTGCGACTCCCGCGGCCAGCCGGTAGCGCGTCCCGACGGGCGTCAGCAGCCCGCAGGCCAGCAGCTCCGCCACCGCCGTGTCGGCGTGGGTGTCCCCCACCAGGGCCGGCAGGTGCGCGTGGTGCGGCAGTTCCCCGCCCAGCGCGCAGGCGATCCGCAGGGCCGCGCGCGCCGATTCGCTGACCCGCGAGGCCAGCAGCTCCGCCGGGGCCGCGCCCTCGGCCAGGGTCGGCAGCGGTACGTGGGCGGCGTCGCGCGGGCGCTCCTCGAAGACGCCCGGCTCCTCCTCCTCGTCGTCCGCGTCGCTGTGGTTGAGCTCGTCGCGCTGCCGCAGCAGCGCCGCGGCCTGGACGAAGCGCAGCGGCAGCCCCTCGGAGGCGAACCGCAGGTCCCCCGCCCAGGCGGTCTCCTCGTCCGTCAGCGGCCGTCCGACGCCCGCCTCGAGCAGTTCCAGGCAGTCGGCCTTGCCCAGCCCGCCGAGGAAGACCTCCTCGATGTGCGAGTCGTCGGAGGGGGCGCGGGTGTCGGGGGTCGTGGCCAGCAGGTAGGCGCACTCGGGGGTGGCGCGCAGCAGCTCGTCGAGGGCGCTCCCGCCCATCTCCAGGTCGTCCAAGAGGACGACGGCGCCTATCTCCCGTACGCGGGCGAGGAGCTCGTCCCGCTCGGGCCGCTCCTGCGGAGCCTCGTACACGGTCGCGTAGAGCGCCTGGAGCAGTTCCGCGGGCTGCTGGTGCCCGTGGCCGGAGAGCCGTACGACGCCGTCGGGCGCGATGCCCACGCACTGGGCGGCGACCGCGTCGAGCAGCGCGCTGCGCCCGGATCCTGAGGGTCCGGTCAGTCGTACGGACCGCCCTCGGCCCAGCAGGCGCACGAGCCGCTCCTGCTCCTCCCCGCGCTCCAGCAGGGGCCGGGCGGGCAGGGCCGGGCCGGGGAGTGCGGGCGGCCGTGCGGCGGCGTCACGGGCCGCGCGGGCGGCCGCGTCGCGCTTGGCGGGGCGGCCCTGCTCCGTGCCGGGCCGCAGCGGCTCGATCTCGCTGCCGTCGACCGGGTTCACGGTGAGGGTGAAGCCGCCCGCGGTCAGCCTGACGACCCGTGCGGGCGCGATGGGCGCCGCCTGCGCGGCCGGCAGGGGTGCGGGCGGCGTGGAGCCGCCCGCGGACTGCTCGTCCTGCTCGGTCCGCCCCTGTGTACGGTCCATGACCCAGTCCCCCGATCGCGGGCCGCGCGCCTCGCCGTCGTACCGCCCGGCCTCGGCGCACCCGCTGTCGCTCCTGGTCCGGTTTCCGCCCGAACCCTAGACCGTGGCCGGTGGCGGGGGAAACCGCAGGGGGGCGATCACCACCGGACCGTTACGTTTCCGCAGGAAATGCAAAGGTCAGCGGCTTGCGGGTCAGACCCGGGGAAGGGAATCGGCTTCCAGGCCGCCCTCGATCGCGAGGATCCGGTGCAACCGGGTCGCCACGAGCAGGCGCTGCATCTGCGGCGGCACCCCGCGCAGGACGAGGCGGCGTCCGGTCCGCCCGGCCCTCCGGTGCGCACCCATGATCACGCCGAGGCCGGTCGCGTCCCAGGAGTCGAGCCCGGTGAGGTCGAGCACGAGGTCGCCGTGGCCGTCGTCGAGGGCGGAGTGGAGGGCCGTACGGGCGTCCGCCGCGCTGCGCACGTCGAGGCGGCCCCCGACAGCGAGTTCGGCGTGGTCGCCCCTGATGTGCATGTGTACTCCCGGCAGTACTGCGTACGTATGGTCCGACTGGTCCGTGGTCGGCAACTCTCACTGCAACTGACTGCCGCGCGGGCAGGGAAGTTGCCGACCGTGAGCGAACCGATACCTAAATCACCCTGAGGGGTGAAGGCGTTCGAACGAAAGGATCAGTCGCCGACCCGGCCTCAGTGCTTGTAGAAGCCCTGGCCGCTCTTGCGGCCGATGTCCCCGGCGTCCACCATCCGGCGCATGAGCTCCGGCGGCGCGAACTTCTCGTCCTGGGACTCGGTGTAGATGTTGCTGGTGGCGTGCAGCAGGATGTCGACACCCGTGAGGTCGGCGGTGGCCAGCGGCCCCATCGCGTGTCCGAAGCCCAGCTTGCACGCGATGTCGATGTCCTCGGCGGAGGCCACGCCCGACTCGTACAGCTTGGCGGCCTCGACGACCAGCGCGGAGATCAGACGGGTCGTCACGAAGCCGGCGACGTCGCGGTTGACGACGATGCAGGTCTTGCCGACGGACTCGGCGAACGCCCGCGTGGTGGCGAGGGTTTCGTCGCTGGTCTTGTAGCCGCGCACGAGCTCGCACAGCTGCATCATCGGAACGGGCGAGAAGAAGTGCGCGCCGACGACCCGCTCCGGACGCTCCGTCACGGCCGCGATCTTGGTGATCGGGATGGCGGAGGTGTTGGAGGCGAGGATCGCGTCCTCGCGCACGATCTTGTCGAGGGCGCGGAAGATCTCGTGCTTGATCTCGATCTTCTCGAAGACGGCCTCCACCACGATGTCGACGTCGGCGACGGCGTCGAGGTCGGTGGTGGTCGTGATGCGCGCGAGCGCCGCCTCGGCGTCCTCGGCGGTGAGCTTGCCCTTGGAGACGAACTTGTCGTACGAGGCCTTGATCCCGTCCGTCCCGCGGGTCAGCGCGGCGTCGGTGACATCGCGCAGCACGACGTCCCAACCCGCCTGAGCGGAGACCTGAGCGATCCCGGAACCCATGAGTCCCGCACCGATGACGGCGAGCTTCCCAGCCACTACACACCCCTCGTTTCCCTACGGCACAGTCACGTAGCCACTCCGGCGGAGACTAGCGCCCGGGGGGTGCGGTGTGACCGCGAAGTAACACGCGTCACGTCTCAGATGACGGACATCACACCGGTACGGGCCAGTCCCCCCGCGGTTCCCCAACCGCTCCCCGGCCGCCCGCAGTCGCTCGGTGCGCGGTGCGCTCCCCGGCGTGGCGCGGGGCCCGCGCGCCCGCCAAGACACCGGTCCACCCGGCCGGTTCGGCCCGATGCCGATTCCGGCCATGCCGGTCAAACCACAACCTCTTCGGCTACATGGGCCCATTCGGGTCCTACTGCGGACGTACGGACCGGTCGCGCGGCTGCGCCGGCGACTCCCGCGTGCGGCTCCGCGTCGGCCTCGCGTCGGCCTCCGCGTCGGCCTCGCGTCGAGCTCGCGTCGGCTTCACGTCGGCTCGGCGTGCGCCGTTCCACCGGGCCTCACTACGCTGGCCGCATGGTGAACCTCACGCGCATCTACACCCGTACCGGCGACAAGGGCACGACGGCCCTCGGCGACATGAGCCGCACGGCCAAGACCGACCTGCGGATCTCCGCGTACGCGGACGCCAACGAGGCCAACGCGGCCATCGGGACGGCCATCGCGCTCGGCGGCCTGCCGGCGGAGGTCGTGAAGGTCCTGGTCCGCGTGCAGAACGACCTGTTCGACGTGGGCGCGGACCTGTGCACCCCGGTGGTCGAGAAGCCGGAGTACCCGCCGCTGCGGGTGGAGCAGTTCTACATCGACAAGCTGGAGGCGGACTGCGACCTGTTCCTGGAGCAGGTGGAGAAGCTGCGCAGCTTCATCCTCCCCGGCGGCACCCCCGGCGCGGCCCTGCTGCACCAGGCCTGCACGGTGGTGCGGCGTGCCGAGCGTTCGACCTGGGCGGCGCTGGAGGTGCACGGCGAGGTGATGAACCCGCTGACCGCCACCTACCTGAACCGCCTCTCCGACCTCCTGTTCATCCTGGCCCGGGTGGCCAACAAGGAGGTCGGGGACGTGCTCTGGGTGCCGGGCGGCGAGCGCTAGCCCGCCGGCCCCGGGCCCTGGGCCCCCGCCCCGGGGGCTCAGCGCTCGGTCTTCACGAGCGGGTTCCGGTCCTCGGCACCGGCCGGGGCCTTCTTGGGCCACACCGTGTACGCGACGGCGATCAGGGCGTGGATGCCGACCGCGCGCAGGGCGCCCGACTGCCACGCCTTGAGGGAGCTGACGTCGCCCGCGCCGCCGACGTACCAGATCGCGAGCTGGAGCAGGCCGAGGGCGACGGCGGCGGCCAGGACGGTGCGGCCCCACAGCTTCCACTCGTGGGCGGCCCGCGCCGCGCCGTACCCGGCACCGGCCGGCTTGGGTCCGCCGGCGAAGCGGTGGGCGGCGTGGCCGTCGAGCCACTTGATCGTGTAGTGGCCGTAGGCGACGGTGTAGCCGATGTAGAGCGCGGCGACGCCGTGCTTCCAGTCCGGCGCGGCCCCGTTCTTGAGGTCGAGCGTGGTGACGACCAGCAGGACGAGCTCCAGCATCGGTTCGCACAGCAGGACCGCCGCGCCCAGCCGGGGCATCTTCGCGAGGTAGCGCAGGGCCAGGCCGGCGGCCAGCAGGACCCAGAAGCCGACCTCGCAGGCGATGATCAGGGCGACGATCACGGGGATCTCCGTTCCACTCGGGACTGACTGACGCTTCCCCTCCAGACTCCCGTCGGGTCCGGCCCGTTTCGTCGTCGCCTGTGAGGAAAAGCGGCTGCATCCTTCGATGTACCGACAACTCGGCCTCTCCGCCGAGGCAGGCGCCCCGCGCACCCTGTTGGATGGGACGGTGACCAAGAAGAGCCTGCGCCCGCACCGCCACGACGTCCTCCTCGCCGTGGTCAGCCTGATCGCGGGCCTGGTGATGTGGTCGCTGGGCGTCTACAGCAGCGCCGTCCGGCACCTCCTGCCCGCCTGGGCCGCCCTGATCCCCCTCGTGGTCCTCGCCTCGATGGAGCTGCTGCGCCGCACGAGGCCGTCCCTGGCCCTGGCCGTCGGCACCCTCGGCGTGATCGCCAACGAGTTCACGGTCGGCAGCCTCGTGACCGTCCTGATCTTCACCGACCTGATGTACGCGGCCGTCGTGTACGGGTCACCCGCCGCGGCCCGGCGGCTCCCGATCAGCACCGGCCTGGTCACCGTGGCCGTCACCATCGGCTTCCTGGCCTGGTTCCGCACCCCGGAGGCCCTGCTCATCGGCGTGGTCACCGGCCTCGTGAGCTTCGCGCCGGCGCTGACCGGCGCCACCCTGCGCAACCACCGCGAGGCCGCCGTGGCCGCCCGGCTGCGTGCCGAGCAGACCGCGCTGCTGGCCGAGATGGACCGCAGCCAGGCGGTCGCCGCCGAGCGCGCCCGGATGGCCCGGGAGCTGCACGACATGGTGGCCAACCACCTCTCCGCGATCGCCATCCACTCCACCGCCGCGCTCTCCATCGACCAGGCCGGCACCAGCCGCGAGGCGCTCGGGGTGATCCGGGAGAACAGCGTCCAGGGCCTGGCCGAAATGCGTCGCCTGATCGGGCTGCTGCGGGACGCCGGAGCCGGGACGGAGCCCGTCGCCCTGCCCACCCTGGCCGGCCTGGACGCCCTGCTGGGGCAGGCCCGCAGCAACGGCTCGGCGAGCGGGCTGGACTTCGTCCTGCACGACGACCGGCCGCCGGAGAAGGAGACGCTGCCGGCCCCCGTGGACCTGGCCGCGTACCGGATCGTCCAGGAGTCGCTGACCAATGCGCTCAAGCACGCCGTCGCGGGCACGGTCACGGTCCGCGTGGCCCGGGCGGACGGCCTGCTGACCGTGGCGGTGGACTCCCCGTACGGGCACCGTGCGGGCCCGCGGGCCCCCGGCTCCGGCGCCGGCGTGATCGGCATGCGGGAGCGGGCGGAGCTGCTGGGCGGGGAGTTCTCGGCGGGCCGGTCCGGCGAGACGTGGCAGGTACGGGCGACCCTGCCCGCGGACGAGAAGGCGGTGGAGGCATGACCATCCGGGTCGTGGTGGCGGAGGACCAGAGCGCGGTGCGCGCCGGGCTGGTGCTCATCCTGCGCAGCGCGGGCGACATCGAGGTGGCGGGCGAGGCCGGCGACGGGGAGGAGGCGGTGCGCCTGGCCCGGGAGCTGCGGCCGGATCTCGTCCTCATGGACGTGCAGATGCCCCGGCTCGACGGGGTGTCCGCGACGCGCCAGGTGGTCGCGGAGGGGCTGGCCGACGTCCTGGTGCTGACCACCTTCGACCTCGACGAGTACGTCTTCGGGGCGCTGCGGGCCGGGGCGGCGGGCTTCCTCCTGAAGAACGCGGACGCGGCGGAGCTGATCGAGGCGGTGCGGACGGTCGCGCGCGGGGAGGGCCTGATCGCCCCGGCGGTGACCCGGCGGCTGATCGCCGAGTTCGCGGCTCCGCAGGCCCGGCGGCCGCAGGTCCCGCCGGCGACGCTGGCCGCGGTGGCCTCGCTGACGCCCCGGGAGCGGGAGGTGCTCGGCTGCCTGGGCGACGGGCTCTCGAACGCGGAGATCGCGGTGCGGCTGTCCATGGCCGAGGCGACGGTGAAGACGCACGTCAGCAGGCTGCTGGGCAAGCTGGAGCTGCGCAGCCGGGTCCAAGCGGCCGTTCTGGCGCAGGAGTTGGAGCGCTGACGGGAACTCCGGGGAATTCCCGGCGAGTTCTCACGGAGGAGGTCTGGACCTCTTGACGCTTGGTCCAGACCTTTCTACGCTCGCCGCACACTGTGGTGAGCGTGCCATGACAAAGCGTGCTCACGGGCGGCGCAGGTCCCACCCCATGTCGAAGTCGGCCCCACGACCACGACGGACCTACGGAGGATCACCCTTGAGCACAGCATCCCCACCCCGCACCAGGCGTTCCCGGTTCTTCACCCGCGTCGCGGCCGTCGTGGCCGCGCTCGCCCTGCCCGTCACCGGTCTCGTCGTCCTGGCCGGCCCGGCCCAGGCCGCCACCTCCGCGACCGCGACGTACACCAAGGTCTCCGACTGGGGCACCGGCTTCGAGGGCAAGTGGGTGGTCAAGAACACCGGCACCACCACCCTCACCAGCTGGACCGTGGAGTGGGACTACCCGGCGGGCACCTCGGTCACCTCGGCCTGGGACGCCACCGTCACCTCCTCGGGCACCCACTGGACAGCCAAGAACGTCGGCTGGAACGGCACCCTCGCCCCCGGCGGGACGGCCAGCTTCGGCTTCAACGGCGCCGGCTCCGGCGCCCCGAGCGGCTGCAAGATCAACGGCGCCTCCTGCGACGGCGGCACCCAGCCCGGCGACACTCTCCCCACCGCTCCCGGCGCCCCCACCGCGAGCAACGTCGCCGACACCTCGCTGACCCTGACCTGGACCCCGGCCACGGACGACAAGGGCGTCAAGAACTACGACGTCTACCGGGGCTCCGCCAAGATCGCCACCGTCACCGGGACCAGCTACGCGGACTCGGGCCTGACCAAGGGCACCACGTACACGTACAGCGTCACCGCCCGTGACACCGTCGACCAGACCGGACCCTCCTCCGGCTCCACCACGGTGACCACGACCGGCGGGGTCGTTCCCCCGGACCCGGGCGGCAAGGTCAAGCTCGGCTACTTCACCGAGTGGGGCGTCTACGGCCGCAACTACCACGTGAAGAACCTGGTCACCTCGGGCTCGGCGAGCAAGATCACCCACATCAACTACGCGTTCGGCAACGTCCAGAACGGCCAGTGCACCATCGGCGACTCCTACGCCGACTACGACAAGGCCTACACCGCCGACCAGAGCGTCGACGGCGTCGCCGACACCTGGGACCAGCCCCTGCGCGGCAACTTCAACCAGCTCCGCAAGCTGAAGAAGGCCTACCCGCACATCAAGGTGCTGTGGTCCTTCGGCGGCTGGACCTGGTCCGGCGGGTTCCCGCAGGCCGCCGCCAACCCGGCCGCCTTCGCCCAGTCCTGCCACAACCTGGTCGAGGACCCGCGCTGGGCCGACGTCTTCGACGGCATCGACCTGGACTGGGAGTACCCGAACGCCTGCGGCCTGTCCTGCGACACCAGCGGCGCGGCCGCCTTCAAGAACCTGATGCAGGCGACGCGCGCCAGGTTCGGCGCGAACAACCTGGTCACCGCGGCCATCACCGCCGACGCCTCCAGCGGCGGCAAGATCGACGCGGCCGACTACGGCGGCGCCGCGCAGTACGTCGACTTCTACAACGTCATGACGTACGACTTCTTCGGCGCCTGGGCGGCGCAGGGCCCGACGGCCCCGCACTCCCCGCTGACCTCGTACGCCGGCATCCCGCAGGCCGGCTTCAACTCCGCCGACGCCATCGCCAAGCTCAAGGCCAAGGGCGTCCCCGGCGCCAAGCTCAACCTCGGCATCGGCTTCTACGGCCGCGGCTGGACGGGCGTCACCCAGGCGGCCCCCGGCGGCACCGCCACCGGACCGGCGCAGGGCACGTACGAACAGGGCATCGAGGACTACAAGGTGCTCAAGACCAGCTGCCCGGCCACCGGCACCGTCGCCGGCACGGCCTACGCCAAGTGCGGCAGCAACTGGTGGAGCTACGACACCCCCGCCACCATCGCCGGGAAGATGACCTGGGCCAAGCAGCAGGGCCTGAAGGGAGCCTTCTTCTGGGAGTTCAGCGGCGACACCGCGAACGGTGAGCTCGCGAACGCGATCCACACCGGGCTCCAGTAAAGGCCGAAGCCGGGGAGACGGGTCCGCCCCCGTCTCCCCGGCTTCCTCATGTCCTGAAAGCGCTACGCGACATTCACCCTCTGGCCGGGCGGCGCCGCCTCCAGCCAGGCCAGGAAGCCGGTCAGGGCGTCCTCGCTCATGGCCAGCTCCAGGCGGGTCCCCCGGTGGACACAGCCGAGCACGACGGCGTCGGAGAGCAGGGCCAGCTCCTCCTCGCCCTCCGGGGCGCGGCGGGCGACGACCTCGATGGAGGAGCGCTCCAGCAGCCGGCGCGGTCGCGGGGAGTACGAGAACACCCGGAACCACTCGATCCGGTCACCGCTGTAGCGCGCGACCCCGTACACCCAGCCCTTGCCGGAGATGTCGGGTTTCTCGGACACACCCCAGCGCATGCTGCAGTCGAAGGTTCCGCCGGACCGCTGGATGAGCCTGCGGCGCAGTCCGAAGACAAACAGCCCGATCACCACCAGGGCTACGACCAGGCCGCTCACAAGCAGAGCGAGGAGCATCTTCACCGACCTCCTCGCTCATCGAATACGCATGAGAAAAAACGGACCTGCATCGCCTCAGCCGCGACCCGGTCTGGAAAATTCCAGAACGGACCGCGGCTGAGGTCTGCCGAGTCCCGGCGGTCGCCCCCCGGGACTCAAACGATCAAACTCCGACGGGCGTTCAACCCGTTACGGCGCGCAGCCGGACATCCGCGCGACGCTCGGCGGCCGCATCGGCCTCCGCCTTCGCGCGCTCCAGTGCCCGCTCCGCACGCTGGACGTCAATCTCGTCCGCGAGCTCGGCGATCTCGGCCAGCAGGGACAGCTTGTTGTCCGCGAACGAGATGAAACCGCCGTGCACCGCGGCGACGACAGTGTTGCCCTCGCTGGTGCGGATGGTCACAGGGCCCGATTCCAGCACACCGAGAAGCGGCTGGTGACCGGGCATGACGCCGATGTCGCCGGACGTGGTGCGGGCGACAACAAGGGTGGCCTCGCCGGACCAGACATTGCGGTCCGCCGCGACCAGCTCGACGTGCAGCTCAGCAGCCAAGGTGGCTCCTCGGGTCACCACCCGGCGGGTCGGCCGGGTGTTGGGTCAAATTCTAATGGGCGTGGGGAGAGGGACGGGACACACCCGCCCCTCTCCGTCTGCAGACGCTGTCGGCGTCCGCCGGTGGCCTGTGAACCGGATGCGCCCCTCGCGGAGCGCGCCGGATCAGGAGACGCCCAGCTCCTTGGCGTTCGCCTTCAGGTCCTCGATGCCACCGCACAGGAAGAACGCCTGCTCGGGGAAGTGGTCGTAGTCACCGTCGCAGATCGCGTTGAACGCGGTGATCGACTCCTCCAGCGGAACGTCCGAACCGTCGACACCGGTGAACTGCTTGGCGACGTGGGTGTTCTGCGACAGGAAGCGCTCGACGCGACGGGCACGGTGGACAACGAGCTTGTCCTCCTCGCCCAGCTCGTCGATACCGAGGATCGCGATGATGTCCTGGAGGTCCTTGTACTTCTGCAGGATCCCCTTGACGCGCATCGCCGTGGCGTAGTGGTCCGCCGCGATGTACCGCGGGTCGAGGATGCGGGACGTCGAGTCCAGCGGGTCCACGGCCGGGTAGATGCCCTTCTCGGAGATCGGACGGGAGAGAACCGTCGTCGCGTCGAGGTGGGCGAAGGTGGTCGCCGGCGCCGGGTCGGTCAGGTCGTCCGCGGGGACGTAGATCGCCTGCATCGAGGTGATCGAGTGACCACGGGTCGAGGTGATGCGCTCCTGGAGGAGACCCATCTCGTCGGCCAGGTTCGGCTGGTAACCCACCGCGGAGGGCATACGGCCGAGCAGGGTCGACACCTCGGAACCCGCCTGGGTGTACCGGAAGATGTTGTCGATGAAGAACAGCACGTCCTGCTTCTGCACATCGCGGAAGTACTCCGCCATGGTCAGACCGGCAAGGGCGACGCGCAGACGGGTGCCCGGGGGCTCGTCCATCTGACCGAAGACAAGCGCCGTCTTGTCGATGACGCCGGACTCGGCCATCTCCTCGATGAGGTCGTTGCCCTCACGGGTACGCTCACCGACGCCCGCGAAGACCGACACACCGTCGTGGTTGTTGGCGACGCGGTAGATCATTTCCTGGATCAGAACGGTCTTGCCGACACCGGCACCACCGAACAGACCGATCTTTCCACCCTTGACGTACGGGGTGAGAAGGTCGATGACCTTGACGCCGGTCTCGAACATCTCGGTCTTCGACTCGAGCTCGTCGAAGCGAGGGGCCTTGCGGTGGATCGGCCAGCGCTCGGTGACGTTGGCGTTCTCCTCCGGGTAGTTCAGCACCTCACCGAGGGTGTTGAACACCTTGCCCTTGGTGAAGTCACCGACGGGGACGGTGATGCCCTCGCCCGTGTTGGTCACCGCGGCCTGGCGGACCAGACCGTCGGTGGGCTGCATGGAGATGGTGCGGACCAGGCCGTCACCCAGGTGCTGGGCGACTTCCAGGGTCAGCGTCTTGAGCGCGCCGTCCTCGGCCGGGTCGGCGACCTGGACCTTCAGCGCGTTGTAGATCTCGGGCATCGCGTCGACGGGGAACTCCACGTCGACGACCGGGCCGATGACCCGGGCGACGCGGCCCGTGGCGGCGGCCGTCTCAACAGTGGTCGTCATTACTTGTCACTCCCCGCGGTCGCGTCTGCCATGGCGCTGGCGCCACCGACGATCTCGCTGATTTCCTGGGTGATTTCGGCCTGGCGGGCCGCGTTGGCAAGCCGGGAGAGGCTCTTGATGAGATCCCCGGCGTTGTCGGTCGCCGACTTCATCGCGCGGCGGCGGGCGGCGTGCTCGGAAGCGGCCGACTGCAGCAGTGCGTTGTAGATGCGGCTCTCGACGTAGCGCGGCAGCAGGGCGTCGAGGACGTCCTCCGCCGACGGCTCGAAGTCGAACAGCGGAAGGATCTCGCCCTTCGCACCGGTCTCCTCCGCAGCCTTCTCAAGGCTGAGCGGCAGCATCCGACCGTCCACCGGGTTCTGCGTCATCATCGACACGAATTCCGTGTAGACGATGTGCAGCTCGTCGACGCCGCCCTCGGCCGTCTCCGTCTGGATGGCCTCGATCAGCGGCCCGGCGACGCGCTTGGCGTCGGCGTAGGCCGGGCTGTCGGTGAAGCCGGTCCACGAATCCGCGACCTTGCGCTCGCGGAATCCGTAGTAGGCCAGACCCTTGCGGCCGACGATGTAGGTGTCGACGTCCTTGCCCTCAGCGCGCAGCCGCTCGGTGAGCCGCTCCGCCTGCTTGATGGCGTTCGAGGAGTAGCCGCCGGCCAGACCGCGGTCGCTCGTGATGAGCAGGACCGCGGCGCGGGTCGGCGTCTCGACCTCGGTGGTCAGGGCGTGCTTCGTGTTCGAGCCGGTCGCCACCGCGGTCACCGCACGGGTGAGCTCGGTCGCGTACGGCATCGATGCCGCCACCTTGCGCTGCGCCTTGACGATGCGCGAGGCGGCGATCATCTCCATCGCCTTGGTGATCTTCTTGGTCGCCGTGATGGCACGGATGCGACGCTTGTAGACCCGGAGCTGCGCTCCCATGAGTCAGGTCCCTTCCGTCGTCACTTGGAGACGTTGACGGCCGGTGCGTCCTCGCCCAGGAGCTTGCCGTCCGAGGTCTCGAACTGGCGCTTGAAGCCGGCGATGGCGTCAGCGATGGACGTCAGGGTGTCGTCCGACATCTTGCCGCCGTCGGCGATGGAGGTGAGGAGGTCCTTGCGCTCGCGGCGCAGGTGCTCCAGCAGCTCCGACTCGAAGCGACGGATGTCGTTGACCGGGACGTCGTCCATCTTGCCGGTGGTGCCGGCCCAGACGGAGATGACCTGCTCCTCGACGGGCATCGGCTGGTACTGGCCCTGCTTCAGCAGCTCGACCAGACGCTTGCCGCGCTCCAGCGAAGACTTCGACGCGGCGTCCAGGTCGGAACCGAAGGCGGCGAACGCCTCCAGCTCACGGTACTGGGCGAGGTCCAGGCGCAGACGGCCGGAAACCTGCTTCATGGCCTTGTGCTGGGCGGAACCACCGACGCGGGAGACCGAGATGCCGACGTTCAGCGCCGGGCGCTGGCCCGCGTTGAACAGGTCGGACTCCAGGAAGCACTGGCCGTCGGTGATGGAGATGACGTTGGTCGGGATGAACGCCGACACGTCGTTCGCCTTGGTCTCGACGATCGGCAGACCGGTCATCGAACCGGCGCCCATGTCGTCGGACAGCTTCGCGCAGCGCTCCAGCAGACGGGAGTGCAGGTAGAAGACGTCACCCGGGTAGGCCTCGCGGCCCGGCGGGCGGCGCAGCAGCAGCGACACGGCGCGGTAGGCGTCGGCCTGCTTCGACAGGTCGTCGAAGATGATCAGGACGTGCTTGCCGGCGTACATCCAGTGCTGGCCGATGGCGGAACCGGTGTACGGCGCCAGGTACTTGAAGCCGGCCGGGTCGGACGCCGGGGCGGCGACGATCGTCGTGTACTCGAGCGCGCCTGCGTCTTCCAGGGCGCCGCGAACGGACGCGATGGTCGAGCCCTTCTGGCCGATGGCGACGTAGATGCAGCGAACCTGCTTGTTCACGTCGCCCGAGCGCCAGTTGTCGCGCTGGTTGATGATCGTGTCGACGGCCAGGGCGGTCTTACCCGTCTGACGGTCGCCGATGATCAGCTGACGCTGGCCGCGGCCGACGGGGACCATCGCGTCGATGGCCTTGTAGCCGGTCTGCATCGGCTCGTGGACCGACTTGCGGACCATGACGCCGGGGGCCTGCAGCTCGAGGGCGCGGCGGCCCTCGGTCGCGATCTCGCCGAGACCGTCGATCGGGTTGCCGAGCGGGTCGACAACGCGGCCGAGGTAACCCTCGCCGACGCCGACGGAGAGAACCTCACCGGTGCGCTGCACCGGCTGGCCCTCCTCGATACCGCTGAACTCGCCGAGGACGACCGCACCGATCTCGCGCTCCTCGAGGTTGAGGGCGAGACCGAGGGTGCCGTCCTCGAACTTCAGCAGCTCGTTCGCCATGGCGGAGGGCAGGCCCTCCACCTTCGCGATGCCGTCGCCGGCAACGCTGACCGTTCCGACCTCCTCGCGCGAGGCCGCGTCCGGCTGGTACGACTGGACAAAGTTCTCCAGTGCGTCCCGGATCTCCTCCGGCCGGATCGTGAGCTCCGCCATCTGGGTTCCCTGCTCTCCTTGTTGGGCCTGAAGCTTCTTTGGGGTCTGGGGGCGACCCCCAGGAATCTTCTGCAAGTTCTGCACGGCCCAACCGGGCCGCTAGGAATGCGTTGTTCTTTTGGTGGCTGGTCAGCCGGCCATGCGGCGGGACGCCTCTTCGACGCGGTCCGCGATGGTGCCGTCGATGACCTCGTCGCCGACTCGCACCGAGATCCCGCCGAGGACCTCGGGGTCCACGTCGAGGTTCAGGTGCATCTGGCGGCCGTACAGCTTCGCCAGCACCGCGCCGAGACGCGCCTTCTGCACGTCGCTGAGCGGAACCGCGCTGGTCACGGTGGCGACCATGCGGTTGCGGCGCTCGGCGGCGAGCGTGGAAAGGGACTCGAGTCCCGCTTCCAGGCTACGTCCACGCGGAAGCGTGACGAGACGGACCACCAGGCGCTCGGTGACGGCGTTCGCCTTGCCGCCGAGCAGGCTGCGCAGCAGCTCGCTCTTGGCGGAGACGGTGGCCGCACGGTCGGTCAGCGCGGCACGCAGCTCGGTGCTCGAGGAGACGATCCGGCCGAAGCGGAAGATCTCGTCCTCGACGTTGTCGAGCGCGCCGCCCTGCTGGGCCGCCGTGAGGTCGGCGGTGGCCGCCAGCTCCTCCAGCGAGTCCACCAGGTCGCGGGACTGCGACCAGCGGGACCGCACCATGCCGGACACCAGGTCGAGGGTCTCCCCGCCGACCTGACCGCCGAGCAGCCGACCGGCCAGCTCGGCCTTGGCCTCGCCTGCCTGCGCCGGGTCCGTGATGACCCGACGCAGCGAGACCTCACGGTCGAGCAGCGCGGTGACGGCAGCCAGCTCACCGGCGAGCTTCGCCGCGTCGACGGACGTGTTGTCCGTCAGCGCGTCGAGACGCTCACGCGCGGAGGCCAGCGCCTCGCGGCTCGCTCCGTTCATCGGGCTGCCTCGGCCTTCTCCTCAAGCTCGCTGAGGAAACGGTCGATGGTGCGGCTCTGCCGGGCGTGGTCCTCAAGGGACTCGCCGACGAGCTTTCCGGCCAGGTCGGTGGCGAGCTTGCCCACGTCCTGGCGCAGCGCCTGGGAAGCGGCCTTGCGGTCGGCCGCGATCTGGGCGTGGCCGGCAGCGATGATCTCCTCACGCTGCCGCTGGCCCTCTGCGCGCAGTTCTTCCTTGAGCGCAGTGCCCTGCTCCAGCGCTTCCTGGCGCAGGCGCGCGGCCTCGTGCCGGGCTTCGGCGAGCTGGGCCTTGTACTGCTCCAGGACGCTCTGGGCCTCGGTCTGAGCGGCTTCCGCCTTCTCGATACCGCCCTCGATCGCCTCGCGGCGCTCTTCCAGAACCTTGTTGATGTTCGGGAGGAGCTTCTTCGCAAGGAAGCCGAAGACGATGACGAAGGCGATCAGACCGATGACGAGCTCGGGGAGCGGCGGGATGAGAGGACTCTGAATTTCCTCGGCCGCGAGAACCATGAGGTTCACATCAGTGCCTTTCGTCTAGTGGATGGTCGTGAATCCGAAGATCACACGCCGTAGACGAACGGCATAACCAGACCGATGAGCGCGAGCGCCTCACAGAAGGCGAAGCCGAGGATCTGGTTGGCGCGGATCAGGCCGGCAGCCTCGGGCTGACGGGCGAGAGCCTGGGTGCCGTTACCGAAGATGATGCCGACGCCGACACCGGGGCCGATGGCCGCGAGGCCGTAACCGATGGAGCCGAGGGAACCGGAGACGGCAGCAAGGGTCTGGGACATGCCAGTTCTTCCTTCTCTTTCACGGACCGGTGGGGGTTGGCCACCGGACGACTAAGGGTTCAGGGGGATGGTCAGTGGTGCTCTGCGACCGCGCCCTGAATGAAGCTGCAGGCCAGGAGCACGAAGACGTACGCCTGAACAGCCTGGATGAAGAGCTCGAAAGCCGTCATCACGAGGACCATGACGAACGAGACGCCCGCGTAGGCGATGCCGATCCCGTTCAGCAGGTACCAGCTGGCGATGGTGAAGAGCAGCAGCAGGGTGTGACCGGCGAACATGTTCGCGAACAGTCGGACCGCGTGGGTGAAGGGGCGGACCAGGACGTTCGAGAAGAACTCGATGACCATGACCATCGGCAGAACCGGGCCGAGCGACTTGTCGTAGCCCGTCAGGTTCTTGAAGCCCCCGACGAAGCCGTGACGCTTGAAGGTCACGCTCATCCAGATCACGTACACGATGGCCGCGAGGCCGGCCGGGTACGCGATGATCGCCGTCACCGGGAACTGGGCCAGCGGAATGATGGACCAGAGGTTCAGCATCCAGACGAAGAAGAACAGCGAGACCATCAGGGGGACGTACTTCTCGCCCTCCTTCTTGCCCAGCGTCTCGTACACGATGCCGCGGCGTACGAAGTCGTACCCGGCCTCGGCGACCATCTGGAGCTTGCCCGGGACAACCTTCGGCTTGCGGAAGGCCAGCCAGAAGAAGCCGACGATGACGACCGTGCCGAGCAAGGCCAGCAGCATCGTCTTGTTGAAGTAGGTGTTGCTGTCCGCGTTGCCGAAGATCGGCTCGAACAGGAACGAGTGCAGACCGGGAGCCGGGAAGCCACAACCGTCGAAGATGTGGCAGTCGGTCTCGAAGGCGAGCACCGTCGTCGGATCAGCACTCACCGCGGGCTCCTTCAGCGTGGCGCATAGGTACGGCAACCTCGTTGTGTCGGCGCGGCGCGCAGCCGCGGTTCGGCACTGGACTGGTGTTACGGATGGTGGGGCGGCAGTCAGGCATCGAGCCTCGCGATGGAACAGGCGTCAGCTTCAGATGCCCGCGCCCGCAGTGCCGCAGTTGGCACCGGACGATAGCAGGATCTCGAACGCCCACTTATCCCGGCCCTACCCTTCACGACTTCGGCCCAGGGTTTTCGGGCTTGTCGCCCTTCGTCGAGTCCGGCTCGACGTAAAGAATCTTGGCCTTCATGTGAGCACGGGTCTGCGCGGCGATCCACACGAGGGTGGTCGCCACGAGCGTGATCGCGAACGCCTTGGGGTGGAACAGGGTGGTGTTCTTGAACGCCGCGACAAACACGAAAAGCAACAGGATCTGGGCCGTGTAGAGCATGAGCCCCATGGCCTGGAAGAGATGCGGGAGTGATTTCGCCGTGCGCTGCAGAACGACGAATCCGATACCCATGAAAAGAATCACGATCAGCGTCGCGATGACGGCCCCGATCACACCCTTGCCGCCGACGACCAGCCCGCTGATCACGGCGGCGAGAGCGCCGACGGCAGCGGTGGGTACGGCGGCTTGAAGGAGGAGTCGGACGTCATCTGACCGCATGGCGGTTTGCTCCGCGTGGTGGTGGGGGCACTGGACTCGTACGGGACGAGCGTAAGCCCGGTCCGAGAGGGAACCTCGGGCCAAGGGACCGTCGCACTACGGTCCTTCGGCTCTGTCGCCGGGTTTAGTGAACGGTATCACAAACTATTTGATGAGAGCTTTACCTGCCGGATGTGCTGACTGTCACACATGAGAGGGACCCTGCGCGTGTGTGCGGGACAAGAGAGCGTCTTGTCTGCTAAAGGGCATCCTTGTCCGACATGCGACCCGGCGGTCAGCGGGTGGATTCAGCCTTACGCCGGTCGGGGAAGCGCGAACGGGGGCCCACGGCGGTCGCTCCGTTGACGCCGGAGACGCCCGCCGCGATGGGCCTGGCGGGCTTCGGCTCCGCGCCCGAGGCGTCCCGTGCGGCCGCCTCCGCGGCGGCCTCGGCGGCCCGTGCGGCGTGCCGGTAGCGCGGCGGGACCAGACCCTCCGCCCAGCGCGGGGTGCGCGGGGTGAAGCGCGGCAGGAGCAGCAGGACCAGGCCGACCGCGCTCAGCATGGCGATCGCCATCACGATCCACATCGTGGCGGAGTGCACCGAGTACGCCACCGTGCCGAAGGCGATCAGCCCCGACCAGAAGTACATGATCATGACCGCGCGGCTGTGCGAATGCCCGAGTTCCAGCAGCCGGTGGTGCAGGTGTCCGCGGTCGGCCGCGAAGGGCGACTGGCCCTTCCACGTACGCCGGACGATGGCCAGGACCAGGTCCGCCATCGGGATCGCGATGACCGTCAGGGGCAGGATCAGCGGGATGTAGGCGGGGAGCATCGCGTGGGTCGCGTTGCGCTCGCCACCCGCGAAGAGGGCCAGCGCGTCCGGGTCCACCTGACCGGTGAGGGAGATCGCGGAGGCGGCCAGCACCAGGCCGATGAGCATCGAGCCGGAGTCGCCCATGAAGATCCGGGCAGGGTGCATGTTGTGCGGCAGGAAGCCCAGGCACATGCCCATCAGGATCGCGGCGAAGAGGGTCGCGGGCGCGGCCGACTCGATGCCGTAGCCGAACCAGATCCGGTACGCGTAGAGGAAGAGCGCGGCGGCGGCGATGCAGACCATGCCGGCGGCGAGGCCGTCGAGGCCGTCCACGAAGTTCACCGCGTTGATGGTGATCACGACGAGGGCCACGGTGAGCAGGTTGCCCTGCCACTGGGTGAGCGGGACCGTGCCGATGCCCGGGACGGGGATCCACAGGATGGTCAGACCCTGCATGACCATCACGCCGGCGGAGATCATCTGAGCGCCGAGCTTGATCAGGGCGTCGAGCTCGAACTTGTCGTCGAGGACGCCGACCAGCCAGATCAGGGCCGCGCCGGAGAGCAGCGCGCGCGGTTCGTTCGACAGCTCGAAGACGCCGTTGAGGTTCCGCAGGTGGTCGGCGACCAGCAGTCCCGCGCACAGACCGCCGAACATGGCGATGCCGCCCAGCCGTGGCGTGGGCTCGCGGTGGACGTCGCGGGCACGGATCTCCGGCATGGCCCCGGCCGCGATCGCGAACTTCCGCACGGGCCCGGTCAGCAGGTAGGTCACCGCGACCGTGACGCAAAGCGTCAGCAGATATTCACGCACGGGCTGCCCCAGATGTATCGCCGGCCATCTCAGCCCCACACATTAGCTGCGATGTCCCCTCCTCCGAGGACGCGAGGGGACCGTATCCCGGTTGCAGTACGCCCTTCTTGTACCAGTTACTCCCTGTAAGGGGGAAATTCGAGTGTGAGCTCATTGACCTCCGTACGTGTCTTCGCGCCATCGCCCTGCAGCGCGGCGGCGAACAACGTCGCGATCCGGAGCATCTCCGCCTCCCCCATCCCCTGGGTGGTCACGGCGGCCGTGCCCAGCCGGACGCCCCGCTGATCCCCGTACGGGAGGGCGCAGGTGTCGAGCACGATCCCGGCGGCGGCCAGCCGGCCGCGGGCGGTCGGCCCGTCCATGCCCAGCGGGGCCGGGTCCGCGGTGAGCAGGTGCGTGTCGGTGCCGCCGGTGGTGATGGCGAACCCGCGCTCCTCGAGCGCGTCCGCCAGCACCCGGGCGTTGGCGACGACCCGGTGCGCGTACGTGGTGAAGGCCGGCCCGGCCGCCTCGCCGAAGGCCACGGCCTTGGCGGCGATGGTGTGCATCTGCGCCCCGCCCTGTGTGAAGGGGAACACGGCCCGGTCGATGCGCTCGGCGAACTCGGAGCCGCACAGGATCATCCCGCCGCGCGGCCCGCGCAGCACCTTGTGCGTGGTCGCGCAGACGATGTCGGCGTAGGGCACGGGGCTGGGCGCGGCCCCGCCGGCCACCAGCCCGATCGGGTGGGCGGCGTCGGCGATCAGGTAGGCCCCGACCTCGTCGGCGATCTCCCGGAAGGCCGAGTACTCGGGGTGGCGCGGGTAGGAGATGGACCCGCACACGATGGCCTTCGGCCGGTGCGCGCGGGCGAGGTCCTGCACCTGCTGGTAGTCGATGAGGCCCGTCTCGGCGTCGACCCCGTACCCGACGAAGTCGAACCATCGCCCGGAGAAGTTGGCGGGCGACCCGTGGGTGAGGTGCCCCCCGTACGAGAGCCCCATCGCCAGCACGGTGTCCCCGGGGCGCAGCAGCGCGGCGTACGCGGCGAGCACGGCGGAGGAGCCGGAATGCGGCTGCACGTTGGCGTGCTCGGCCCCGAACAGCACCTTGGCCCGCTCGACGGCCATCCGCTCGGCCAGGTCGGCGTATTCGCACCCGCCGTGGTGCCGGGCGCCGGGATACCCCTCGGCGTACTTGTTGGCGAGCGCGGAGCCGAGCGCGGCGAGTACGGCGGTCGAGGTGAAGTTCTCCGCAGCACTCAGCTGCAGCGTGCTGGCCTGCCGGTCCCGCTCCCCGGCGAGTACGTCGGCCATCTGCGGGTCCTGCCGGCGCAGCAGGTCCGTGGGCTGGGTGATGACGCTCATGGCGCGACTCCAGGGTGGTACCGGGTACCAGCCACTGTAGGCCGAGGCCACCCATCACGCCCGCTTTCACCCCGCCGACGCACATTCAGCCCCGCCGGGCCGAATCCAGCCCCGCCGGCGTTTGAGGCGCGGGTCCGGGCAGCGCCCGGGAAACGGAGAAAGGGCGGGGCGGGGAGAGAAGCCCCGCGCAGCGGAGCACACACGCACCCCGCAGGGTCAACGCGGCGCGGTCACACCCGTCAGGGCCGTCACCACGGGATCCAGCGCCTGGTTGATCTCGTCGCCGATCGACCGGAAGAAGGTGATCGGGGCCCCGTACGGGTCGTACACCTCGTCCGCGTCGGGCGACGGCGCCAGCAGCCACCCCCGCAGCGCGGCCGCGGCCCGCACCAGCGACCGCGCCCGCTCCACCATGCCGTCGTCCAGCGGCGGCAGCGTGGCCGGGTCTATGGCCCGCACCAGCCGGGTGAACTCCTTCAGCGTGAAGGTGCGCAGCCCCGCCGAATGACCCATCGAGATGACCTGCGCCCGGTGGTCACGGGTGGCGGTCAGGACGAGGTCGGCGCGTATGACGTGCTCGTCGAGGAGCTCCCGCCCGGTGAACCCGGAGGCGTCGGCCCCGAAGTCCGCCAGCACGGCGGCCGCGTTGGCCTCCATCGGGGCGCCCTCGTGGCCCCAGGTCCCCGCGCTCTCCACGATGAGGTCGCCGGTCACGATCCCGCCCAGCCGGTGCGACAGGGCGTGCCGCGTCAGCCGCTCGGTGATCGGCGAGCGGCACACGTTGCCGGTGCTGACGTGGAGTATGCGGAAAGTGTTTTCCTCGGCGCCCGCCGAGTGGTGCCACCCTGCTATGCCACGCCCCTCAGGGCTCACGGGGCCACCTCGAGGTCGGGTACGACCTCCCGCAGCTGCTCGGCGGTCAGCGCCCCCTCGCGCAGCAGGACGGGAACCTTGCCGGTGACGTCGACGATCGACGACGGCTGGATGCCGGGCGTCGGGCCGCCGTCCAGGTACACGGACACGGAGTCCCCGAGCATCTCGCGCGCCGCGTCGCAGTCCTCGGGCGCCGGGTGCCCGGACAGGTTGGCGGAGGACACGGCCATCGGGCCGACCTCGGTCAGCAGCTCGATGGCGACGGGGTGCAGGGGCATCCGCACGGCCACGGTGCCCTGGGTGTCCCCCAGGTCCCACGCCAGCGACGGCTGGTGCTTGGCGACCAGCGTCAGCGCGCCCGGCCAGAAGGCGTCGACGAGCTCCCAGGCCTGCTCGGAGAAGTCCGTGACGAGGCCGTGCAGGGTGTTCGGGGAGCCGATGAGCACCGGGGTGGGCATGCCGCGGCCCCGCCCCTTGGCGGCGAGCAGGTCGTGGACGGCCTCCGGGCTGAACGCGTCCGCGCCGATCCCGTACAGGGTGTCGGTGGGCAGCACGACGAGCTCGCCGCGGCGCACGGCGGATGCGGCTTCACGCAGACCCGTCTTACGGTCCGTCGCGTCGTTGCAGTCGTATCGCCGGGCCATCAGCGGGCCTCCTCGTGCAGCAGGGTGGTGGCGGGAATCGTCGCGCCGGTCACGGCAGTGCCTTGCGGGCCGTCGCGAAGCGCGGGCGGTTGTTGAGGTCCGGGTGGTCGGCCGCGTCGGCCCAGCCCCGTTCCTCGGCGAAGATCCACGGGACCTGGCCGCCCTGGGTGTCGGCGTGCTCGATGACGACGATGCCGCCGGGCCGCAGCAGCCGGTGGGCGGTGCGCTCGATACCGCGGATCGTGTCGAGGCCGTCCTCGCCGGAGAAGAGCGCCATCTCCGGGTCGTGGTCGCGGGCCTCGGGTGCGACGTACTCCCACTCGGTGAGCGGGATGTACGGCGGATTGGAGATGACCAGGTCGACCTGGCCGTCGAGCTCGGGCAGCGCGCTCAGGGCGTCGCCCTGGTGGACGGTGACCCGGGAGCCCTCGGCGTTCTTGCGGGTCCACCGCAGGGCTTCCTCGGACAGCTCGACCGCGTGCACGCGCGAGCGCGGCACCTCCTGCGCCATGGCCAGCGCGATGGCGCCGGAACCGGTGCACAGGTCCACGATCATCGGCTCGACCACGTCCATGGCCCGGACGGCGTGTATGGCCCAGTCCACGACCGACTCGGTCTCGGGCCGGGGTACGAAGACCCCGGGCCCGACCTGGAGCTCCAGGTACCGGAAGAAGGCGCGGCCGGTGATGTGCTGGAGCGGCTCGCGCGCCTCGCGGCGCGCGACGGCCTCCCAGTAGCGGGCGTCGAAGTCCGCGTCCTTGACGTGGTGCAGTTCCCCCCGCTTGACGCCGTGCACGAAGGCCGCGAGCTCCTCCGCGTCGAAGCGCGGTGAGGGCACGCCGGCGGCGGCCAGCCGCTGGGTGGCCTGGGCCACCTCGGCAAGCAGCAAGTTCACGCTGGTCCTCCGGGCTGCTGTCGTACGGGGGGGGTGAAGCAGGGATCAGGGTCAGTGCGCGGCCGCGAGCTTGGCCGCGGAGTCCGTGTCCACGCAGGCCTGGATGACCGGGTCGAGGTCACCGTCGAGCACTTGGTCCAAGTTGTACGCCTTGAAGCCGGTCCGGTGGTCCGAGATCCGGTTTTCCGGGTAGTTGTACGTCCGGATCTTCTCGGAGCGGTCCACGGAGCGCACCTGGCTGCGGCGCACGTCGGAGGCTTCCTGCTCGGCGGCCTCCTGGGCCGCGGCCAGCAGCCTCGAACGCAGGATGCGCATGGCCTG
Source organism: Streptomyces sp. NBC_01294 (assembly GCF_035917235.1). Classification (NCBI taxonomy): domain Bacteria; kingdom Bacillati; phylum Actinomycetota; class Actinomycetes; order Kitasatosporales; family Streptomycetaceae; genus Streptomyces; species Streptomyces sp. NBC_01294. The sequence continues at coordinate 2,619,642 of NZ_CP108423.1, forward strand.
CTCCTTGTTCTGGAGCTGGCTCTTCTCGTTCTGGCAGGAGGCGACCACACCGGTCGGCAGGTGCGTGATGCGCACGGCCGAGTCGGTGGTGTTGACGGACTGGCCGCCGGGGCCGGACGAGCGGTACACGTCGATGCGGAGGTCGTTCATGTTGATCTCGACCTCGACCTCCTCGGCCTCCGGGGTGACGAGCACGCCGGCGGCGGAGGTGTGGATGCGGCCCTGGGACTCGGTGGCCGGAACCCGCTGGACGCGGTGCACGCCGCCCTCGTACTTCAGGCGGGCCCACACGCCCTGGCCGGGCTCGGTGGCGCCGTTGCCGCCCTTGGTGCGCACGGAGACCTGGACGTCCTTGTAGCCGCCGAGCTCGGACTCGGTGGCGTCGATGATCTCGGTCTTCCAGCCCACGCGCTCGGCGTAGCGCAGGTACATGCGCAGCAGGTCGCCGGCGAACAGCGCCGACTCGTCGCCGCCCGCGCCCGCCTTGACCTCGAGGAGCACGTCCTTGTCGTCGCTGGGGTCGCGCGGGACCAGCAGCAGGCGGAGCTTCTCGGTGAGCTCCTCGCGCTGCTGGGTCAGCTCCTTGGCCTCGGCTGCGAAGTCCGGGTCGACGGCCGCGAACTCCTTGGCCGTCTCGATGTCCTCGGCCGACTGCTTCCAGGCACGGAAGGTCGCCACGATCGGGGTCAGCTCCGCGTAGCGCTTGTTCAGCTTGCGCGCGTTGGCCTGATCCGAGTGGACCGAAGGGTCGGCGAGCCTCTTCTCGAGATCGGCGTGCTCGCCGATCAGTTCCTCGACCGCCTCGAACATCGGGGGCTCCTGTGGTGAAAGTACGAACGGGGTGGCTTGGCGAAACGACGACAAAGGCGCCGGTCCGGCCGCCCCCGAGTGGACAGGGAGCGGCCGCAGACCGGCGCCTGGGTCGCGCTACTTCTTGGCCGCACCCTTGCCGAAGCGCGCCTCGAAGCGGGCCACGCGGCCACCGGTGTCGAGGATCTTCTGCTTGCCCGTGTAGAACGGGTGGCACTCGGAGCAGACCTCGGCTCGGATGGAGCCCTCGGTCAGGGTGCTACGGGTGGTGAACGACGCGCCACAGGTGCAGCTGACCTGGGTCTCGACGTACTCGGGGTGAACATCGCGCTTCAAGGTGTCTCCTAGATTCGGGAGGGCGCCGGGTCGCAGGAGCCGAATTGCGCACTGCGTGAACCGGGGCCGACAGACCAGTCTGCCAGGACCGGGCTGCCTGTCAAAATTCTGAGGACGCCTCCCTCAACGGAGGGGGGCCCGCATCTATTCCGCGCCCCTGCGGAACCCGCCCGACAGCCACCCGGAACCATCCCGGAACCTGTCCGGGCAGGGGCTTCCAGGGGCTCCAAGGGGCTCTACTGGACGACCCCGCCGGCCGTGCTCTTGTCTCCGGTCGAGTGCTCGGTGGCCTCGGCGGGTATCGGCTGGTCCGCCAGCAGGGCGTCCCAGACCAGCTGCGACCCCTTCTTGAGCGGGGTGACGCGGTCCGGGTCGACGGCGTCGGTCGTCACCGGCAGGGTGATCATCTGCATGTCCTGGGCGTCGATGCCCTGGAGGCCCTGGGCGAAGCCCGCGAGGGACTTCACGTCACCGAGCGCCTTGTCGGTGGTGAGCGCCTTGGTGCCGGCGTCCGCGAGGTCGAGCAGCTTCTTGGGGTTGTCGAACAGGCCGACGCCCTTGACCTGCTTGATCAAGGCCTTGATGAAGGCCTGCTGCAGCTGTATTCGGCCGAGGTCGCCGCCGTCCCCGACGCCGTGGCGGGTACGGACGAGGCCGAGGGCCTGCTCACCGTTCAGCTGGTTGGGACCGGCCGGGAGGTCCAGATGGCTGTACGCGTCCTTGATCGGCTTGGTGGTGGTCACGTGGACCCCGCCGAGGGTGTCGATGATCTTCTTGAAGCCGGTGAAGTCGACCTCGATGTAGTGGTCCATGCGGATCCCCGACATCTTCTCGACGGTCTTGACCGCGCAAGCGGCCCCGCCGATCGTGTAGGCCTCGTTGAACTGCTTGCGGGTGCCACCGGGGTCCGTCTTCCCCTTGCCGGTGGGGCACTCGGGACGGGCCGTCATGGTGTCGCGCGGTATCGACACCACACTGGCCTTCTCGTGGCCGTCGTACAGGTGGACGATCATCGCGGTGTCGGAGCGGGCGGAGCCGCCGTCGTCCCGGCCGTACTCGCCGTTGGCGCCGCCGCGGGAGTCGGAGCCGAGGACGAGGATGTCCATCGAGCCGTTGTCGACGTTCTGCGGGCGGTCGGTGCCGAGGGCCTGGTCGATGTCGACGGTCTTCAGGTTGCCGTTGAACTTGACGTAGAAGTAGCCGAGGCCCGCGCCCCCCAGCAGGACCACTCCGGCAGCGCTCCAGGCGGCGATGACGACGGCCCTGCGCCGCTTCGCCGATTTGCGTCGGCGCCGGCCCGCGACACGCGGGCCGCTGCCCCTGCTGTCCTCGGTCATGCGCTCCTCGGTCCTGAGTCGGGTCCCCTGATCCGTTCCGGCCCGACGTCCACCCCGCGGGTCCTCTGACACAGACGGACGAACGTGCCGGAGGGTTCCACACCCACAGGAACCGCCCGGATCGCCACAGTCGCGGCACCGGCCGGGGCACCCTGCGCGGCCCGCCTCCACCTGCGGGTTCCCCATACGGACGGAGCTACGCGCCGGCGTCGACCGGGGGCGGGAGTGTGGCGAAGCTCGCACGGGGCCCACGCAGCCGTACGGGCCCCCGTACGGCCGCGTGGACGGCGGCACGGGCACAGGAGGACCCGGGGAGACCAGGGGCACGGACGCACGGGGGCACAGGCGCACGCGGGCACAGGCGCACGCCGACGCCCTCTCAGACGCACGGCAGCCCCCGCCGCGGGTGCGACGGGGGCTGCCGTGGTGATGCCGTGGTCCGACCTCAGTCGTCGTTCTTGCCCGACGGGGTCGTCTTCGCGATCTGCATCAGGAACTCGGCGTTCGACTTCGTCTGCTTCATCTTGTCGAGCAGCAGCTCGATCGCCTGCTGCGAGTCGAGCGCGTGCAGCACCCGGCGCAGCTTCCAGACGATGGCGAGCTCCTCCGCGTTGAGGAGGATCTCCTCCTTGCGGGTGCCCGACGGGTCGACGTCGACGGCCGGGAAGATGCGCTTGTCGGCGAGCTTCCGGTCGAGCTTGAGCTCCATGTTGCCGGTGCCCTTGAACTCCTCGAAGATCACCTCGTCCATGCGCGAGCCGGTGTCGACCAGCGCGGTGGCCAGGATGGTCAGCGAGCCGCCGTCCTCGATGTTGCGCGCGGCACCGAAGAAGCGCTTCGGCGGGTACAGCGCGGTCGAGTCGACACCACCGGACAGGATGCGGCCGGAGGCGGGGGCCGAGAGGTTGTACGCGCGGCCCAGACGGGTGATGGAGTCCAGCAGGACGACCACGTCGTGACCCAGCTCGACGAGACGCTTGGCGCGCTCGATGGCCAGCTCGGCGACGGTGGTGTGGTCCTCGGCCGGGCGGTCGAAGGTCGAGGAGATGACCTCGCCCTTGACCGACCGCTGCATGTCGGTGACCTCTTCCGGACGCTCGTCGACCAGGACGACCATCAGGTGGCACTCGGGGTTGTTGACGGTGATCGCGTTGGCGATCGCCTGCATGATCATGGTCTTGCCGGTCTTCGGCGGGGCCACGATCAGGCCTCGCTGGCCCTTGCCGATCGGCGACACGAGGTCGATGATGCGGGTCGTCAGCACGCCCGGGTCGGTCTCCAGGCGGAGCCGGTCCTGCGGGTAGAGCGGGGTCAGCTTCTGGAACTCCGGTCGGCCGCGGCCCGATTCGGGCGCCATGCCGTTCACCGAGTCCAGACGCACAAGGGCGTTGAACTTCTCGCGGCGCTCGCCGTCCTTGGGCTGGCGCACGGCACCGGTGGTGTGGTCGCCCTTGCGCAGCCCGGCCTTGCGGACCTGGGCGAGGGAGACGTACACGTCGTTGGGGCCGGGCAGGTAGCCCGAGGTCCGGATGAACGCGTAGTTGTCGAGGATGTCGAGGATGCCCGCGACGGGGATCAGGACGTCGTCGTCGGCGACCTGCGGCTCGGCCGGCGCGAACTCGTCGCGGCCACGACGGCCACGGCGGTCGCGGTAGCGGCCACGGCGGCCACGGCGGCCGTCCTCACCGTCGAAGTCGTCCTGGGGACCGGTGTCCTGGCGGTCCTGACGGCCCTGCTGACCCTGGCCCTGGCCCTGGCCCTGGCCCTGGCCCTGGCCGCGACCGCCCTGCTGCTGGCGGTCGGCGCGGTCCTGACGGCCGCCGCCCTGGCCACCCTGCGCACCCTGGCCGGGAGCCTGGCCACCCTGGCCCTGGCCGCCCTGGCCCTGGTCGTCGGCCTTGGCGCCGCGGTCGCGGCGGTCGCGCTGTCGGTCGCCGCGCTCGGCGCGGTCACCGCGGTCACCGCGGTCGCGGCGATCGCGACGGCCGCGGCCCTCGCCGTCCTGGCCCTGCGCCTGGCCGGCGGAGACCGCGGTGGCGGCTTCGGCCTTGGCCTCGGAGGGCGCGGTGGCGGCGGGTACGGTCTCGGTCTTCTGCTCGACCTGCACGGCGACGGGGGCCGAGGTCTCCGGGCTGCCGGAGGGGGCCGTGGCCCGACGGCGGCGGCGCTCGCCGACCGGGGCGTCGTCGCTGGCCGGCTGGCCCGGGATCTCGATCTGCGCCTGCGCGGCAGGCTTCTCGGCGGGCGCCTCTGCGGCGGCCTCACCCGTGCGGGCCTTGCTGGTGGCACGGCGCTTCGGCTTGGCCTCGGCGGTGTCAGCGGCGGCGGAGGCCGCGGCCTTGGGGGCGCTGCTGCCCGCCTGCGCCTCCTTGATGACCTCGATCAGCTGGCTCTTGCGCATGCGCGCAGTGCCCCTGATCCCGAGGCCCGACGCGACCTGCTGCAGCTCGGCCAGGACCATGCCGTCAAGGCCGGTGCCGGTGCGTCGACGCTTGGGGGCGGCGCCCGCGGCGGGGGCACTGGTGTCGACAGAGGTGTCGGCAGCGCCCATCAGATCGGTGGTGTCGCTCACGAAGGGTCCTTCCCTGGAGCGGACGTCGGCCTGTCTGGCTCGGCGACCGGTTGTGCTGTCCGACAACAGTCCTAGGTGTGGACCGTGCCGGGGCGGTGGTCCGCCGATAGATACGGCGGAGAGAAACGTGCATGGGTGGTTCCGGCGAGAAGCCCCCGAGCTGAAAGCGTGGGAATGTCACGCCGATTCCGGAGCGTGCTCATAACTGCTGGAAGTGATCAAAGCAGTCGGGGAGGCTCCCGGAAGAAATGTGGTCCCGAATGGGGACACTGAGCACCGAGCCATGGCGGCTTCCGATGCGCACTTGAGACTAACACTACCGGATCCAATAGTTATTCCCCCTCTCAATCACCGGCAATCGCACCCTTCCGCGCGGGCGGCCTGCCCTGGCCGCCCGCCCCGTGGCCGGCTGTGCATCCGAAGCGGCGGACTAGCCGCCCTGGGTGCCCAGCGGAAGGACGCTCGCGCCCGCGGCGTCGAGTGCGAGCCGGTTGGCCGCCCACCCCTCGCCCGCGAGCTGCGCGACCTTGTCGGCCGCGTCGTTGTCGACCAGCGCAAGGACCGTCGGGCCCGCGCCGGAGATGACCGCGGGGATGCCGTCCGCCCGCAGCCGGTTGACGAGTGCCACGCTCTCGGGCATCGCCGGGGACCGGTACTCCTGGTGGAGCCGGTCTTCGGTCGCCGGCAGCAGGAACTCGGGACGCCTGGTCAGGGCTTCCACGAGCAGGCCCGCACGGCCCGCGTTGACGGCCGCGTCCACGTGCGGGACGCTGCGCGGCAGCAGGCCGCGCGCGGTCTCCGTCAGGACCGGCCTGGACGGTACGAAGACCACCGGAACGATGGATTCGGCAGGCTCCATCCGGATGGCCTTGGCGCTGCCCCCGTCCATCCAGGCGAGGGTGAAGCCGCCGAGCAGACAGGCGGCGACGTTGTCGGGGTGGCCCTCGATCTCGGTGGCGAGCTCCAGCAGCGCCGCGTCGTCGAGCCGGGCCTCGCCGCCTATGGTCACGGCGCGGGCGGCGACGATGCCGGCGCAGATGGCGGCGGAGGAGGACCCGAGGCCGCGGCCGTGCGGGATGCGGTTGGCGCAGACGACCTCGAGGCCGCGCGGCTGTCCGCCGAGCAGGTCGAAGGCGGTGCGCATGGAGCGTACGAGCAGGTGGCTCTCGTCCCGCGGGAGGGTGTCGGCGCCCTCACCCGCGATGTCGATGTTCAGGCCGGAGTCGGCCACCCGGACGACTACGTCGTCGTAGAGCCCCAGGGCCAGGCCGAGGGCATCGAAGCCCGGGCCGAGGTTGGCACTGCTGGCGGGGACGCGCACCCGTACGGCGGCGGCGCGGAACGCTGGACCGGCCATCGTCCGATGACACTCCTTGTGACTGTGCGAGATCTTTGCTCTTCGCTGGCTCGCTGCGAATGTACTGGAGAACGTACGACACCCGAAGGCCCTCGGGGCAGCACCGCAGTCATATGCGCGGTGGCGGATGTAAGTACAGCGTATCGAAGGAAGGTTCTCTCGCGACATAGGGCGCACAGGAGGCGCACGATGCGTGTCGCGGGCTTCGACCGACTTCGACCGACTTCAGCCGCATTTTTGTGGCCGTACGGGGCGAGTTGCCGGGTTCCGGAGGTCTCGGGAAGACCTCGGGAGGCCTTCAGGATCCCTCCGGAACCCGGCTCGCGCAGGTGGTGCGGTGGTCAGACCGGAACGAGGCGGTGTCAGACCAGGCCGAGGCGGATGGCCGCGGCTTCGGCGTCCACCGGAACGGTGACCGGCTGCGGTGCGCCGGCGATCGCCCAGTCGGGGTCCTTCAGGCCGTTGCCGGTGACGGTGCACACGATCGTCTGGCCCGGGTCGACCAGGCCCAGCTCGGCGGCCTTGAGCAGACCGGCCACGGACGCGGCCGAGGCGGGCTCGACGAAGACGCCCTCCTGAGCGGCCAACAGCCGGTAGGCGGCGAGGATCTGGCGGTCCGTCACCTCGTCGATGAAGCCGCCCGACTCGTCGCGTGCGGCCAGCGCGTAGTCCCAGGAGGCCGGGTTGCCGATCCGGATCGCCGTGGCGATGGTGTGCGGCTCCTTGACGACCTCGCCGCGCACGATGGGCGCGGAGCCGGAGGCCTGGAAACCCCACACGCGGGGCGTACGGGAGGCCAGGCCGTCGGCCTTGTACTCCTTGAAGCCCCTCCAGTACGCGGTGATGTTGCCGGCGTTGCCGACGGGCAGCACGTGGATGTCGGGTGCGTCGCCGAGCGCGTCGACGATCTCGAACGCGGCCGTCTTCTGGCCCTCGATGCGCACCGGATTGACCGAATTGACCAGCGCCACCGGGTAGTTGTCGGAGAGCGCGCGAGCCAGGTTCAGGCAGTCGTCGAAGTTGCCGTCCACCTGCAGGATCTTGGCGCCGTGCACGAGGGCCTGGCCCATCTTGCCGAGGGCGATCTTGCCGCGGGGCACCAGCACCGCGCAGACCATCCCGGCGCGCACCGCGTACGCGGCGGCGGAGGCCGAAGTGTTGCCGGTGGAGGCGCAGATGACCGCCTTCGCGCCCTCCTCCTTGGCCCTGGTGATCGCCATGGTCATGCCGCGGTCCTTGAAGGACCCGGTGGGGTTGGCCCCCTCGACCTTGAGGTGCACCTCGCAGCCGGTGCGCTCGGAGAGCACCTGCGCGGGGACGAGGGGAGTGCCGCCCTCGCGGAGCGTGACCACGGGAGTGGAGTCCGTCACCGGCAGGCGGTCCCGGTACTCCTCGATGATGCCGCGCCACTGGTGGGTGCGATTGCTGCTCATGGGTCCTTTACTCCCCTTCAACACGCATGATGCTGGCGACACCGTGGACGGTGTCCAGCTTCCGCAGCGCCTCGACGGTCCCGGAGAGGGCGGCGTCGGGTGCGCGGTGAGTGACGACGACGAGGGAGGCCTCTTTGCCGACCCCGTCAGGACGTCCTTGCTGCCTTACGGTGTCGATCGAGACCCCGTGCTCCGCGAAGGTCGTCGCCACCTGGGCGAGGACGCCCGGCTTGTCGGCCACATCAAGGCTGATGTGGTAGCGGGTGACGACGTCGCCCATGGGGCTGACCGGCAGCTGGGTGTACGCCGACTCACCGGGCCCCGTTGACTCGGCGAGCTTGTTGCGGGCGACGGCGACGAGGTCGCCGAGGACCGCGGACGCGGTCGGAGCGCCGCCCGCGCCGGGCCCGTAGAACATGAGCCGCCCGGCGGCCTCCGCCTCGACGAAGACGGCGTTGTACGCCTCGCGGACGGAGGAGAGCGGGTGGCTGAGCGGGATCATCGCCGGGTGCACGCGGGCGGTGACGGACTCGCCGTCCGCGGCGCGCTCCAGGATGGCGAGGAGCTTGATGGTGCAGCCCATCCGCTTGGCGGAGGCGAAGTCGGCGGCGCTGACCTCGGTCATGCCCTCGCGGTACACGTCGTCCAGGCGGACGCGGGTGTGGAAGGCGATGCCGGCCAGGATCGCGGCCTTGGCGGCGGCGTCGTAGCCCTCGACGTCGGCGGTCGGGTCGGCCTCGGCGTACCCGAGGGCGGTGGCCTCGTCGAGCGCCTCCTGGTACCCGGCGCCGGTGGAGTCCATCTTGTCGAGGATGAAGTTCGTCGTGCCGTTGACGATGCCCATCACCCGGTTGATCTTGTCGCCCGCGAGGGACTCGCGCATCGGGCGGACCAGCGGGATGGCGCCGGCGACGGCGGCCTCGTAGTAGAGGTCCAGCCCGTGCTGCTCGGCGGCGGCGTGCAGCGCGGCGCCGTCCTGGGCGAGCAGCGCCTTGTTCGCGGAGACGACGGAGATGCCGTTCTCGAAGGCGGTGGTGATGAGGGCGCGGGCCGGCTCGATGCCGCCGATGACCTCGATGGCGATGTCGATGTCGCCGCGTTTGAGCAGGGCGGTCGCATCAGTGGTGATCAGGGCCGGGTCGATGCCCTCGCGCACCTTGGAGGGGCGGCGCACGGCCACGCCGGCGAGCTCGACGGGCGCGCCGATCCTCTGCGTGAGGTCGTCGGCGTGCGTCGTCATGATGCGAGCCACTTCTGAGCCGACCACTCCACAGCCCAGCAGCGCCACCTTCAGCGGACGCGTACGCATCATTCGACCTACGCCTTTCGATCTTCCATCGTTACCCGCCGCGCGGTTTGCACGCCGGGTGGAACCAGTCTCACTCAATGGACAGCACTTTCCATCCTCGGTCCATTGAGTGAGACACCTATTTCATCATCCGACGTCGAGGCGCAGGAGATCTTCCTCCGTCTCGCGGCGGACGATCACTCGGGCCTGTCCGTCACGCACGGCGACGACGGGCGGGCGGAGCGCGTGGTTGTAGTTGCTGGCCATGGAACGGCAGTACGCGCCGGTGGCGGGGACGGCGAGCAGGTCGCCGGGCGCCAGGTCGGCGGGCAGGAACGCGTCCTTCACGACGATGTCACCGCTCTCGCAGTGCTTGCCGACGACGCGCACGAGCATGGGCTCGGCGTCGGACGTGCGGGAGACGAGCGCGATGGAGTACTCGGCGTCGTACAGGGCCGTCCGGATGTTGTCGGACATCCCGCCGTCCACGCTCACGTAGGTCCGCAGGCCCTCCAGCGGCTTGATCGTCCCCACCTCGTACAGCGTGAACGCCGTCGGGCCGACGATGGCGCGGCCGGGCTCGACGGAGATCCGGGGGGCGCGCAGCCCGGCGCCCTCGCACTCCCGGGCCACGATCTCGGTGAGCGCCTTGGCGATCTCGTGCGGCTCGCGGGGGTCGTCGTTCGAGGTGTAGGCGATGCCGAGGCCGCCGCCGAGGTCGATCTCGGGCAGCTCGACGCCGTGCTCGTCGCGCACGGCGGCCAGCAGCCGCACGACGCGCTTGGCGGAGACCTCGAAGCCGGCCATGTCGAAGATCTGCGAGCCGATGTGGGAGTGGACGCCGAGCAGCTCCAGCGAGTCGTGCCCGAGCGCGCGCCGCACGGCCTCGGCGGCGGACCCGTCCGCGACGGCGATCCCGAACTTCTGGTCCTCGTGGGCGGTGGCGATGAACTCGTGGGTGTGCGCCTCCACCCCGACCGTCACGCGGATCTGGACGGGCTGGCGCACGCCCAGCTCACGGGCGATGTGCGCGACGCGGGCGATCTCCTGGAACGAGTCGAGCACGATGCGCCCGACCCCGGCCTCGATGGCCCTGCGGATCTCGCCTTCGGACTTGTTGTTGCCGTGGAATGCGATCCGGTCGGCGGGCATCCCGGCGGCGAGGGCGGTACCCAGCTCCCCGCCGGAGCACACGTCGACGTTCAGCCCCTCTTCCTTCAGCCACTTCACGACGGCCTTGGAGAGGAACGCCTTCCCGGCGTAGAAGACATCGGCGTCCTTGCCGAAGGCGTGCGCCCAGGCCCGGCACCGCGCCCGGAAGTCCTCTTCGTCCAGGAAGTACGCGGGCGTTCCGAACTCCTCGGCGAGCCTGGTGACTTCGATGCCGCCCACGCTCACGACGCCCTCACTGTCGCGCGTGACGGTCCGGGCCCAGACCTTCTCGTCCAGGACGTTCAGGTCGGCTGCCGGCGGGGAGTAGTGCCCCTCGGGCAGGACGTCGGCGTGGCGGGGTCCGGCGGGGTGCGCGGAACGGCTCATCGGTATCTCTCTTTGCAGGTCACAGGCGTGTCGGTGCGTCTATGCCGAGCAGGGACAGGCCGCCGGCCAGCACCGTCCCGGCGGCTTCGGCAAGAGCCAGCCGGGCACGGTGGGCGGCCGAGGGTTTCTCGTCCCCCTGGGGCAGTACGCGGTACTGGAAGTCGAGGAGCGCGTCGGCGAGCTCCACGAGATGCCGGACGAGCCGCTCGGGCGCACGGTGGTGCGCGGCGGCTTCGAGAACGAGGGGGTGGTCGGCGAGGACCCGCAGCAGCGCGGGCGCGTCGACCTCGCCCGCTTCCGGGTGAAAGCCCAGCCGCGCGGCATTGCGTACGAGGGCGCAGGCGCGGTCATGGGCGTACCGCACCCGGAAGAACTCACTGGCCTCGCCCTGCAGGAGCAGGGTGTCGGGGAACACGGGGGTCTCGCGCGCGGGGACGGTGAGCACGGCCCAGGCCGCGGCACCGGCCCCGTAGCGCGCCACGACGTCACCGTCCCGCTGGGCGACGGGCGCGATGTTCTGGATGTACGGGAGGGAGGGAAGCCCCTGAACGGCCTCGATCCGCGCAACGGCCTGCCGCACGAGGCGCGCGCGCAGCTCGCCGGACACCGCGACGTCGGCGGCGAGGCCGCGGAGCGGGTAGCGGCCGGCCCGCACGGCACAAACAATCTGCACAGCAGATGCGGGGTCCAACACAAAATTCAAAAACCCGGCGCCGGTGATCTCGACGCGCTCGATCCCGGGCTCGCCGGCCAGTCGGCGGGCCAGCACGTCGGCGACCTCGGCCGGGCGCCGTCCGGCACTCTTCGCGATCTGGAAGGCGACGGGGGTGGCGTACTCCCCCACGCCACCGGGCCGCGTCCGCTCGACGACGACACGCTGCGGCACGGCCCCTTCCCCTGACAGTTCCCCGTCCTCGACGGCGCAGCGCACGGCGCGTACGACGCAACGGGAGAGGTCTGCGGGGGTCACGGGACCAGCCTAGGGGAGACCCCCCGCCATCACGCGAAGGGTTTCGCCATGTGAACAGCGCACACGCGCACGAAGGCGCGGCGGGCACACGCGCAAAGGCAAAGGGGGTGCAGAGCGCGCCAAGCGTCTCGGGGGGCGGGTGTCACCTCCCCCTCCCGGCGGGCGCCCCTTTTCTCCCGTCACGCCGGTCCTTGCGCTCGACCAGCCGCCGCACGACCCGTACCAGCTCGGCGGGCTCGAAGGGCTTCGCGAGGAAGGCATCCACCCCGGCCGTGATCCCGGCCTCCACCTCCTGCTGCGTGCAGGCACTGACGATGGCCAGGGGCACGTCCCTGGTCCGCGGATCGGCCCGCAACTGCGCGGCGGCCCCGAACCCGTCCAGCCGGGGCATGACCACATCAAGGGTGATCACATCGGGAGCCACACGGTGCACGACGTCCAGACACTCGGCACCATCGTTCGCGGTCACGACCTCGAAGCCCTCCAGCTCGAGATTGACCTTGATCAGCTGCCGGATGACCTTGTTGTCGTCGACAACAAGCACCCGGCCTGAGACGCCTGGCACAACTCGAGAGTAGGTCGAGCCGAGCCCCCGCGTCCGGGTTTTTGCCACTTCCACCCCCTGCGGGCGACCCACCCCCTCCTCCCCCGGAAACAGGTTCCTGATCACCCCGAGGAAGCTGGTAGTGTTCAACCCGTCGCCGCACAGCGAACGACGCGCCCCCGTAGCTCAGGGGATAGAGCAACGGCCTCCGGAGCCGTGTGCGCAGGTTCGAATCCTGCCGGGGGCACTTCGCAGGAAGTGCCAAAGAGACCCTCCAAACAGTGTCATTACTGTTCGGAGGGTCTTCTTGTGTTTCGCACCATGGATACCCGCAGACCAGCATTCGGGGGGGACCGACACCGTGGACGACAGACTCCGCGACTTCGCGAAGGGATCACCGAACTTCGGGGTCCTCTACCAGCATCAGCCGCTGCTCTCTCTTTACGGCGCTTCGGCGGAAGCCACGGTATTCACTCACCCGAACTCGTCCCTGGTCCAGGCCGGCCAGTTCGGTGAGGTCCTCGCCGAGGAGCTGATCACCCGCATCGGTATGCGGATCGAGGGCGACCGGCAGGTCGACCGGCTGACCGCGCTGACGCGCGCCGGCGTACTCGTCCCCGAGATCCGTGACGACTTCGACCGGCTGCGCCGCGACCGGAACAAGGCCGCGCACAGCCACCTGTTCGACACGGCACGGGCCCTGGCCGCCGTACGCGTCTGCTACAAACTCGGCCTCTGGTTCCACGACGCCATCGAGGGGCGGCGGACGGTCGCGGAGTTCGTACCGCCCACCGATCCCGGTGACAGCGCACAGGTCACGGACCCGGCCGAGCTGGCCGAGCTGCGGGAGGCCCTCGACGGCCACCGTCAAGCCCTCACCCAGGCCCGGACCCGGCTCGCCGAGTCCAGCGACGCTCTCGAAGCCGAGCGCAAGGCGCGGGCCGAGGCCGAGCACCTCATCGCCAGCGCCGACGCGAACAAGAGCGAGCTGCTGGCCCGCGTCGAGCAGCTGACCTCGCAGATCGATGAGCTGCGCACCACTCAGCAGACGAAGTACGAGGCTGCCCGTCAGCAGCCCCGGCAGGTGGACGCCAAGCGCCGCGAGGCGATCATCCACCGTGCGCAGCGGCCGGCCCCGCTCAATGAGGTGCAGGCCCGCGACGCCATCGACGGGATGCTGCGCGCGTCCGGCTGGGTCGTGCAGGACCGCGACCAGGTCAACCCGGAGGCGGGTCAGGGCGTGGCGGTCCGCGAGTTCACCCTCGCGACCGGCCGCGCGGACTACGTCCTGTACGTCGACGGGCACATCGTGGGCGTGGTCGAGGCCAAGCGCGAGGGCGACCACCTGTCCAGCGCCGTCGAGCAGAACGACCGTTACGCGTCCGGAGTCCTGAAGGAGCACCGCCTCGCGGTCTGGCGCGAGGCGGAGCCCTTCGCGTTCCGGTACGCGACGACCGGCACCGAGACGTACTTCATCAACCGCCTCGACCCCGACGCCCGCTCCCGCGAGGTCTTCTCGTTCCACCGGCCGGAGACGGTGGCCGCGTGGATGCGGCGTGCCGAGGAGACACCGGGCGCCCTCACGTTCCGTGCGGCTCTGCGTCAGCTGCCGGTACTGGAGGCCAACGGCCTGCGCCTCGCCCAGATCGACGCGATCACCGGTCTGGAGAAGTCCCTGGGCGAGGACCGCGCGCGGGCGTTGATCCAGATGGCGACGGGCGCGGGCAAGACCTTCACAGCCGTGGCGCAGACGTACCGACTGCTCAAGCACGCCAAGGCGCGCCGGGTCCTGTTCCTCGTGGACCGCAACAACCTGGGCAGGCAGGCGTACGACGAGTTCCGGAAGTTCACGACGCCCGACGACGGCCGCAAGCTCTCCGACATCTACAACGTCGACCGCCTGGGCGCCGCCGGACTCCAGGACACCTCGTCGGTCACCATCTGCACGATCCAGAAGATGTACTCGCTCCTGCGCGGGGAAACCCTCGCCGAGGACGAGCAGGCGGACGAGGCCGCGGACAGCGAGGCGTACGAGGACACGTACGCGACCGACCTGCCGATCGACGTCTCCTACAACCCCGATGTGCCGATCGAGTCCTTCGACCTGATCATCGTGGACGAGTGCCACCGGTCGATCTACGGCCTGTGGCGGGGCGTCCTGGAGTACTTCGACGCGCATCTCGTCGGTCTGACCGCCACGCCCACGCTCCAGACCCTCGGCTTCTTCGGCCGCAACCTGGTCTCCGAGTACACCTATCCGCAGGCGGTCGCGGACGGGGTGAACGTCGACTTCGACGTCGTACGGATGCGGACCGACCTGCGCGAGAACGGCGGCGCGAAGATCGAGTCGGGTACGACGGTACGGATCAAGGACCGTAAGACCCGGCGGCAGCGCTACCAGGAGCTGGACGACGACTTCACGTACACGATCGGGCAGATCGGCCGGTCGGTGGTCACGGTGGACGAGATCCGGGCGGTCCTGACGGCGTATCGGGACAACTGGCAGCGCTGGTTCCCAGGGCGTAGCGAACTCCCCAAGACCCTGATCTTCGCGGTCGGCGAGGACCACGCCGAGGACGTCCTGGCCCAGGTCAAGGAGATCTTCGGGCGTGGGGACGACTTCGCCAAGAAGATCACGTACAAGAGTCGCCAGGCTGGCGAGGACCCGGACGAGCTGATCCGCGCGCTGCGGACCTCGCCCCGGATGCGGGTCGCCGTGACCGTCGACATGATCGCGACGGGTACGGACGTGAAGGCCCTGGAGTGTGTCATCTTCCTGCGCGAGGTGCGCAGCGCGGTGCTCTTCGAGCAGATGAAGGGGCGCGGCGCCCGGACCATCGACGCGACGGAGCTCCAGGAGGTCACGCCGGACGCGGACGCGTCGGTGCGCAAGGACCGCTTCGTGCTCGTGGACGCGGTGGGCGTGACGGACTCGCCGCTGGTGGACGCCCGCCCGCTGGTTCCGGCGGGTGAGCGCCAGGTGTCGCTGGCCAAGTTGCTCGACAAGGCCGGTACGAAGTCCATCAGCGCGAACGAGGCCGAGATCCTGGCGGGCCGGCTGGCGCGCCTGAACCAGCAGCTGACGACGGAGGAGCGCGACCAGCTGACGCGGGCTGCGGGCGGGCAGACGCTGTCCGAGATCGCGGGGGCGATCGTCAAAGCAGTGGACCCGGACCGGCAGGAGCGCGCGCTGGACGAGGGCGGCCAGGCGGCTGCGCGCGCGCTGATCGAGAACGCGATCGCGCCGCTGACGGAGCGGCCCGAGCTGCGTCGGCACATCATCGAGATCCGGCGGGACAAGGACTACGTCTTCGACGAGTTCACGCCCGTCGCGGTGACGGATCTGAACAAGATCCCGCGCGAGGAGCGGGCGAAGGAGCAGGTCGACCGCTGGAGCCGGCTCCTGAAGGAGGAGCGCGACCGCATCGCGGCGGTCAGCATCGCCCTGACGAGCCCGCGATCGGTCTCGCCTGCGGAAACGTACGCGGCGCTCCAGGAACTGGCGCTGGAGATCCGCCGCCCGCACTTCGCGTGGACCCCGAAGGTCCTGTGGACGTATTACGAGGACTTGGGCGCGGCGGCGCACTCCCCCGGCCGTGAGGCGGGCGTCCCGGATCTGATCTCCCTGATCCGGTACGAGCTGGGCGTGGACGAGGAGCTGCGGCCGTACCGGGAGACGGTGGAGGAGCGCTTCGAGGCGTGGCTGCTGAAGCAGAGCCAGGCCGGGGCGGAGTTCTCGGAGGAGCAGCTGTGGTGGCTGCGGTCCATACGGGACGTGGTGGCGAGTGATGTCGGCATCAGTACCAAGGAGTTCAACGCGGAGCCCTTCAAGGGGAAGGGCGGGGGGCGCGGTTTCCAGCACGCTTTCCCGGGGCGGGACGTCCGGTCTCTGTTGAGTGAGTTGAATCGAGAATTGGCTTGAGCGGGTTGAACAACGTCGAGCTTCCGACGGGGTGGAGTTGGGTCGCTCTGGGAGACATGGCAAATTCCGTGAAGAACGGAATCTATGTCTCGCGACCCGGCACTGAGCCTGACGGGGTACCCATCCTTCGCATCAGCGCGGTGCGCCCCATGCAGCTGAGTACATCCGATCTCCGTTACACAGGCATGTCGTTGGACGAGGTTGAGGCGAAGGACGGGATCGCTAAGCCCGGGGACCTTTTGTTCACCCGATACAACGGGAACATCAAGCTGGTCGGTGCCTGCGCTCGGGTACCTGACCATGCCCCCGTCGTGGCCTATCCAGACAAACTCATCCGGGTTGCTCTGCCTGCCGAGGTCGACAGTCGCTTCCTCTGCTATGCATGGGCCTGGGCCGAAACGCAGACCCAGCTGCGGCAACACGTGAAGACGACCGCTGGGCAAGCGGGCATCTCGGGTAGCTCTCTCAAGAGCATCCGGCTTCCCCTCGCCCCGCTTGCCGAGCAGCACCGTATCGTCGAGGCACTCGAAGACCACCTTTCCCGCCTCGACGCAGCATCAATTTCACTCGCTCACGTACAAGCCTTGATCCCACTGCAGCGCCGCTCTCTCTACACCACAGCCACAGAAGGAAGACTGAACACCGGAACCGCCGATGTTGTTCCGGATTTCCTGAAGCAGCGTCGCGAATTCTGGGAATCCACGCAGGTGAAGAAATACAAGGAACCTGCTGCACCCAACCTGGACCACACCCCCCAATCCCCGGACAGCTGGACCGTTTACAGCCTGGAAGCCCTCACTGACCCGGTCCGACTCATTCGCTACGGCATTCTGATGCCGAAGGTAAAGCACGACGGCACGGTTCCCTACGTGGAAGTAAAGGACCTTAAGGGATGCTCGCTTCACGAAAAGAAGCTGCACCTGACGAGCAAGGATCTTGACGAACAGTTTGCGGGTGCGCGGATCCAGCCAGGTGACGTCCTCCTAGCCGTGCGAGGTTCGTACGATCGATCGGCTGTCGTCCCATCAGGCCTGAAGGGCGCCAACGTCAGCCGCGATGTCGCTCGACTCGCGCCGCTTCCAGGAATCGATCCTGAATATCTTCAACTCTATCTTCAAAGCAGCTTCACGCAGCGGTACCTGAAGGCACATGCCCGTGGTGTGGCTGTCAAGGGTGTCAACATTGGTTCAATTCGGGCTCTGCCCGTAGCTGTACCTCCAATCGCCACTCAGAAGCAGATCGTCGAGGAAGTACAGCAGCAGACTACGGCGATCGCGGCTGCCGCGAGAGCAGTAAAGCTCTCTTCTGCCAGGAGCGCCGTTCTGCGAGGAGCCTTGTTGAACCGCGCCTTCACCGGGCGGCTCGTCCCGCAGAACACCTCCGACGAGCCCACCTCTTCCGCGCTCGACCGTATGCGGGCCGAGCGCGAAGCACAGGGCGGCAAGGCCAAGCGGGGCACCCGCCGGCCGCGTAAGGCGGCCGAAGCCGCGCCGCCCCCGGCACCCGCCTCAACCCCCTCCCCCGCCACCGCCGTTCAGCAGGAGCTTCCGCTGTGACCCCCGCATCCCCCGCCCTGGCGCACGCACAAACCAACACCCTGGTCGCGAAGCTCTGGAACTACTGCAACGTTCTCCGGGACAACGGCCTGTCCACCATCGAGTACGTCGAGCAGCTCTCCTACCTGCTCTTCCTCAAGATGGCCGACGAGATCGCCTCCGATCCCTTCACCGAGGCCGAAGCGCGGACCGTCGTACCCGCCAAGTACGACTGGCAGTCGCTCGCCTCCAAGAAGGGCATCGAGCTCGAAGTCCACTACCGCGAGATTCTGGCCGAGCTCGGCAAGAGCCCCGGTACCACCCTCGGCCGGATCTTCGCCAAGGCGCAGAACCGGATCACCGAGCCCGCCCTCCTCGAAAAGCTCGTGGTCGAGCTGATCGGCAAGGAAGACTGGACGATCCAGGGCACCGACCTCAAGGGCGACGCCTACGAGGGCCTGCTGGCCAAGGGCGCCGAGGACACCAAGACCGGCGCCGGCCAGTACTTCACGCCCCGCGCGCTCATCGACGCCATGGTCGACGTGATGCAGCCCCAGCCGGGTGACACCATCACCGACCCCGCCTGCGGAACCGCCGGCTTCCTCATCGCCGCGCACGCCTACATCCGCAAGCACCACATGCAGAACCTCTCCCGCGAGGAGCGGCTCGCCCTTGGGGACGGCAAGATCTGGGGCAACGAGCTGGTCACCGGCACCGCCCGCCTCGCCGCCATGAACATGCTGCTCCACGGCATCGGCGACGCCGACGGCAAATCCCTCATCACTGAGGGGGACGCGCTCGCCGAACAGCCCAAGCAGCATGCTTCCCTCGTCCTCGCCAACCCGCCCTTCGGCAAGAAGTCCGCGATCACCATCGTCGGCACCGACGGCAAGGCCGACAAGCAGGACATCTCCTACGACCGAGATGACTTCCGCGCCACCACCACCAACAAGCAGCTCAACTTCCTCCAGCACATCATGTCGTTGATGGAGATGAACGGCCGAGCGGCAGTCGTCCTCCCGGACAACGTGCTCTTCGAAGGCGGGGCCGGCGAGAAGATCCGGCGTCGCCTACTCGAAGACTTCGACCTCCACACGATCCTTCGTCTGCCCACCGGCATCTTCTACGCGGGCGGCGTCAAGGCCAACGTCCTCTTCTTCGAGAAGAAGCCGCCCCGCAGCGGAGGCGCGCACAACACCTCGAAGCTCTGGGTCTACGACTTCCGCACCGCCAAGCACTTCACCCTCAAGCAGCACCCGCTGACTCGTGCTGCTCTGGAGGAGTTCGTCGAGGCCTACCTACCGGGCAAGGACCGCAGCGAGCGTGTCGAAAGCGAGCGCTTCAAGTGCTTCGAGTACGACGAACTCATCGCCCGCGACAAGGTGAACCTCGACATCACCTGGATGAAGGACCCGGCCCTCGACGACGCCGACAGCCTGCTGCCGCCCGAGGTGATCGCGCAGGAGATCGTTGAGGACTTGCAGGCCGCGCTCAGCGAGTTCGCCGCGATCGCGGAGGCGCTCGGTGGCGAGATCTCAGCCGATACTGACGAGATCCAGCCAGGCGAAGGCGCCTGACCCGCAACTGAGTTGACCCGCCCCCGTCCCGCCGGAAGTCTTGATCTCGATCAATCAGCGAGACGGGGGCATCCCATGGCAGTTCCGCAGCCACAGACGCGCGAGTTCCAGGCATTCAAGACCAACATCGAGTACGCCCGGAAGATGGTCCTCGCCGGCCAGAGCCTGGCCGCCTTCCAGTCCCCTGTCTTCGACATCGGCGACTTCTACCGTGCCGCGTGGGTGCAGGCGGTCAGCGCCATCGACCACTGGTTCCACGAGGAGCTGTACCGCCGGGTGGCCGACCTCGCCGCCTCGGACAGTCCTGGCATGCCGTACCAGCTGACGAAGTTCGAGCTGCCGCTGGAGAAGGTCGAGGAGGTCCGGCGGGGCACCACCACACTCGCCGACGCCGTGTCCGAGCACGTCAAGGCGAAGTGGGCCAACGCCTCCCTTCAGAACCCGCGCAAGATCAGCGAGGCGCTGAAGCTGGTCACGGAGGAGAACATCTGGGGCAAGGCCGCAGTTCAGCTCAACGAGTGGAACCACGGCCGCACGGGGATGACCGACCAGACCCTCAAGAAGCAGTACATCTCGATCACCGACCGTCGCAACAAGATCGCCCATGACGCGGACCTGCTGGACGGCGACCTCAAGCGGCGCCGCCCCATCTCCGACGCCGACGTGACGGACGCGATCGACTGGATCGAGCGGATCGCTCTCGCGATCGCCAAGGTTCTCGGCTGACCTCTGGGATGGGCGAGGGCGCTGTGGACTGCTGCCCGTGGCGCCCTCGGCGTCTCAAGAGCCGGGCGGCGTGCCGTACAGGGGAAGGCCCGAAGTGGGCAGGTCGCCGCCGAGGTCGTCGGGCAGCGGGACCGGTTCGCCGTACTTCCCGTGGACGACGCCCTTGTACTCGCCTTCTCCCGGACGGGTGAACAGGGACCACGTGCCCGTGCGGGGGTCGATCTGCAACAGACGGACGACACGTGCTGCCGCGTACCACGCGGTCTTCTCGTTGATCCCTCTCAGCCGCTCGCTGGGCGAGATGACCTCTACCGCGAGGGCGATCGCGTCCGCCTCCAGGAGCCAGCCGTCGTCCTCCTTGAAAGCGCGGGGACCGATGGTCAGGTCCGGGGTCGCGTAGTCGTCCGGATCGTCCGGCATGGGGACGGACACGTTCTCGTAGGCCTCGTACGCGGCGGCAAGGCTCGGACGGATGGCGTCGCGCAGGTCGATGACGGTCCCGGCGTGCTTGCCGCTCGGGCTCGGGGACATCATGAGGGTGCCCCCGATGATCTCCACGCGCATGCCGGTGACCCGCTCGATCTGCTCGGCGGCGTCGCGCAGGTGTCCGCGGCGGACGGGGATGGGGTGGTGGACCGGGTCCGCCACGGTGTCGCCTCCTTGCCTGCGGGAAGTGAGTGCGGGGCCTGGGTGTACATCGCACTCGGCACTCGTACGGCGCGTTTCACCTTACGGCAGCCCTCGTACGGCCAGCGGTTCCGCAGCGGGCAGGCACAGCGGCGGGCCCTCGTCCAGGCCGAGGACGACGGTCAGGCCGCCGGTGGCGTGGCGGGCCGTCCGTACACTGCGGACCGCGCGCCAGGCACCCCAGACGCGGATCTGTTGGCCGGGGCTGACCGTGACCGCCGCGATCTCCCTCGATGAGGGGGTGGGGACGAGGTCCGGGGCTTTCAGCTCGGACCAGACGGTCTTGCCGATGCCGCCCGCGCGTGCGCTGACGCCCCAGCGGTGGCTGAGCTCGTCCACGAGCCGTAGCCCCCGGCCGCGTTCGTCTTCCGCGCCGGGGTCCCTGAGTTCCGGCCGGCCCGACCCGGCGTCGCTCACCTCCAGGCGCAGCAGCCAGTCCGTCGAGGAGTGCGCGATCCGTACGCCGACTTGGCGGTCGCTGGGTGCGGGTGCGCGCAGGGCGTTGGTCACGAGCTCGGAGAGGACTAGTTCGGCGGTCTGGAGGAGGTCGTCCCCCGCGCCCCAGTCCCCGAGTAGGGCGTGCAGTGCCGCGCGGGCCCTCGGCGCGCTGCGGTGGCGGCGGGAAAGACGGAACACAACTTCGCTGAGTGAGGTCACAGCAGTCCCCTGAGGGTTGATGGCTGTTGATCAAGTCGCCTTGCGTTCAGCGGGGTTCGACCCCGTCCGCTGAGCGTGCCTCGCCGGATGCGATCCGTGCAATATTGAATGCCGCAGAATCGCAAGGTTCACTCCATCGGGAAGATTTGCTGTCCCAAGAGCGGTGCTCTGGTAGGGAGTTACTTATGCCGAACGTGAAACCCTCCACCGTGCTCGGTCGCCAGCTCGGCGACGAACTCCGGCGCCTACGCGAGGCGGCGGGTCTCACCACCGCCGCTGCGGCAAAGGCCCTCGACTGCACCGGTGGCAAGATCAGCCGGATCGAGAACGGTCATGTGCCAGTCCGGACACCAGATCTCGTAGCGCTCATGGACGCCTACGGGGTGACCGATGCCGAGACCCGGGATCGGCTGGGCGCCCTGGCCCAGAGGGCCAATCGTCGCCGTCGTGAGGGCTGGTGGCATCAGTACGGATCGGTTCTCGCTGACGCCTACCGTGACTACATCGAGATGGAAGACATCTGCGACAGCATCAGGACCTTTCAGGCCCAGCTTGTACCGGGGCTCCTCCAGACCGCGGCATACGGGCGAGCTGTCACCGTCGCCTCACGCGCGTGGCACAGTGCCGAGGAGGTCGAACAGTTCGTTGAGGTGCGCCTGGCTCGACAGGAGAGGCTGGCCGGCGAGCGGCAGTTGGAGCTCTGGGCCGTCCTTGCCGAAGGGGTGCTCCGCCAGCAGGTGGGTGGACCGACAGTGATGCGTGATCAGCTGGAGCACCTGGCAGACATGGGGGAACAATCCAACATCACCGTCCAGGTACTGCCGTTCTCGCGTGGGGCGCACTCAGGTATGTTCGGCCCGTACCTGCTGATGAGCTTTCCACGGGTTGCAGCGCAAAACCTGGTGCTGACGGAGACCCCGACGGGCAACATCTGGATGGAACAGGAATCCGAAGTCGCCCGGTATCGCGAGCTCTTCGACGACGCTCGTACCTCCGCGTTGCCGCCCACGGAATCGCTCGGGTTGATCCGTCGCATCGCCAAGGAGCACAGACCATGATTCAGGACCCCTCCCCCATGCCCGACCTCACGGCAGCGTCGTGGCGCGTCAGTAGCTACAGCGGCGGCCAGGGTGAGTGCGTCGAGGTCGCCGACAACGTCCCCGGCATCGTCCCCGTCCGCGACAGCAAGCGGCCCGCCGGGCCTGTGATCGGGTTCGGGGCCGGCGCCTGGCAGGCGTTCGTCACGCAGGTGCGCTGACCGGTCGGCCCGGTGACAGGAGTCGGGCGGGCGCGGGCCCCGGCCCCGCGCGGCCCCGGCCCGGTGTTCACGTCGGTCAGCGCCGCTTGCGTTTCCCGCCCGCGCGCTTGGCGGGCTTCTTCCTGCCCGGGGAGCGGGTCGTACCGCTGGTCTCGAAGGCCCGCCAGGCGCGACGGGCCTGTTCGGCGGTGGCGCGGTCGGGGTGGTGTGAGAGCTGCTCTGCCAGGAAGGCGGACGCGTAGGGGTCCGACGCCGTGAGGGCGGTGAGCAGGGCCGGGGCGCCGCCGGGCCAGGCTGCCGCGGCCTTGTCGAAGGCGGCGTGGACCTCGGCGAACAGCTCGGGCTCCTCCTCGTTCGCAGCCGCCGTCATGCGGTGGTCGAGGGATGCGGCGCTCCGTACGGCTTCGAGCGCGTCGACCAGGTACACCGCGCGGGCCGACAGCGGAACGGCGGAGGCATCGGGCCCCTGGCCGCGTGCGTGCAGGGTGTGTTCGGCCCAGCCGCCCAGGACCGGGTCGGCCAGCAGTGCGTACAGGGCCTCGTCGGGTACGGCCGTCGCGTCGAGAGTGGCGAGCAGCGCTCGCCGCCTGGCGGGCTCGTCCTCGGGGCAGGCGGCGGAGATCGCCGCGAACAGAGGGGTCCATCCGCCGGTGCGCTGCGCGGCCAGCCAGTCGCCGACGGCCGGGCGGGCGGCCCGCTTCGGCCACCACTGGGCTGCCGCGACGAGCCGTTCCGCGTCCCAGGCGAGCATCTGCTCCCGCGTGGGGAAGACATCGGCGGCTTCGCCTCCGAGGCCCAGCAGGAGGGCATCGCGGAGCAGGGCGGAGCCGAGTGGGGTGAGGCTGAGTGCGTCTCCGGCCCGTTCGGTCATGCCCAGAGCGGCCAGGCGGTCCATCAGGCGCACGAGGCGGGCAGCGGACGGGATCAGATCCGTACGGTCGGACTCGGTGAGTGCCGGGAGTCCCAGGAGCGCGGACAGGGCCTGGGGGTCGGGCAGTTCGTAGTCTCCGGTCGCCGGGACGGACGTGTCGGGGTCGCTCTCATGGCCCGGCGGCACGAACCACATGTCGTTCAGGGCTGCCATGCGGGCCACGGACTGCGCCATCCCCGCTTGTTCGCACAGGAGGTAGAGGGTGATCAGATGCTCGCCTTCGTACTCTTCGGCCGTCTCCTCTTCCTCGGCTGGCTGCGCCAGTAGGGCACCGAGCAGGTTCAGGGCCAGTCCGGTCAGCTCGGCGGGGCCACCCTCACGCCAGGCCTCGGCCGATGGCCCCGCGCTCGGCGTGCCGCCCTGCTCCCGCACCAGGAACCCGCTCGCCAGCGCCAGTTCGCGCGTTCGCTCGTCCGCGCCCTGCGGATCGGCGGCGGCTTGCGCCAGGAGCTGGGGCAACGGGGCGGAACGCAGCAGCGCGGCCTGTTCCTCCGGGGAGGCCGGCAACGGGGCCGGGGGCAGCGGCGCGAAGGCGTCGCCAAACATCTCCAGGTGCTGGCCGGCCATGGCCTCGACGAGGGCGAGGAGAGGGGTGGCAGCGCTGCCACCGCTCGGTGCCAGGTGCGCGAAGGGGCCGCGTAGCAGGGTGTCGAGCCCGGCTGCGGTCCAGCGATCGGCGAGCACGCCCGCCTGCTCGTCGTACCAGTCGTCCCTCTCGTCGTCCGGCTTGCCTACGGGGGCATCGGCGACCAGCAGGCCCTCTCCGGGGCGGGGCCGCACCTGCTGGGCCAGCGCCACGGCCTCCAGCCGTGCGGCGAGCAGCGGACGGGCCTGCCTGGAGCGTTCCGCGCACAGCGCCTCCACGTATGCCGCTTCGGCGAGCGGTCCGTTCGGAGAGGAGGAGGCGGAGGAGGCGAAGCCGAGCGCGGCGTGCCGCTCGGGGTGCGGGCGCGTCGCGGCGAACGCCTCCAGCCAGTCGCGCACAGCCCGGGGATCGGTGGCGTCCACGCCCGCGGCGCGCAGCAGGTTTCCGTACAGCCGCGGCCAGGTGAGGCGGCGGGGGCTCGTCATCGCCTGGGTGAAGCCCTCGGCGAGCTCGTGCACCCGGGCCATGAGCTTCGCGTGCCGCTTGGCATTGAGGCGGCCGGCCTCGTGGGTGTGGTCGACGAGCGCAACCAGCGCGGCCACGAAGCCCGGCAGTTCTTCCTCGGTGGCGCTGACGTACAGCGGGAGCAGGATGTGCAGCAGTTCCTCGGCCAGCTCCTCGGTGGGCTCGGGCAGGCCGGTCCGGCGGCGTGCCTCGCCCAGCGCGAGTAGACCGAGGACGGCCTCCGCCGCCCGCACGTCCAACGGGGTGCCTCGCTCTTCGGCCCGGGCGAGGAACGAGTCCATATCAAGGAGAAGTGGCGTGGCGGTGTTCATCCCGGCAGCCTAGCGACGCGGCACGGCCGCCCGTTCCCATCGGCGGAATCCGGGACGGCGAGCGGGGCGCGACGCGCGAATACACGCCATCGATGCCATGCCCTGCGCCACCGCCCCTCGACTCGCCCGACCCTGTCACCGTGCTCACCTCCGCTCCGGAAGGCCTGACGGCGCTGTGCGGCGGTCGGGTCACCGTCATCGAGGTCTGACCCACGCGTCCTAGCCGGCCGAGGTGAGTGCGCAGGCCAGCGCGCGGGCGCTCGCCGGGACGCCGCGGACCGGCTTGCCGTACACGGGGTGAGCCTGGTCCAGGGTGGGCAGGAGGCTCGGCGCGCGGTCGGTGGGGGCGCGGTCGAGGACGGTGGTGCCGGTCTCGGCCTCTTGGGTGGGGGCGTAGCCGGCCGTGCGGAGGGCTGACAACGTCTCCTCCGGCGGGGCTGTGGAGATCAGGACCGTGGGGGCGATCCGGCGCAGGCGGAGCTTGGCCAGGCCGCGGGCCTGGGCCACCTCGGCGATCAGGGCGGTATCGTCCGAGCGGATGCAGCAGGCGGAGCGGACGACCTTGAGCTGTCCGTGGGTACGGGCGGTGTCCTTGATCGTGTAGGCCAGCGGCTGCGGCAGCATTGTGCCGCGCTCGCTCGCGGCCGTGAGGCGGTCGAGGAGTTCGTCGGCACTCCAGCCGGAGTCCAGGGCCCGGCGTACGGAAGCCGCGGTGATCCGCCAGACCACCGCGTGGCCCTCGGATTCGATATCGCCTACGGCGGAGAGCAGGTCGGCGAGGACGGGAGCGGGCGCGCCGGTGACGGTGGCGGTCAGGTCGCTCTGGAACCGCGCCGTGTCGCTGGGTGCGGGCAGGGTGGCGTACAGCGCCTCGCGCAGCGCGGTCACCGCCTGGGCCAGG
This sequence comes from Streptomyces sp. NBC_01294, assembly GCF_035917235.1. Taxonomy (NCBI): domain Bacteria; kingdom Bacillati; phylum Actinomycetota; class Actinomycetes; order Kitasatosporales; family Streptomycetaceae; genus Streptomyces; species Streptomyces sp. NBC_01294. Next base: position 2,645,444 of record NZ_CP108423.1, read on the forward strand.
GCGGGGCGGGTGGTGAGGTCCTCGCCCACGCCCTCGGAGCCGCGGGCGGCCGGGTTGGCGCCCGCTCCCGGCACGGCCGGGTAGTGGTGGGCCGCCCCCGCCTCCAGCAGGCGGCACAGGGCACGGCCGACGGGGGTGAGCGCCCCGTGGGCGACCACGCCGAGCAGTGCCGCCTCCTCCAGGGTGGCGGCCAGCCGGTCGAGTAGTTCGTCCGCACCGGTCAGTGTTCCGGTGCCGTCTCCGGCCAGGTTGGCGCGCAGGGCTGGCCTGAACCATGCGGCCAGAGCGAAGAGTTCGGCATGTCCCTGCGCCTCCCCGGTGAGGCCCTGTCCGTCGGGGAGGGTGGCGAGAGCCCGCAGTACCCCGGTGCGCAGGGTGACCGCCTCCTCGTCCTGCGGGCTGATCAGCGCGACGGGGGTCTCGTCCGGGTCCGGCCAGTGGCTGAGGACTTCGGGGACCACCACCCAGGCAGCCAGCAGCGGCAGCAGCTTGCCCGCCGCCGGGGCGGCGGCCCAGGCGTCGTAGCGGTCGCTGGGCAGCAGCCGGGCCGCGGGCTTGGGGGCCTTGGAGTTCCGGCCCCGGGCGGCGGGGGCCGGCTCCTCGTTCTGTGGTGTGGCGAGCCCCGCATTCACGGCGAGGTCGAGCCACAGCCGGGTGTCGGCCTCGTCCGCCCCGGCCGCCTTGGCCAGCCGCCGGGTGTCCCGTACGGCGATCCCGCCCGCCTTGCGGATCGCGACGGGCTGGGCGGCCAGCGCCCGCAGGACCAGTTCGACCCGCCAGGCGGCCGCCGCGGCGGCCGTTCCGCCCTCGCCCTCCCAGCCGGGCGGCAGGGGCGCGGTGGCGGTGAGCGGCTCCGCCTCAAGCCGGGGGCTGGGTGCCGCGCCCTCATCGCGGAGCGCACGGGCGACCTCGTACGGAAGCTCCACGAGGTCGAGCCCGACGGGGACCAGCAGCCCGCGTGCGGCCAGCCAGTCGGTGCCCTCGTCGCCGCTGCCGCCCTCTCGGAAGACGTACTTGGAGTCCGGGGCCGCGTACTGCGCCCCGTACCGGCTGACGAAGCAGTGGGTGCGCAGCAGCGGCGGGCCGGGCACCAGGTGGTCCAGCAGTTCCTGAGCCCGGGCCGGGGCACCCGCCACGAGAGGCCGCACCAGGGCGGGGTCGGCGAGCACGGTGGTGATCAGCTCCTGCGCCTGGTCGCGGGTACGGGCCGCGCCCTCGCCGAAGAGGGTGGCGGCGATCCGCTTGACCTCGGGGGCGTTGTAGGCGGAGGTCAGCAGCCAGTCGGCGGTGCGCCCGTAGCCGTCGAATCCGGCGGCCCGGACGTGCAGCAGCGGCGGCAGCGCCAGTTTCCCCTTGGGCGCGGGGAGCAACAGCGCGCGCTCCCGCAGTCGGGCGAGCGTGTGCTCCGCCCGCCGCCGCTCCGCCCCCGGCTCGAACCAGGCCAGTACGTCCCGCTCGGCCACCAGCCGTTCGGCGGGCTCCACCGGCGCCACGGGCCGGTGCTGCTGCCAGGGATAACGGGGCCCGTCCTCGGCCTCGCCGCGGGCCACGGGTCCGTGCCGCTCCAACGCCAGGGCGGCGATGGAAGCCAGCAGTTCCAGTTCGCCCGCGGTGCCCGCCATCAGGCCGTGGCCCACCGACTCGTCGGTGAGCAGGTGTTCGGCCAGTTCGCGGAGTGTGGTGATCCGCCGGTACTCGGCGGCGAGCGGCAGATCCCGCTCTTCCAGCAGGGCGGTGAGTCGCTCGGCATCCAGGGTGCCGAGCCATTTCGCCAGGGCGGTACGCGCGTTCACCCGGCCAGCCTAGCGCCGGCGACCACCCCGCAGGGTTGAACCAGGCAGCACTCGAGGATCACCGCAGCTCGGCGACGTCCCAGCTCCCCCCTTTCAGGGCCTCCACCACGACGTGCTCGCAGTTGACCGTCAGGTCCCCCGCCGGCGCCGCCCCGGCTGCTTCCGCTCACCCTCGCCCACGCGATCGGCTCCCGGATGGCGAAGAGCCTCCCTCCCCGGCATCGCGCGTCCGCACGCCGGGCTCGGGAAGCCGACGAGGCGCTCTCACCGCCGCATGGGACAGGCGCCAGTCAACCGGCATCGCGCAGACCGGGCACCGACGCCCTCGGCAGGCGGCGTCACGCGACGGCGCTGATCCCGGGTGGTGGAGCCAGACGCAGCGCTGGACAGCGCGTACACCGCCTCGTGCATGGGCTTCGATGCTCGGAAGGTTCTCAGAGGACGGTCGATGCCTACTGCCACAGGGCGTCCGAGGTCGGTTCCGTCACCATGATCACCTTGGCGGTTCCCTGACTACCGCCAGGCACGAACAAGGTCTTCCGGACCCCAGTGCGCCGCAAGAGGCAGACCGGCCTCGACACCGCAACGGGACACCGCCACCAGCGCCGTGTCCGGCTCGGCACCGGGCACGGCGAGCATGTCCCGCACCAGGGCGTCGTACTCACGTCGGCCGAACGGCTGCGACTCCAGCCACTTCACCGAGCCGATGAACTGGACCTGCCCCGCAACGGGTTCGCGGTCGGCTCCGATCAGGTCGATCTCCGGGTTGTTCTGCCGGTTCCACCAGCCCCCGACCGCCTCCGTCTGCGGCCACATCTCGTCGGGCAGCAGCCGCAGCAGCGACTCGCGGACGACCGGCTCGACGGCCCGGCCCCGCCAGGTCGTCCACGACCGCTCGATGCGCTCCAGCGCCAGATCACCGCGACCGCGCTCGATGAGCGGGATAGCGCGCTGCAGGAAAGCCAGCCAGAACCGAAGATACGGATCGGCGATGCGATAGCGCTTGTTCTTGCTGTCCGCCTTGACCGAGAGCGGCAGGTCAGCGGCCAGTACTCGCTTGGCCAGCAGCGTGTTCAGCAGCGGAGACAGCGTGCCCGAGGGCAGCGCGCCGGCACCACCGGCTTGTGCGGCAATGGTGGAGAAGGTCCGCTCGCCGCTGCCGACCGCTTCCAGGATCGCGCGTGAGTGGGACGCCTCGGGAAACTCCCCCAGCAGCGACAGTTCGCCCGCCACCAACAGCGGCGCAAGCGGGTTGGACACAGCCTCGCGCAGGAAGTCTCTGCGGCCCATCCCCGGGCTCCAGGACTGAACGATCTCCGGGAACCCTCCGGTGATCAGCAGCGCGTCCACCGCTTCCGCCGCGTCAAGGCCGGTCATCGCCTGCACATCGGCCAGATGCAGCGGCTGCACGGTCATCTTGGCCGCCCGGCCGAAGAAGGGGCGGCCATAGGACTGCAGCGCCTCCATCACCGACATGTCACTGCCGACCAGGATCAACAGGACGGGCTTGGCGGACAAGTGCCGGTCCCAGACCGTCTGCAGCGCCCCCTCGAACTCCCCGTCCTGTTCGACCAGCCACGGCACCTCGTCGACCACCGCAATGCTCGGGGCATCGTCTGGAATCGCGACTGCGAGGGAACGCAGTGCCTGGTTCCAGTCGGCGGCCTGCAGCCCGGCCACCAGCTCAGCCCCGGGAAGAGCGGAATGCGCCAGCGTCGCGGCGAAGTCCGCCCGCTCGGCCACCGCGTTGCGTCCCCGGGTCGCCTGGAAGACCACGTACGGAAGCCCGGAACGGTCGCAGAACTCCTGGACCAGACGAGACTTCCCCACCCGGCGTCGGCCCGTCACGACCACAGCCTGACCACGCGTGGCCCGCGTACCGCCGACCACCAGGCCCAGCTGCCGAGCCAGCTGATCCAGGTCGGCAGACCTGCCCTTGAACTCCATCAGCGCCCATCCCCAGCACTCATTAAACGCAGGTTCGATATTACGTAGATTGAATCTTACTTAGACTCTAGCTCGCTTCTGACGTCCTCGTCGGCAGCCCCGCCGAGACGGAGGGGAAGGAACCCGCGCGCCGGCGCCTCAGCCACCGAGGCCCACACCCTTCAGATTCTGTGACATTCAGCGCATTTCCGAATCGCGGGACATGCGTGGGACGGCAAGCCCGACAACCCATCAGCAAGGTGCCTGACCTGGGCAAACACCTGGGTACGATCCGGCCTCCGGAGCCGTGTGCGCAGGTTCGAATCCTGCCGGGGGCACTCCGGATTAAGGCGCTGACCGGCCCGCGCCGTTGGCATCATGCCGCCATGAACTGGCTGACAACGCTACGACATCGGGGTCCTGCGGGGGTTGGGCCGGCGGGAACTTCCGGGATGGGCAGGGACGTTCGGGGCGGTCGGGGGCTGGGCGGCGCGGCGGCGGCGACTGCGGCGGCTCAGGGGGAGGGTGGCGGCTGCTGCTGTCAGGGAGATCAGGCCGCCCGTGTACAGGGCCCAGCGCGGGCCCCAGTGTTCCGAGAGGAGGCCGGTCAAGAGGGCCGCCAGGGGGGTCGTGCCCTGGAAGATCAGCGTGTAGAGGGCCATCACGCGGCCCCGGTAGGCGGGGTCCGAGCCGAGCTGGACGCGGTGGTTGGAGGCCTGGGCGAAGTACATCATCGCGAAGCCCGTCAGGGCGAGGAGCACGCAGGCCGCGGGCAGGGTCGGGGCGAGGCCCGTGACGGCTTCCAGGGCTCCGAACGCCAGCGCCGAGCCGGTCACCACGAGCGCCGTCGGCCGCCCGCGCCGGGCGGTGGTCACGAAGGCCGCCAGCAGGGAGCCCGCCGCCAGTGAGCTGCTCAGCAGCCCGAAGGCGGTCGAGTCGGTGTGGAACTCCGTCTTGGCCAGGAGGGGAAGGGTGAGCTGGAAGTTGAAGCCGACCAGGCCGAGTACGCCGACCAGCGCCATCGGCAGGATGAGGTCGGGGCGCCCGCCGATGTAGCGCAGGCCGTCGACGACCCCGGCCTTGCGCGGCCGCACGGCCGCCCGGTGGAGTTCCGACGGCCGCATCAGCGCGACGCTCACCACCGTCCCCAGGTAGCTGACGGCGTTGATCAGGACGACCGCCGCCACATCGAGGCGGGCGATGAGGAAGCCCGCGATCGCCGGCCCGACGACGCGGGCGACGTTGAAGTACGCCGCGCTCATCGCCGACGCGTTGGGCAGCAGCTCGGGGCCCACCATCTCGCTCACGAAGGAGATGCGGGTGGGCGCCTCCACCGAGTTCACGGTGCCGAGGGCGAGCGCGAAGAGCCAGATGTGCCACAGCCGCACGTCCCCGATGAGCAGCCACAGTCCCAGCGCGAGCGCGAGGAACCCCGACGCCAGGTTCGCGAGCAGCAGGATGCGCCGTTTGTCGTAGCGGTCGGCCAGCCGCCCCCCGTACAGGGTCAGCAGGAGTACGGGCGTGAACTGCATCGCCGTCACGACACCCAGCGCCGTCGCCGAATCCCCCGACAGTTCCAGTACCAGCCAGTCCTGGGCGATGACCATCATCCAGGTACACGTCACCGACAGGAGCTGTCCGAAGACGAACAGCCGGAAGTTGCGCACCGACAAGGACTGGAAGGTGCGCCCACAGGTCTTCACGGTTCGGTCGGTTCCCTTTCCGCTGCGCCGCGGTGGTTCCGGCGGCGTCCGCGCACCACGGTCGCTCCCTCCACTCGATTCTCCGTCGTGTCCGCGACGGCGGTATTCCGGTGGTCCGTACGAGGGAGGTGGCGCCGGGTCTGTGGGTTTTGGGGGGTGGGTAGGGGTAAGGGGCGTGACTAGGGTGGTCACACAGGCCGCATTGTGCCGTTGACCTGGTGCTTTGCGGGGAGTGGCTCGCAGAAGGATGGGGCGGCGGATGCGTGAACTGGTGGAGACGGCGCGGCAGTGGCTGGCCGAGGGGCGGGCGGGGTATCTGGCCCGGCCCGTGACCGAGCAGGGGTTCGGGCCCCGGGATCCGGCCGGGGCGGTACTCGTCGATGCGCGGGGGGAGTGTGTCGGCGCCCTGTACCGGGGCGTCTTCGACGCCGAGCTGATCGCCGAGGTCGGGGCCATCGGGGCCATGGGGGCCGCGGCCGGCGGGGTTTCCGGGGGCACGGCGCGGGTGTGCGAGGTGTCCGTGCGCGGGCCGGAGGCCGAGGCGGCGAAGCTGACGTGCGGCGGGCAGGCCGAGGTACTGATCCAGCCGCTCGCGGCGATCCCCGCCGAGTGGTGGGAGCTGCTCGACGAAGGGGTCGGGGTGGCGTTGGTGACCCGGCTGAACGAGACCGCCGATCAGGCCACCAGTGAGGTCGTACGGGCCACCGATGCGGTACGTGATGAGGCCGGGCGGCGGGCCGGGGAACTGCTGGCCGTCCGGCGGCCCGGGCGCGACGCGCTGTACGGGGACTCCGGGCTGGTGCTGGTCGAGGCGTACCCGTCGGCCCCGTACGTGGTCATCGGCGGCGGCGGTGAGCTGGCCGAGATCATCGAGCGGCAGGCGCTGCTGCTGGGCTGGGAGGCCGTGCTGGTCACCGGCCGGGAGGAAGCGGCCCAGGTGATCGAGGCGCGCCGGGACGCCGCGTGCGTGGTCATGCTGAGCCACGACGAGGAGTTCGACGTACCGACGCTGCGGGACGCGCTGGCCGCGGGGGTCCCGTACGTCGGCGCGCTCGGGTCGCGCCGTACGACTGCGCGGCGGCGGGAGGGGTTGATCGGCGCGGGCGTGAGCGAGGCCCAGCTGGCGCTCGTGCACGGGCCGATCGGGCTGGACCTCGGCGCCCGTACCCCGGCGGAGACCGCGCTCGCGATCTGCGCCGAGATCCTGGGGGTGCTGGGGGCGCGCAAGGCGGGCGCGCTGCGGGATGCGGAGGGGCCTCTCAACCCGTGAGAGCGGCCGCGTAAGCCGGTCCCGTAAGACCGGTCGGGCCCCTGCGGCAGCCCCCCTGCACCTGCTGCACCTGCTGCACCCTCACGACGCCTTCAGCGATTCCGCTGACCGGTTCGGCCGTCGGCGGATCAGCGGATCAGCGAGTCAGCGGGTCAGCGGGTCAGCGCCCGTGGATCGGCCGGGCGTCGGTGGTCGGGACCCCTGGATCGGCCGCCGGGTCGGTGCGCCGCGCCCCCGGTCCGCGAGGCCGCAGCCCGCCAACTGGCCGACCAGGCCGTTTCCTGGAGGTCACCTTGCGGCCCAGATGTGGAGGGCCGCGAGGTTGAGGGGAGCACGGGCTCGCTCACGGGAACGACACGCCCCGCTCGCTCGGCCGGCGACCGCGACTGCCGTCCGGGCGGAGCGGGCGGGCTCTGCGCTCCTGCCCCCTGCCCCCTGCCCCCTGCCCGCCTACGCGGCGCAGGCATGCGGAACCTCCGCACCGACCCATTGACTATCGATAGCTATCAATCGATTATCGATATATGCATCGCTTCTTCATCACCGTGCTGCGCGGTGGCATCGCCATGGCGATCCTCTTCGGCCTCTTCGGTCAGCTCGTCGTCATCCCCACCACGGCAGCCGACGAGGTCGACCGCTTCCCCCCGTACGCCCCGTACGCCTTGCCCTACACGGTGGCTGCCATAGCAGGGGTCGCCTGCTTCCAGGTCGTCCTCGCTGCGGCGTGGAGGCTGCTCACCATGATCGAGCGTGATGCGATCTTCTCGTCGGCAGCCTTCCGGTGGGTCGACACCATCATCGGCTCCACCATTGCGGCGACGCTGCTGGCCCTCGCCGTCACCTGCCACCTGATGCTGGCCGGCATCCCCTCCCCCGATGACGGGATGGAGCTCATCAGCGCCTTGGCCGGCGCGACCGCGACCACCGGCATCGGGGCCTGCCTGGTCATGCTCATCGTCATCATGCGCAATCTGCTGCGCAAGGCGAACAACATGAAGAACGAACTCGCCGAGGTGGTCTGATGGCCATCATCGTCGATCTCGACGTGCAGCTCGCCAAACGCAAGCTTTCGGTCGCAGAGTTCGCCGCCGCCGTCGGCATCAGCCCCGCCAACGTCGCGGTACTGAAGAACGGCCGCGCGAAGGCGGTCCGGTTCACCACGCTCGACGCGATCTGCCGCACGCTCGACTGCCAGCCCGGCGATGTACTGCGCTGGGTGCCCGACGATGCGGATGCGGGTGAGGCCGTTGCCCACAGGTCGTCCGACCGGCTTGCCGGCCGGGCGGGGCAAGGGGACGGGGGCGGGAATGCGCAGATCGTGACTTAATGCGCAAAAATGGGCGACATGGACACGATCCTGAGCGTGGACGCGATCCTCACCGATATCGCGTGGTTCCTGTTCGCCGGACTGGCCGTCATCGGCCTGCTGCTCGGCGGCTTCAAGCTGGGGCAGCGGGTCCGGGCGAAGGAGCCGCCGCCGCCCGCCGCCGAGGACCAGCCGCACCTGCCGAACGGCGGGGCCGTCTACGAGGTCCGCGAGGAGCGGGACCAGGTGGAGATCCCCGAGGGCGGGCTGAGGCCGCACGAGATGCAGGGGTACGGAAACTTCGGGTCCACCACCTCCACCCATCCGGACGAGGTCCGGGCCGAGCGCGAGTCCGGGTACAAGCACGTCGAGGGGCCCGGCCCGCACCCGCAGCCCGGGGCGCCCCCGGACGCGGGGCGCGGCGCGCACTCCTGACCACCGGCCCGCCGACCCCACGGCCCGTCGGCCCGCCGGCCGATCCTCCCCCCGGCCCCGAACAGCGACCCATCCGGCCTCTGGCCCGTGCCTCCCGCGCGGGTCAGAGGTCCGTTCGCAGCCGGAGCACCTCCGGCGGCGGGTGCCGGGTCGAGGTGTGCCGGACCTCCGCTGTGAGGGGCGGGTCGAGGGGGTGGAAGGGGACCTCCCCCAGCCCGATGGCGGTGATCGTCGCCGTGGGTGGGGAGGGCGCCCGGCGCGCGGCCAGCTCCGCCGCCACCTCGGCGCGCAGCGCCGCCGTCAGCGGGCTCGACACCAGCGGGGTCTCGTCCCCGACCGGCAGCACGAGCACCAGGGCGACCGGCCGGCGCGGGGTGCCGGTGTGGCCGACGACCGCCGCGTCCCGGACGTCCGTGTGCCGCAGCTTCTGCCAGCCGCGCCGCCCCGCCGGATAGCTCTGGTCCAGCCGTTTCACGACCAGGCCCTCGATGCCGCTGGCGGGCAGGGTCTCGTACCAGAGGGCCGCCAGCTCCTGGTCGGTCGTCATCGGTACCGGCTGGAGCGGCGGGCCCAGCGGCAGGAGGAGGTCGACCAGGAGCGCCCGGCGGCGCTCGTACGGGCGGGTGCGCAGGTCGAGCCCGGCCAGTTCCAGTACGTCGAAGGCGGCGTACGAGGCCGGCAGGCTCTGCGCGAGCACGGCGGCGCGGGCCGCGGTGGCCGCCGCCCGCCGCTGCACCAGCGCGAAGTCCGTGCGGCCCGCGTGCCAGACGACCACCTCCCCGTCGAGGACCGTCCCGGCGGGCAACTGCAGGGCGGCCGCGGCCAGATCGGGGAAGGCGCTGGTCACGATCCGGCCGGAGCGTGCTTGCAGGGTCACATCGGTCTCCGAGCGGACGACGACGAGGCGGTGGCCGTCGAACTTCGGCTCGTACGCCAGTCCCGCCCCGCGCGGCAGGGTGCGTACGGCTGCGGCGAGCGCGACCTGGATCACCGCTGCCTCCCGGGCAGTCTCCCCGCGAGGTCGGGGTCCGTCAGCGGGCCGAAGAGGTCGCCGTCGCGGGCGAGGCGCGGCGCGATGTCGTCGGCGAGGAAGACCAGGTCGTCGGGGGTCCGGCAGGCCTCGACCTCCTCCCAGGAGACGGGCGCGGACACGGTCGGGCGGGCCCGCGCGCGCAGCGTGTAGGGGGCGGCGGTGGTCTTGGCGGCGGCGTTCTGGCTGTGGTCGACGAAGACCTTGCCGGGGCGCAGGGCCTTGGCCATGCGGTGCACCACCAGGTCGGGGAGCTCGCGCTCGGCCTCCTGGGCGAGCAGCTTCGCGTACGCGGACACGCGTGCGGACGCGGTCGGCTCCAGCGGCACGGCCAGGTGTATGCCCTTGGAGCCGGAGGTCTTGGCGTACGCGTGCAGGCCGTCGGCGGCGAGCCGGTCCCGCAGCCAGTGCGCGGCGGCGCAGCACTCGACGACGGTGGCGGGCGGGCCGGGGTCGAGGTCGATGATCAGGCGGTCGGCGACGGCGGGGCTGCCGGCCGGCCACTGGGGGGTGTGGAACTCGACGACGAGGTTGGCCGCCCACATGAGGGAGGGCAGGTCGGCGACGACGACCTGTTCGGCGGAGGGTTCGCCGGAGCGGGGCACGGCGGTGGTCGTCACCCAGGCGGGTGTGCCGGGCGGCGGATTCTTCGTGAAGAAGAGCTGGCCGTCCGGGCCGTCGGGATAGCGCAGGAAGGACACCGGGCGGTTGTGGATGTGCGGGAGGAGGAAGTCCGCGACGGTGGCGTAGTAGTGCAGCACCTCGCCCTTGGTGAAGCCGGTCTCCGGGTACAGGACCTTGTCGAGATTGCTGAGCGCGATGCGACGGCCCTCCACCATGGTGATCGGCGTCATACGATGAGACTGCCATGAAACGGGAGGAACCGGGCTATGCGATCCATCTGGAACGGCGCGATCTCCTTCGGCCTGGTCAGCATTCCGATCAAGCTCGTGAACGCGACCGAGAGCCACTCGATCTCCTTCCGCCAGATCCACCTCGCCGACGGCGGGCGGGTCCGCTACCGCAAGGTGTGCGAGCTGGACGGCGAGGAGGTGCCGACCGCCGAGATCGGCAAGGGGTACGAGGAGGCCGACGGGTCGATCATCCCCATCACGGATGACGACCTGGCGCAGCTGCCGCTGGCGACCGCCAAGACGATCGAGATCATGTCGTTCGTACCGGCGGACGAGATCGATCCGCTGCAGATGGACGCGGCGTACTACCTCGCGGCGAACGGGGCGACGGCGGCGAAGCCGTACACGCTGCTGCGGGAGGCGCTGAAGCGGAGCCGGAAGGTCGCGATCGCCAAGTACGCGCTGCGGGGGCGGGAGCGGCTCGGCATGCTGCGGGTCGTCGACGACGTGATCGCGATGCACGGGCTGTTGTGGCCGGACGAGATCCGGGCGCCGGAGGGGGTGGCGCCGGACGTCGAGGTGTCGGTGCGGGATGCCGAACTGGACCTGGCGGACGCGCTGATGGCGACGCTGGGCGAGGTGGAGATGACCTCGCTGCACGACGACTACCGGGAGGCCGTGGAGGTGATGATCGCGGCGAAGGCGGGTGGCGCGTTCGAGCCGTCCGAGGCCGTGGTGGAGCCGGCCGGGGGCCAGGTGATCGACCTGATGGCGGCGCTGGAGAAGAGCGTGCGGGCGGCGAAGGCTTCGCGGGGGGAGGCGGCGGTCTCCGGGGAGGGCGGGGGCGGGGGCGAGGCCGAGGTGACGCCGATCCGGCGGAAGGGGGCGGGGGCGGGTACGAGGGCGGCAGCGGGTACGAGGCCGGCTGCGGGTGCGGCTGCGCCGAAGGCGGTGGGCGGGAAGAAGTCGACGGCGACTTCGGCCAAGAAGCCGGCGGCGTCGGCCGCGACGAAGAAGAAGGCCACTACGGGCAAGTCGGCGGCCACCAAGTCCACTTCGGCAGCGACCAAGTCCACGGCGAAGTCAGCGGCGACGGCGAAGTCCACGTCCGCGACCGCGGCCGCGAAGAAGACGGGTGCGGCGGCGAAGAAGGCGTCGGCGACGCCGCGGAAGCGGTCCTCCGCCTGAAACGGGGAGAGTTGAGCGGGTGGGGCCTGCGGCGCCTTCCGCTTCCCCTGCCCGCCCCTTCCCGAAACCGGGGCTCCGCCCCGGACCCCGCGCCTCAAACGCCGGCGGGGCTGGAGGTGGGGCGGCCGGGGCTTGTACAGCACGCCTCAAACGCCGGCGGGGCTGGAGGGTGGAGCGGCCGGGGCTGGATGGCCGGGCGGGCTCGGCTGGTTGGCCGGGCGGCCGGGGGTGGATGTTAGGGGGTCTCCAGCCAGGTTCTCGCGTCCCGGGCCTCCGCGAACAGGGCTTCCACGTCCGGGGGTTTGAGGGTGGTGGGGGACGACGTGAGGTTCGGGGTGGCCGTCGGGGGCTGGAGGATGCGGATGTCGCGGACGGTGGGGGCCGTTTCGAGGCGGGAGGCGTCGACCACCGCCAGGGCCGGGGTGACCTTGGCGGTCAGCGCCAAGGTGGCGCGGGCCGCCGCGCGGCGGATCCAGCGGGGGTCCGGGCGGGGTTCCGCGCGGCCGACCGTCAGCAGCAGGTCGCCGACCACCGCGCGCTGACGGCGGCCCGGGACCGTGCGGACGCAGAAGATCCCGGGCGGGCCGATGAGCAGGTGGTCTATCCGGCCCAGCCCCGGGAGCGGGACGCAGTGCAGGATCCGCCAGCCTTCCGGCTCCAGGGCATCGAAGGCGTCGCCGATCCGCTGCTGCGCGGCCAGGTCCTGGCGCAGCCGGTGCCGGGCCCGGGTGCCCGCCGGGGCGTGTTCCAGCTCGCCCAACAGGGTCTCCCCGGGGCGGTTCGGGGCCAGGTCGGTGTCCGGCGGCAGGGCGAGGCGCCGCAGGTCGGCGGGGGTCGGGACCGGGGGCGGGCCGATCGAGACGGTCCCGCTCAAGTACGGGCGCAGCACCGCCAGGATCGCCTCGCGGTGATCGTCCGCGAGAACGCTGATCCGGTTGGCCTGCCGGTCGTACCAGGCCACCGCCTGCCCGTCGGGCAGGTTGACGTACAGCCGGCCGCGGCCGGGCCGGCCGCTCGGCAGTACCTTGAGTCCGCGCATCGCCCTCACCCCCGCCGTCCATGGGAGCAGCCGGGGCGCCACACGGCAATCCCTCGGTCGTGTAACGACTCCGACGGAACGTTGCGACTCCGCTGTTACACGTCCGGGGCTCGGCCGCAACGGCCGGCGCCTAGGTTGGTGCCACCTGGGCACACCAGGCCCTGACCCGCACCGAAGGACTTCCCGTGAGCACCGTCAGCCGCCGCACTCTCGTTCGCGCCGCCGCCGTGACCGCATGTGCCGGAAGCCTGCTGGCGCTGCCCACCGCCGCCGCGCTGGCCGAGGGGGTGCCGGCGGCCTCGTCCGCGCACTCCTCGGCCCCGAAGCGGACGCTGGTCAAGAGCCTCTCCCTCGCGGACGGGGTCTCCACGGCGCACGTCTACCGGACGGCCAAGGGCGGGTACCAGGCCGAGATCCTGACCGCGGACGGCACCAAGGCCGCCACGCTGATCAGCCGTGACGGGGTCACCGCCTTCGGCGGCACCGGGGACCTGCACGCCGCGCTGGACTCCACCGGGCGGCTGACCTCCTGGGTGGGCGACGTCCCGGCGCAGGGCGGCGGCCACGCCGTCGCGGGCGACGGGCACAAGACCGGCACCCGCAGCGGGCAGGTGGTCCCCGCCTCGGCTCCGCAGAAGGCGGCGGCCGGCGACACCCGCGCCCTCACCGCCGAGTCTGCGGCCGGGCGACGCCTGAGCACGCTGGCGGACGGGCCGGGCGAGGGCGTGCTGCTGCTCGCGGCCGGCGGCGGCATCGCGGCGGTCGGCGCCGCCGGGCTCGGTTTCGCGATGCTGCGGCGAGGACGCACGGACAGCTGACACCTCGGCGCCCCGACCCCGCCCCCGCCCCCGCCCCCGGCCCCGGCCCCGGCCCCGGCCCTCGAAGCCTTCAACGCCCGCAGCGCCCGCAGCGCCTTCGACGTCCTCTACGTCCTCGATGTCCTCGGCGCCGCCTACACGGGCAAAAGGGGAGGGTCGCCCGCATATGGTGGGCGTGATCGGTCGTCGCCGTCGTGGCGCGGACAGAAGGGCACAGGGGGGTGGCTGTGAACAGGCTTCGCACGTTTCGCTTCCGTGTGGCCGCGCTCTACGGTCTGCCCGCCCTCGCCCTGCTGCCGATCGTGCCGTTGCTGGCGGGCTGCGGGGACACCGGCGGGCTGGTCGCCGCCGGCTCCACCCCGACAGCGAGCGGCCCCGTACACCTGTGGCCCGATCGCCCGGGGGCGACCGTACCGCCCGCCGATCCGGGCGGCGCCCCGCCCGAGTACGTGAAGGGGATCCCGCCCGTCCAGCACCAGAACGTGCACGACGTCGACCCGGTGGCCCTCGTCAAGGCGGAGCTGCGGGCCCATCCGAACGCCGTGTCCGGCGCGGACGGGATGCCCGCCGAGACGGCGGCCGCGATCAAGGCGTGCGGGAAGGACGGCACGGAGCCCGGATCGTGCCCGGTGCTGGCTCCGTACTACCGGGACCTCACGGGCAACGGCAAGGACGAGCTGATCGTCGGCATCGAGTTCCCGGACAAGATGATGTCGGTACGGGTGTACACGGCGGACCCGGACGGGCGGCTCAACCGGATCATGGCGACGACGGAGACCGTCATCTCGGTGGAACTGGCCGGGCGGGACGTGATCCTGCGGGTGCCCAGCGGCAACCACGGCTACGAGCTGATCACCGCCTGGTCCTGGGACGAGAAGCAGCGCACCATGCTGCCGACGCGCGAGCAGATCGTACGGGTGCCCGCGCAGTCGCAGGGCCCGGCGAGCCGCGGGCCGGGTCCCGCCCCCGTACGGCCATGAGGTCGGGGCAGCGGCCGCGACCGGGGTCCGGGCAGGGACCGCGCTCCGGGCGGCGACCGGGGTCGAGGCACCGGGCGCGGCTGCTGCGGCTGCCCGCCTGGACGGCGACGCTGACCTGGAAGTCGGCGTGTTTCATCGTGGTGATGTGCTGCTCGCTTGCGGCCGTGCTGGGTGCGCTCGTCCACGTGGAGGTGACCCGGCAGACGGTGGCCACGGCGCGGGAGAAGGCCCTCGGCAAACTGCACGACGTCTCGCGCGCGTACGAGGCGGGCGAGGCCCTGCCGCCCGATGCGGGGCTGGACCCGGTGGGGCTGCCGCCGAAGCTGCGGGCGCTCGCCGTCAGCGGGTACCGGGGGACGGTCGTCGCGGACTTCCGGGGGCGGCCGACGATGTGGGCGGCGGCGCCGGCGGACGGCCGGGCCCTGGCGGCCGCCGTCGACTACGGGCAGAGCGCCCGCACGATCAGCGGGCTGGACAACGCGATCATCGGGTCGTCGATGCTGGCGATCGGCGGGACGCTGCTGGTGGGCGCCTTCTCGGTGACCCGCGTGACCCGGCGGCTGCACCAGACGGCGACCGTGGCGCGGCGGATCACCCAGGGCGACCTCGACGCGCGGGTGGACGACCCGCGGACGAAGGACCCCTCGCGGCACCAGGACGAGGTGGCGACCGTGGCCGGGGCGCTGGACACGATGGCGGGAAGCCTGCAGTCGAAGCTGGAGAGCGAGCGGCGGTTCACGGCGGACGTGGCGCACGAGCTGCGCACACCGCTGACGGGGTTGCACGCGGCGTCGGAGCTGCTGCCGGAGGGCCGGCCGACGGAGCTGGTCCGCGAGCGGGTGGGGACGATGCGGCAGCTGACGGAGGACCTGCTGGAGATCTCCCGGCTGGACTCGGGCAGCGAGGTGGTGGTGAGCGATCTGCACCAGCTGGGGCGGCTGGTACGGCGGGTGGTGCGGGCGTCCGGGACGGACACGGAGGTGGTGGTCGTCCGGGACGCGCACGTGGAGACGGACCGGCGGAGGCTGGAACGGGTCCTGGGCAACCTGGTGGCCAACGCCCACAAGCACGGTCGGCTGCCGGTGGTGCTGACGGTGGACGGGCCGGTGGTGACCGTACGGGACCACGGGGACGGGTTCCCGGAGTACCTGGCGGCCCACGGCCCGCAGCGCTTCAGGAGCGGCGGCGGCAAGGGCCACGGGCTGGGGCTGACCATCGCGGTGGGACAGGCGGCGGTGATCGGGGCCCGGCTGGAGTTCGGCGCGGCGGAGGGCGGCGGGGGCCTGGCGGTCCTCACTTTGCCGGGTTCCTGGCCGGAGGCTCGGCGGATGACGGCGCTGCGCGGGCCGGGGTCGGGGCAGGGCGGGGCCGGGCCGGGCCAGGGCAGGGCGGGGCCGGGCCGGGGCCGGGCCGGGGCAGGGCGGGGCCGAGCCAGGGCAGGGCGGGGCCGGGCCAGGGCAGGGCGTATGGCTCATGCCTGGTCGTGGAGCGGCCGGGGCGCCGGGTGGGCTGGTGCGGCGCCGTTGCCGGGGGGCGCGGCCCCCGGACCCCCGCGCCTCAAACGCCGGCGGGGCTGGATTTGGCCCGGCGGGGCTGGAAGTGGCGGCGAGGCTGGAAGTGGCCGGCGGGGCTGGATTGACCGGGCTGCGGCCGGGGTCGGGCGCGCGCCGGGGTGTCTCCTCGGACGCCGAACGTGACGAGGGGTCGGAAGGCGCGGCGGCGGTGCGTTCGGCGCCCTGCGGGGACACCCCGGCGCACACACGCCCCCGGCCGGCCCCGGCCCGCCCGGTTCAGGGGCGTGGGGGCTTTGTCCAGGGCCAGCGGATTTTGGGCTTCGTGGCGGAGGGGCGGAAGTCGTACTTCCAGCCCTTCTGGAGGCCCAGCCGCTTGGAGTACCCCGCGGGGACGCGTTCGTACAGCAGCACCGTCGGCGGGCCGCCGTCCGGTGCCGGGACGGGGATCTCGTACCACTTCGGGGGGTGTCCGGTCGGGCCGAGGAGGATCGGGAGGACCCGGCCGTCCATCGGGCCGCCCTCGAACGGGGTCGGTTGGCTTCTCACCCCACCAGTGTCACAGCAGGTGGGCGGCCTCGGAGACCACCGGGATGACGCGGCGGGCCAGGACGCCGACCGGGCCGTCCGCCGATTCCAGGGCGAGGGCGGCGCGGGCGGCCGCCGCCGTCTCCGGGTCGGTGGCCGCGGTGGCCGTCAGCAGGGCGATGAACTGGTCCAGCAGCCAGTCCCGGAGGGAGTCGACCTCAGGCTGCTTGCCCTCGTCGATCCAGATGAGGGAGGCCGCCTCGACGGCCGTG
This sequence comes from Streptomyces sp. NBC_01294, assembly GCF_035917235.1. NCBI lineage: Bacteria > Bacillati > Actinomycetota > Actinomycetes > Kitasatosporales > Streptomycetaceae > Streptomyces > Streptomyces sp. NBC_01294. Next base: position 2,662,097 of record NZ_CP108423.1, read on the forward strand.
ATCCACGTACGGACCATCATGCGCAGCCGGGGTCCGGGGGACGGGACCCCGAGGTGGAGGAGGATCTGGTCCGCGGCGGCCCGGCGGATGCCGTCGACCGTCGCCGTCGTTCGGGAGGTCTCGACGACGCTGCCGCCCTGGAGGAGGGCCGCGAAGCCGGCGTCGTGTTCGTGGACGAAGGCGAGGTAGCGGTCCAGGGCCCGGGACAGGCGCCGGGTCAGCGGGCCCTGCTGGGGTTCGGCGAAGCAGAGTTCGAGGATGTCGGCCGCCGAGCGCAGGGCGGCTTCGTAGAGCTGCTGTTTGCCGCCGGGGAAGTAGCGGTAGACGAGCGGGCGCGAGACTCCGGCGGCCTCCGCGACGTCGTCCAGCGAGACCTCCTCCGGTGCCCGGTGCGCGAACAGCGAGAGGGCGGCGTCGAGGAGTTGGGCTCGCCGCTCCTCGACGCTCAGCCTGCGGTACGCGCGTACGGTCATGACCGCAGGGTAAGCCCCGCGGGGTCCGCGCAGGGTGGTGTCCTGCCGATCAGCCCGGACGAGGGGATATCCCGGCGGGCCTGCCCGCGAGGTCCCGGCAGGATCCGGAAGACACGCCCTAGGTGTATTGCCCTGTGAGGTTGGGGACGCGGCTGGCGGGTGGTTTGCCTGCGAGCGCGGTGTGTCCGCGGTGGTGATTGTAGGTGTGCAGCCAGCCGGGGAAAGCGTCGCGTCGTTCCTGCTCTGACCGGTAGGGGCGGGCATAGGCCCATTCCTCCAGCAGGGTGCGGTTGAGGCGTTCGACTTTGCCGTTGGTCTGGGGCCGGTAGGGCCGGGTTCGCTTGTGGGTGATCCCGGCCGCCGCCAGGGTGTCGCGCCAGGCGTGGGACTTGTAGCAGGCGCCATTGTCGGTCAGGACGCGTTCGACGGTGATCCCGCAGCCGGTGAAGAACGCCTGGGCCCGGGTCCAGAAGCCGGCGGCGGTCTCCTTCTTCTCGTCGGCCAGGATCTCGCTGTAGGCGAGGCGGGAGTGGTCGTCGACGGCGGTGTGGATGTAGCTGTAGCCCGTGCCGGACCTGGTCTTGCGGCCTGCCTGTCGGCCGAGAGCCCTGTGGCCGCCGCCGTCAGGGATGTTGCCGAGCTTCTTGATGTCGACGTGGACGAGTTCGCCGGGCTTGGGTCGTTCGTAGCGTCGTATGACGCGGCCGGTGGCCCGGTCCAGATGGGACAGGCGGGCCAGGCCGAACCGGGTCAGCACCCGGTGCACGGTTGAGGGCACCAGGCCGAGCAGGTGGGCGATGCGGGCGGGTCCCCACCTGCGCAGGACGCGGACCTTGATGATCCGGCGTTCGGTGCGGGTCGGGGTCCGGCGCGGGCTGTTGTGCGGGCGGGAAGACCGGTCGTGCATGCCCGCGTCGCCGAGCGTTCGGTAGCGGTCGGCCCACCGCTGGGCGGTCGTCGGGGAGACCTGGAAGCGTTCGGCTGCCCGGCGGTGGGTCCAGCCGTCCTCGACCACGCAGCGGGCAAGCCGCAGCCGTCCGGTCTCGGTCAGGGGTGCATTACGGTGGGGCATGAGGGCCTTCCGGTCGGTGTAGACGTCGCAATCCACACCAAACCCGGAAGGCCCTCACCCGTTCAAGATCCCCCAGCCGAGACCTGCATCACCCGTCCACAACCTCCCGGGGCATTACACCTAGGCCAGGAGTCCCGAGCTCTTCCACAGCTTGCGGCCGACTCCCCGCAGGACGCCGATGTCGTCGAGGAAGTCGGTGAGCCGCTGCGCGCCGCTCTGCATGACCTCGCGCCGGTGGCCGCTCGCCTTGACCTGGGCGACGGCCTCGCGGCGGTCCAGGCCGACGTTGTCGTAGACGGCCGGGTTCACGAACGCGAGGGAGAAGACGCGGGCGGCCTCGCCGCAGCTGATCCGGGTGAGCTCCTGCTCCCAGCGCGGGGCCGTCAGCATCTGGCGGCGCAGTTCCTCGCGGGCGTACCGGACGTGCCGGGCCTCCTCGATGACGTGGATCCGGGTGACCCCGCGGACCAGCGGCTGGACGCGCTCGTCCGGGAAGGTGAGGCGCTGCATCCAGTCGAGGATCTCCTCGCCGAGGAGGGTGCAGGCGAAGGAGCCGGGGGTGGTGGAGACCGTCTTCAGGATCCGCGCGAGGTTGTGGTTGAGGCGGGAGACCGGGTACGCGGGGGCGCCGGCCTTCTGGATCATGCGGGCGAACATCATCGAGTGGCGGCACTCGTCGGCGATCTCGGTGAGCGCGTAGCGCACGTGGTTGCTGGTCAGGGACTTGTCGTAGATGTGCCGGACCATCAGCTGCATGAGGATGATCTCGAACCATATGCCGAGGGAGCCGAGCGCCGCCGCCTCGTGGCGGGAGAGGTCGATGCGCTGCTCCTCCCCCATCTTCTTCCACAGCGGGGTGTCGTAGAGGGAGAGCAGTTCCGGCGGCCAGTAGTACTTGCCCTCGATCGCGGGGGCGTCCCAGTCGAGTTCCTTGTCGGGGTCGAAGGAGTGCTTGGCCGAGGATTCGAGCAGTCGCTCGGCGATCTGCTCCCGGTCCTTGAGCTGGCCGAGGGCGTCCCTGAGCGCGGCTCGTTCGGTCACGGTCGTCATGGCTTCGGACACCTCGTCGTCGAGTTACCGGGGGTCACCACTTATGAGACTGCTTGTCAGCAAGGTCGTCAATCCCCCGCGCACGACTTGTTGACCCCGCGTCTACCAACGTGTGACGCTGCCAACTGTCCGGTCCTGCACGGCAGTACGTGAGACGAGGGGGCGTCAGTGTCGACGCACGAGCTCTACACCGAGGACCCGGGCGAAGCCGTCTGGCAGGTCCCCGCCTCCGGCTCCGCCCGCTTCAGCTGGGAGTACGACGACGGCCGCGAGCGACTCCTCGCCCTCTACCAGAAGGGCAAGGACAAGCAGTGGGACGGCGCCAAGCGCATCGACTGGGACATCGAGGTGGACCCGTACGATCCGCTCGGCACCCCCGACGAGGCTCTGACGCTCTACGGCACGCGGCACTGGGCCAAGCTCACCGAGAAGGACAAGGGCGAACTGCGCCGGCACTACGCCGCCTGGAACTTCAGCCAGTTCCTGCACGGCGAACAGGGCGCGATGGTGTGCGCGGCCCGCATCGTGGAGTCGGTGCCGGACCTGGACGCGAAGTTCTACTCCGCGACGCAGACCATGGACGAGGCCCGGCACGCCGAGATCTTCGGGCGCTTCCTGCACGAGAAGGTCGGGATGCTGTACCCGATCAACGACAGCCTGCAGGGGCTGCTGGGCGACACCCTGCGCGACTCCCGCTGGGACATGCCGTACCTGGGCATGCAGGTGCTCATCGAGGGCCTGGCGCTCGCCGCCTTCGGCATGATCCGCGACACGACGGACAAGCCGCTGCCGAAGCAGATCCTGGCGTACGTGATGCAGGACGAGGCCCGGCACGTGGCCTTCGGGCGGATGGCGCTGCGGGACTACTACAAGCAGCTGACGGACGCCGAACTGCGCGAGCGCGAGGAGTTCGTGATCGAGGGCTGCTACCTCATGCGGGACCGGCTGCGCGGGGTGGAGGTACTGGAGAACTTCGGCATCCCGAGGAAGGAGGCCGAGCAGTTCAGCGAGCAGTCGGAGTTCCTGCACCTCTTCCGGAAGCTGCTGTTCAGCCGGATCGTGCCGTGCGTGAAGGACATCGGGCTGTGGGGCGAGCGGCTGCAGCGGGCGTACCTGGACATGGGCGTCTTCGAGATGGGCGACTCGAACCTGGACCTGCTGATGAGCCAGGACGAGGAGATCGCCGAGGCCCTCGACCGCGAGCGCTTCGCGGCCGAGGAGTCGGAGCGGGTGGCGGAGGTCGAGGCCGCGGTCCGGGAGGGCGCCGAGGACACGTCCGGCTAGGGAGTGCCCAACGGAGCAGGCGGGGCCTGGGCCGCCCCCTGCCCCGCCCCCCTATCGAACCAACCGGCCGTCCGGGTCCGGCGGGAATTGCGTGCCGGGTGTCAGCCGGTGGCCAGCGCCGCCTCCATCACGGCCCGCGCGATCGGAGCGGCGGCCAGGTTCCCGCTGATGTCCCCGCGGTTGGCCGCCGCGTCCTCGACCACCACCGCCACCGCGACCGCCGGCACCGGGGCACCGTCCGCCTTCGCCCAGGAGATGAACCAGGCGTACGGGGTGCCCGCGTTGCCGACGCCGTGCTGCGCGGTGCCGGTCTTGCCGCCGACCACCGCGCCCGGGATCGCCGCGTTCTTGCCCGTCCCGTTCTCCACCACCTTCACCATCAGCCCCTGCAGCCGCAGGGCGGTCGCCGGGGTCATCGCCCGGCCGAGGCTGCGCTGGCCGCCGCGCCGGACCTGGGACCCGTCGTTCTGGGTCGTCCGGTCCACCAGGTACGGGTACTTCAGCTCGCCGCCGTTCGCGACGGCCGCCGCGACCATCGCCATCTGGAGCGGCGTCGCCCTGGTGTTGAACTGCCCGATCGAGGAGAGGGCCAGCTGGTCCCGGCTCATGTCGGTGTCGAAGGTCGACCGGGACACCCACGAGGGCACCCGCAGCCCCTCGCCGTTGAACCCGAAGCGGCGCGCCGCCTCCACCATCCCGCGCAGCCCGACCTGCACCCCGATCTTCGCCATCACCGTGTTGCAGGACCACTGCACCGCATCCGCCATCGAGGCGTCCTCGCAGCCCGTGGCCGCGTTCGGCAGCAGGGTGCTGGTCCCGGGCAGCGGGTAGGGGTCGGGGGTGCGGGTCGGCGCGTCCACATCGGTGACCACGCCGGCGTCGAGCGCGGCCGCCGCCGTCACGATCTTGAAGGTGGAGCCGGGCGGGTACGTCTCGCGCAGCGCCCGGTTGAGCATCGGCCTGGCGGGGTCCGCGTTCAGCGCCGCCCAGGCCTCCTTGACCTTCGTGCCCGTGCCGGAGAGCACCGAGGGGTCGTACGAGGGGCTGCTGACCAGCGCGAGGATCTTCCCGGTCGCCGGCTCGACGGCGGCGACCGCCCCGCGCTTGCCCGCGAGCCCGGTGTACGCGGCCAGCTGCGGGCCGGAGCGGAGGGTGGTGGCGGCGTTCCCGCCGGCCGGGCGGCCGCGGGACAGCTCGTACCAGAGCGGGAAGACCGAGAGCCCGGGGTCCGTGCCCGACAGGACCGCGTCCTCGGCGCGCTCCACGAAGCTGGTCCCGTACGTCTGGGAGGAGAAGCCGGTGACGGGCGCGTAGAGCGGGCCGTTCGTGTACGTCCGCTCGTAGCGCAGCAGCTGGCCGCTGTCGCGGGAGCCGGTGACGGGGCGCCCGTCGACCAGGATGTCCCCGCGCGGCTCGGCGTAGCGCTCGATGGCGGGGCGTTTGTTGGCCGGGTTCGCGCCGTAGGCGGCGGACTCCCAGACCTGCACGCGGGCGATGTTGAACAGCAGGGCGACGAGCAGAAGGGCGCAGAAGTACGCGCACCAGCGGATGTAGCGGATCACTCGGCGGGCTCCCCTGCGGGGCGGGGTCTGCGGGCGCTGTCGCTGAGCCGGACCAGCAGGGCGACGATGATCCAGTTGGTGACGACGGAGGAGCCGCCCTGGGCCAGGAAGGGCATGGCCATGCCGGTGAGCGGGATCAGCCCGGTGACCCCGCCCGCGATGACGAACACCTGGAGGGCGACGATCGAGGCGAGCCCGGTGGCGAGCAGCCGGCCGAAGGGGTCGCGCAGGGCGAGCCCGGCGCGGAAGCCGCGGGCGACGAGGAGCCCGTAGAGCAGCAGGATCGCGGCGAGGCCGACGAGGCCGAGTTCCTCGCCGGCGGTGGCGAGGATGAAGTCCGACTTGGCGGCGAAGCCGATGAGGAAGGACTGGCCGTGGCCGAGGCCGGCGCCGAGCAGGCCGCCGGCGCCGAAGGCGAAGAGGGACTGGGCGAGCTGGCCGGGGCCCTCGCCGCGCTCGATGGAGGCGAAAGGATTCAGCCAGTCGTCCACGCGGCTGTTCACGTGCGGCTCGAAGGTCCCGACGGCGTACGCGCCCACCCCGGCGAGCAGCAGCCCGATCGCGATCCAGCCGATCCGTCCGGTGGCGGTGAACAGCATGATCACGAACAGTCCGAAGAAGAGCAGCGAGGTCCCCAGGTCCCGCTCCAGGACGAGCACGCCGACGCTGAGCAGCCAGATCGCGAGGATCGGGCCGAGCACGCGGCCGGGCAGCAGGCGCAGCTTCCAGAAGAGCCGGCGTCCGGTCAGGGCGAGGGCGGTGCGGTTCGCGGCGAGGTACGCGGCGAAGAACACGGCGAGCAGGATCTTGGCGAACTCCCCCGGCTGGAAGGACAGTCCGGCGAAGCGGATCCAGATGTGCGCGCCGTTGACGGCCGGGAAGAAGACGGGGATCAGCATCAGCACGAGGGCGACGGCGACGGAGAGGTACGCGTAGCGCTGGAGCACGCGGTGATCGCGCAGCAGCGCGACGACGAGGACGAAGAGCGCCATCCCGAGGGCGGACCACAGGAGTTGGTCCCCGGCGGTGAGGTGGCCGGGGGTGGTCACGTCGAGGCGCTGGATGAGGACCAGGCCGAGGCCGTTGAGCAGGACGGCGATCGGAAGCACGAGGGGATCGGCGTACGGGGCCCTGAACCGGACGGCGAGGTGCGCGAGCAGGGCGGCCACGGAGAGGCCGCCGGCGTAGCGGGCGGCCTGCTCGGGGATGCGGCCGGTGGTCGCCAGGCCGACGTGGAGGTGACCGAGGACGGAGATCAGGACCGCGCCGGCGAGGAGCGTCAGCTCGACGCCGCGGCGCTTGGGAGCGCCGGCGCCGGGGGGCGGGGGCGGGGCGGGCTCCGTCACCTTTGCCGTCAGAGCGGTCATACACCGAAACGTAGCAAGCGAACGGATGGTATGTCTGCTTATGTCATAGTGTGCCGAAGAGTCGTCATAAACGGTCGGAAGTGAGGAGCCGAGGCGCATGGGACCTGTGGAATTCATCGTCCTCGCCTTCCCGGAGGAGCAGCTGCGGGTCCCGGCGGTCGAAGCCGTGATGGGGCTGCGCAAGACGGGCGTGGTCCGGCTGATCGACGGACTCGTGGTGACGAGGACGGCGTCGGGGAACGTACTGGCGGCCGAGTTCGACGAGTTCGTCGAACTGCAGGGCCTGCTGACGGGGCGGGACGTGGCCCGGCTGATCGGGCCCGAGGACGTACAGGAGGCGGCGGGGCTGCTGGAGCGCGGGAGCTGCGCGCTGCTGCTGGTGGTCGAGCACGTGTGGGCCGAGGACGCGGCGATCGCCGTACGGGCGGCGGGCGGGCGCATCGTGGGCTCGGTCCGCATCCCGCCGGACCGGGTCCCGGCGGACCCCCGGGCAGGGGTGGCCTGATGTTCATCCGACCGGTGGGAGCGACGGTCCACGCGGCGAACCGCCCGGCGGGGCAGCCTCTGCTACGGGGCCTGCTGGCGCGGGCGGCCGGGGCGGTGGAGGCCACGACGGGCGCGGTCGGCCCGGACGAACCACCCCGCCGGGGCCTCTTGGCGCGGGCGGTGCAGGCGGCGGGAGGCCCGGCCGAAGCGCCGGACTGGGCCTGGCCGGAAGGGGAACCCACAGAGGAACCGGAACCCCTGTACCTCGAAGAGCCGGAGCCGGAGGACGAGGCGCCCACGGTGGGACCGACACCCCCGGCCGGCCACCTGGTGGCGGAACTCACCCAACTGGCCGACCTGGCCCGCGAGGGTCTGCTGACCCCACAGGAATTCACGACGGCCAAGGCCCGCCTGCTGCGCGACTGACGACGACGCGGGCCGGACCCGCCCGTGTCACACGGCCGGGCCCCGACGCGCCCGGCGCTCCGATGCCACGGCTGCGGCGACACCGCAGCCGACGGCGGGCAGCGCGAAGCCCACTACGGCCGGGTTGACGTAGCCGGGGAGGGACCGGGCGACGTAGCGACCACCCCCTGCCGGCACCGCCCCCTGCCGGCACCGCTCCCAGCCCGCCTGCGCCGACCGCATCGAGCATGCGCCTGCGCGCAGACGGCCGTCGGCCGCTGAGACATGAGGAGCGCGCAGCGAAGTGTGGCGGCTTATGTCCGGCCACAGACGGACTGCAGCCGCTGAGACGCGAGAAGCGCGTAGCGATCGGACGCGCCCCGGCTCCGCCCGGGGGTCGCTGATCGGCCCGCCCCTGAATAGGCAATGGCCGGCCCGTTCCTTTGGGGGGTTCCCGTCGGTCTTCGGATTTCCGTGGCGGGTCGGTCGGTCAAGGGTGGCCGCAGGCCATCGCGCAGCGACGCGACCGAAGGGAGCGCCCTTGAGGGACCGGCCCGCCACGGAGAGACGATGAGACTGACGGGAACCCCCCAAACCATCCCTGATTCGGCGCGAGTGGCTCAGGCCCCCGAAGCCCCCGCCGCACGACCCGATACCCCGATCCCCCCGATCCCCCAACCGAGTGACCACGCCCGACCGGCCGCCCCACTTAGGGCATTTGTCATACCATACGTGGCAACATCGGGCACCTCGGAGGTGATCCCATGTCACATCGGCTGCTTCGTGCCGCCTGCATCGCCGCGGTGCTCGTCACCGCCGGCCCCGTCCCCGCCGCCGACGCCGAACCGGCTGCGTCCGGCGAGTCCGTCGGCGTGCTCCTCACCCGCCTGCAAGGGCTCTACCAGAAGGCCGAGGAGGCCACCGAGGCGTACAACGCCACCGAGGTGGCCCTCAAGGCCGGGCAGAACGAGGAGCGCATCCGCTCCGCCGACCTCGGCAGGGCCCGCACCGCGCTCGACTCCGAGAAGGCCATCGCCGGGAAGCTGGCCCGGGAGCAGTACCAGAGCACGCGGGGCATCTCCCCGTACGTCCGGATGCTGCTCGCCGGGAACCCCCAGGCGGCCCTGGACCAGCGTCGGCTCGTCGCCCGCGAGGGCGCCCGGCGGGCCGCCGCGGTGAACCGGCTCGCGCGCGGCCAGAAGAAGGCCGACGCGCTCGCCGTCCGGGCCCGCAAGGCGCTGGACTCCCGGCAGAACCTGGCCGCGCGGCAGAAGCTCCACAAGGAGCAGGTCGCGGTGCAGCTCAAGGAGGTCGAGCGGGTGCTCTCCGCGCTGACCCCCGCGCAGCTCGTCCGGCTCGGCGCGAAGGAGGCCGAGACCACCGCCGCGGCGCAGCGGGACCTGGTGGACTCCGGCCGGCTTCCCACCCGTACCGGCACCCCCACCGCGGCCGGCGGCGCGGCCCTCACGTATGCGGCGGCCCAGATCGGCAAGCCGTACGTCTGGGGCGCCGAGGGCCCGGGGTCCTTCGACTGCTCCGGCCTCACCTCGCAGGCCTGGGCGCACGCCGGGCGCGCCATCCCGCGGACCAGCCAGGAGCAGTGGGCCCAACTGCCGAAGGTGCCGCTGGAGCAGTTGCGGCCGGGGGACCTGGTGGTCTACTTCCCCAAGGCCACGCACGTGGGCCTGTACGTAGGCGACGGCAAGGTGATCCAGGCGCCGCGGCCGGGGGCGAAGGTCAAGGTCTCGCCGATCGCCGCGAATCCGCTGCTCGGCGCCGTGCGCCCGGACCCGGACGGCACCCCGCTGGCGCAGTTCACCCCTCCGCCGCTGCCCGAGGCGGCGGCGGGGGACGACACCGGCTACTCCGCCGAGGAGGCGCCCTCGGACGAGGACACGGGAGCGGACACGGACGCGGACACGGACGAGGTCACCTCGGCCAGGTAGTCCGCCGCGTCCTGCGGGTCGTAGAAGTACGCGTCGAAGTCGGCCGGGTTGTCGAAGCCGTTGGCGAATCGGTTCGCCACCGGCTGGAGCTGCCCGGCCGCGCCGATCAGGTTCAGTACGTGCTCCGGCGGGACGCCCAGCATCGCGTTCGTCCACTGGGTCACCGGCTTGCCCGTGGTGAACCAGTACTTGTCGAAGGTCGCCTTCATCCACGCCTCGTCGAACGGGTTGTCCCCGTGCATCAGGATCGAGGAGAGGTACGAGGCCGCGCACTTGGCGGCGGAGTTCGATCCCTGGCCCGTGATCGGGTCGTTGGCGACGACCACGTCCGCGACGCCGAGGACGAGCCCCCCTCCCGGGAGGCGGCCGATCGGATTGCGGACCACCGGCGCGTACCGGCCGGCGAGCGTGCCGCCCGCGTCCGTCAGCTCCACCTTCGTCGCCCGGGCGTACTCCCACGGCGTGAACTTCTCCATCAGTTCCAGCGTGAGCGCCAGGTGTTCCGACGGGTCCTTGACCCCGTTGAAGACGTCCAGCGGACCGCCCGGGATGCCCTCCCAGAACAGGATGTCCGCCCGGCCCGAGGTGGTCAGGGTCGGCATGACGAACAGCTCGCCGACGCCCGGCACCAGGTTGCAGCGGACCGCTTCCGTCTCCGGGTGCTCGGGGCGCGGCCCGAGCCCGTGCACGTAGGAGACGGCCAGCGCGCGCTGCGGGGCGTCGTACGGGGAACGCGCCGCGTCCCGCCCGAACATCGAGACCAGCTCGCCCTTGCCGGCGGCGACCAGCACCAGGTCGTACGTACGGGAGAAGTAGTCGAGGTCGGCGACGGACGCGCCGTGGATGACCAGCTGCCCGCCGCGCTGCGCGAAGGTGTCGAGCCAGCCGGCCATCTTCACGCGCTGGTCGACGGACTGCGCGTGGCCCTTGAGACGGCCGAGCCAGTCGATGGCGCGGGTGGCGTCGGGGGCGGCGACCGAGACGCCGAGGCCCTCGATCTTCGGGGCCTGCTGCTCCCAGAAGTTGATCTGGAGGTCCCGCTCGTGCTGGAGCGCCGTGTCGAACATGCACTGCGTGGACATGACCCGCCCGGTGCGGATCTCGTCCGCGGTCCGGTTGGACATGAGGGTGACCTCGTACCCCTTCGACTGGAGTCCGAGGGCGAGCTGGAGACCGGACTGGCCGGCTCCTACGACAAGTATCTTGCGCATCTCTCACGTTCTCTGTTCGGGGGCGCTGTGTTCGGGGTGCTTCGTTCGGGAGTGCTTCGTTCGGGAGTGCTTCGTTCGGAAGTCTTTGGGAGTTGCCCTACTCCGGCGTGGTGTCGAGGGCGTGGCCGACCAGCGCCAGCAAGGACTCGACCACGGTGTGGCGGCGCCGCGCGTCCATGATCACGACGGGCACGTGCGGCGGGATGCTGAGCGCCTCGCGCACGTCCTCGGGCTCGTACGACTGCGAGCCCTCGAAGTGGTTGACGGCGACGGCGTACGGCAGCCCGCAGGTCTCGAAGTAGTCGAGGGCCGGGAAGCAGTCGCGCAGCCGGCGGGTGTCGGCCAGGACGAGGCCGCCGATGGCCCCGCGCACCAGGTCGTCCCACATGAACCAGAACCGCTCCTGGCCCGGGGTGCCGTACACGTACAGGACGAGGTCGTCGTCGAGGGTGACGCGGCCGAAGTCCATGGCGACGGTGGTCGTGTTCTTGTCCGGCGTCCCGGACAGGTCGTCCGTCGGGGCGCTCGCCTGGGTCATCACCGCCTCGGTCCGCAGCGGCGTGATCTCGGAGACGGAGGACACGAACGTGGTCTTGCCGACGCCGAAGCCGCCCGCGACCAGCACCTTGACGGCGACGGGCGCGCGGGAGCGGTCGTACTGCCAGGGCTGGACCGGCTCGTCGTCCACGGCCCCGGAGACCGGCTGGTCAGAGACGGCGAAGGCCACTGAGCACCCTTTCCAGCAGCGCGCGTTCGGGACGACCGGTGCCGTGGCCCGTTCCGTAGACGCGGATCCTGCCCTGGTCCGCGAGGTCGCTGACCAGGACGCGGACCACGCCGAGCGGCAGCTTCAGCAGCGCGGCAATCTCGGCGATCGTGCGCATGCGGCGGCAGACCTCGACGATGGCGGGCATCTCGGGCATCCGGTCGGGCTTCTGCGTCTCCGAGGCCTTGGTCTCCAGGGCGGCGACGAAGGTCTCGACGTGCAGGACCTGGGTGAAGCGGGTGCGGCCGCCCGTCAGGGAGTACGGGCGGACGCGCGCGGTACGGCGGTCGGCGCCGCGTATCGGGAGGCGGTCGGAGGCCGGTCTCCTCACGGGGTGTTCTCCATCGACTGGCGCAGCTCGCTGCGGACTTCGGGGGTCAGGACGTGGCCGGCTCGGCCGACGAACAGGGCCATGTGGTAGGCGACGACGCTCATGTCGCAGTCGGGCGTGGCGTGCACGCCCAGCAGTGAGCCGTCGCTGATGGCCATGACGAAGACGGAGCCGTGCTCCATCGCCACCATGGTCTGCTTGACGGCGCCGCTGTCCATGAGGGCCGCGGCGCCGGTGGTGAGGCTGCCGATGCCGGAGACGATGGTGGCGAGGTCGGCGGACGCGCCGCGCGGGCCCTTGGCCTTGGGCTTGGTCTCCGGCTCGCCCGCGCCCGCTCCGGGGTCGGAGGACAGGAGCAGCAGCCCGTCCGAGGAGACGACGGCGACGGAGTTGACGCCGGGCACCTCCTCGACCAGGTCGGTCAGCAGCCACTGCAGATTGCGGGCCTGGGTGCTCAGTCCGTACGTACTGGGCGCGGTCATGTGCGTGCCTCCTGTGCGCTGTCCCCCTGGTCGGTCTTGCTCTGCCCCTGGCCCTGGCCCTGCGCGCGGTCCTTCCCCTGGCCCTGCGCGTGGTCCTGCGCGTGGTCCTGCGCGAGCTCGGCGGCGACGACGCGACGGCCGTCCTGGGCCCCCTGGTAGAAGCCGCCCAGCCGGCGCCGCAGCTCGTCGGCGTCGACCCGGCGCGGCGGCTCGGGCGGTGCGTCGTCACGGGCCACCCGCTTGGCCGGGACCGTGCGCGGGGTCCGCTTCGGCAGGCCCTTGTCGGTGACGGCCTCGGCGCTGTCGGCGCTGTCGGCGGGGTCGGTGGGGTGGCTGCCCTGGCGGGGGAGCCAGTTCCCCTCGGCCGGGGCGTGACGGTGCGGGTCGGCCTCCGGCTCGATGTCCTGTACGTCGGCCACGCGCGCGGCATCGCCCGCCGCGGCCGGCTCCCCCTCGCCGGAATCCGGCACCCCGAAGACAGCCGGATCCGCGTCGGGGACGACCCGCGCGAGCAACTCCTCGGCCGGAGCCACCGCAGGCACCACGAACACCTGCTCGGCAGGCGGCAGCACCGCGTCGGCATCGCCCGCCACGGCCGGGACCCCCTCGCCGGAATCCGGCACCGCGAAGGCAGCCGGATCCGCGTCCGGGACGACCCGCGCGAGCAACTCCTCGGCCGGAGCCACCGCAGGCACCACGAACACCTGCTCGGCAGGCGGCAGCACCGCGTCGGCATCGCCCGCCACGGCCGGGACCCCCTCGCCGGAATCCGGCACCCCGAAGACAGCCGGATCCGCGTCCGGGACGACCCGCGCGAGCAACTCCTCGGCCGGAGCCACCGCAGGCACCACGAACACCTGCTCGGCAGGCGGCAGCCCCTCCACGACCGGAGCCACCGCAGGCACCACGAACACCTGCTCGGCAGGCGGCAGCCCCTCCACGACCGGAGCCGGAGCCGGAACGGTGAAGACCTGCTCGGCAGGCGGCAGCACCGCTTCGTCGGCCGGAGCCGGGACGAGGGACGCCTGCTCGTCCGGCGCGGTGGCCATGTCGACCGGGACGGGCTTCGACTCCTGCTCCGACTCCGGCTCCAGCTCGGGCTCCAGCTCGGGCTCGGGCTCCGACGTCAACGTCGACTCCGACTCCGACTCCAACGGCGACTCCGACACCGGCTCCGGCCCCGACTCCGGGCCAGCGGCATGCGCGCCGCGGGGCCGGGCCGGGAGCGTGTTCTCGTTCGCCTCCGCGATCACGCCCGGCAGGCGCAGCGCGGGCGCGCCCGGCGTGGCCAGGGTGTGGACGGGCGAGACCGGCGGGGTGGCGGGCAGCAGCGCCGCCGGGACGACCACCAGGGCCTCGGTCCCACCGTACTGCGGGGCGCGCAGCTCCGCGGTGACCCCGTGCCGTGCCGCGAGCCGCCCGGCCACGTACAGGCCGAGGCCCAGGCCGTGTTCCGCCTCGGACTCCTCGTCGTACGCCTCGGGCGTGGACAGGCGGGCGTTCAGCGATTCCAGCCGGTCCCCGGTGATCCCGATGCCCTCGTCCACGACGGACAGGACCACCTCACCGGAGTCCAGCAGCCGGCCGGACACCTTCACCTTGACTTCCGGCGGCGAGAACGTCGTCGCGTTCTCCAGCAGCTCGGCCAGCACGTGCGAGATGTCGTCGGCCGCGTGCCCCGCGACCTGGGTGTAGGAGGGCAGCGCCGCGAGGTCCACGCGTTCGTAGCGCTCGATCTCGCTGACGGCGGCCCGCATCACGTCGACCAGCGGTACCGGCAGGCCCTGCCCGTGGCCGTGTTCCTGACCGGCCAGGACCAGCAGGTTCTCGTTGTGGCGGCGCATCACGGTCGCCAGGTGGTCCAGCTTGAACAGGGTCGCGAGCCGGTCCGGGTCCTGCTCCTTGGACTCCAGCTCCTCGATCACCGCGAGCTGGCGCTCCACCAGGCCGAGGGTCCGCAGGGACAGCGAGACGGAGGTCGTCGACATGACGCGGCGGTGCTCCTCCAGCCCCGCCCGCAGCTTCGACAGCTCCTCCTCCAGCACCTCCCGGCTGGAGTTCAGCGCCTCGTTGCGGCCGATGATCCGGCGCCGGTCGGCGTCGAGTCCGGCGATCCGGGTGTGCAGGGAGACCGTCTGGTCGCGCACCGCGTTCAGATGGCGCACGACCTCGGCGAACTCGTCGTTGCGGCCCGTGAACCGCACCGGTTCGACCGAGCCCTCCGGCGTCGCCAGCCGCTCCGCGCCGCGCCGCAGGACCGACAGCGGCCGGGTCAGCGACCGCGCCACGGCGGTCGAGAAGCCGACGGCGACCAGGAACAGCACGCCCAGCAGGGCGACCATGATCTCCAGTCGGGTCACGTCGTCGTCGCGCAGGGAGGCGAGGGCGGAGGCCCGCTGGCCCGCGAGGGTGGACTCCACGGTCCGCATCCGGTCGATGCGGGCGGTGAGCGCCGTGCCGACGGCGGCGCCGTCGGTCCTGCGGTCGGCGGTCGTCAGGGTGGGCCGGTCGGTGAGCCGCTTGAGGTAGTCCTCGGCGGTCTTGACCTCGGGGCCGGTGACGGTGGCGGTGAGGGTCTGGCGCACGTCGGGCCGTGCGGCCCGCGCGAAGTCGTCCAGGGCGCCCAGTTCCCGTACGCGCGCACGCTGGGCGGCGGTGGTGAGTTCGTCGACCGCGGCCGAGTTGGGGAGCTGCTCACCGCGGGGGACGGCCAGCGCGGCGAGCAGCAGTCCACGGGTGGCCGAGGCCTGTTCCACGGCCTGGCCGAGCGGGGCCAGCGGACGGGTGGTGGTGAGGGCGGCTTCGGCCCGCGGCGGGGTGAGCTCGGCGAGCCGGTCGCCCGGGGCGAGGAGTTCCGTGATGACGCCGGTGTAGGCCTGGTGGGTGGCGAGGGCGGTGCCCTTGCCGTCGATGGCCTCCGTACGGACGGTCGCGACGCGGGCGAGGGCCATGGCGAGGGGCTCGTCCACCTCGGTCGCGGCCTCGGAGATCTGCCGGTCGGTGCGCAGGATGCGTTCCTGGAGGGCGCCCTTGGCGGCGCCCGGACGCCCCTTGGCGGCGTACTCGACCACGGCGTCGCGCTCGTCGGCGAGGACGTGCGCGAGGGTGAGGATCTGCCCGGTCTGCTCCGCGAGGGAGACCAGCCGCTGGGAGTCGTTCAGCTCCCTCGCGGCGGTGACGACGGCGGGGGCTCCGGCCGCCAGGACCGTGAGCCCTGCGACGGCGACGCCGACGACCAGCCGGCTGCGCACGCGGACGTGACGTCCTGCGGGGGCCGGGCCGTCGGCGGCGGTGCCGTTCTTCCGAGACCGCTTCTTCTGCACCGGTGCTCGCAATCCTGTACGTGTGCTTTTTCTCGTCTACTCGTGTGGCCGAGGTAACGGCCGGTCAACAAGTAAACGCCCCCTGCCCCCTCGTACCGCCTCAGACCTTTGCAGCGTGTTGGGGAGAGAGCCGCACATCGCCCACCCGGCCACTCGAACGAGTGAACATCACGAATAAGTTGGCGACCAACTCGGACACCCCGCCCCAGAGCACCGTCGTGGACAGGTGGTTGAAAGATCGATACGGGCTTTGGCAGTATGCCCGCCCACATCCCCACCCCCGCCCCCTCCCTGCCGCCCGGGTCTTCCCGGCCCGCGGACGAACGGTCCGCGGGCGGGCCCGCCCGCCCCTCCCGCTCCGGTACGGACCTGAGCCCGCCTTCCGCCCGCCGCCCGGCAGAATGCCGGCATGCGCATCGACCTCGCCTCGGCCCCCGGCCACCAGGAACGCCCCAATGAGGACTGGGTGTCGGCCGCGATCCCCGCTTCGGGCGGCGGCGTCCTGGTCGTCCTGGACGGGGTCACGCCGCCGCGCGGCGAGGACGGCTGCGTGCACGGAGTGCCGTGGTTCGCGGCCCGGCTCGGCGGGCGACTGACCGAACTGTCGGGATCGCGACGGGACATGCCGCTGGACCGGATCCTGGCCGAGTCCGTCCGCGCCACGGCCGAAGCCCATCACGACACGTGTGACCTTTCTCACCCCCGCACCCCGCAGGCGACGGTCGTCCTGGTCCGCTGGGACGAGGCGTACGTGGAACACCTCGTGCTCTCGGACTCCGTCCTGCTCCTCCAGGCGCCGGGGGGCGAGGTGACCGCGGTGCTCGACGACCGGCTGGACCGGATCCCGCGGGAGGTGCTGGGCTCGGTGGCCGCGACGGACGCCCTGCGCAACGCGGAGGGCGGGTTCTTCACGGCGGCCGCGGACCCCGCGGTGGCGGCCCGGGCGGTGACCGGGCGCACGCCGCGGGGGCAGGTGCGGGCGGTGGCCGCGCTCACGGACGGGGCGAGCCGGTGGACGGACACGTTCGGGGAGGGCGACTGGGCCGACTGCCTGACGGTGCTGCGGAAGGAGGGCGCGCAGGGCCTGATCGGCCGGGTCCGCGCCATCGAGTCCGACCCGGCCCGCCCGTCGGGCCGGTACAAGCGGCACGACGACGCGTCGGCGGTCTACGCGGAGCTGTAGCCGCGGTTCGCCGCGGAAGCCTCCGCGGGCGCGGCTCCGTAACCCGGCCACGCCGCGCGCCGGCCTCCGCCGGTGGCCGGTGATCCCGGCACGCCCGGCGGTCGGCTCCCCTACTCCGCTCCCGCGTTCAACTGGTTCAGCAGCCGGGCCAGTTCCGCGACCTCGCCGCGGTCCCAGTCGGCGAGCTTGCGCATGTACTGCTCGCGCCGCGCGCCCCGTACCCGCAGGAACCGCTCGCGGCCCTCCTCGGTGAGGCCGACCAGGAAGGCCCGCCCGTCGGCGGGGTCCGGCTCGCGGGCCACCAGCCCCAGGACCTCCAGGGCCCGCAACTGCCGGCTCATGGTGGCCTTGCCCACCCCGAAGTAGGCGGCGAGCTCGGTGGCGCGCTGCCGTCCGGCCGCCTCCAGGCGTACGAGGAGCCCGTACGCGGCCGGCTCCAGCTCGGGGTGGAGCTCGCGGGCCATCTCGCCGGACGAGGCGCGGGCCCGCCGGAGGAAGACGGACAGCTCCCGCTCCAGGGCAAGGAACTCCTGGTCTTCACTCCCGTGCACGTCCCGCTCCTTCGATGGTGTGTGGCACCTCGGTTCGGTGCGGGACCAGTATTTCGCAGCGGGCAGGCCGACGGCCCGGGACCCCGCCGGAGCGGGATGCCGGGCCGTGCGGCCGGCCGTCACGCGGCGGCGGTGACCGCCACCTCCGCCCGGTCCAGGGCGATCTCCAGGACTTGGCGCACGTCCGTCACCGGGTGCACCTCCAGCCCCTCCAGCACCTCGGCCGGTACGTCGTCCAGATCGGCCTCGTTGCGCTTGGGGATGATGACGGTGGTCAGCCCGGCCCGGTGCGCAGCGAGCAGCTTCTGCTTGACGCCGCCGATCGGCAGGACGCGCCCGGTCAGCGAGACCTCACCGGTCATGGCCACGTCCGTGCGCACCTGCCGCCCGGACAGCAGCGAGGCGAGCGCGGTCGTCATGGTGATGCCCGCGCTCGGGCCGTCCTTGGGCACGGCGCCCGCCGGGAAGTGGATGTGCACGCCCCGGTCCTTCAGGTCGGCGACCGGGAGTTCCAGTTCCGCACCGTGCGAGCGCAGGAAGCTCAGCGCGATCTGCGCCGACTCCTTCATGACGTCGCCGAGCTGGCCGGTGAGGGTCAGACCGGCCGCGCCCGTCTCCGGGTCGGCCAGCGAGGCCTCCACGAACAGCACGTCGCCGCCCGCGCCGGTCACCGCGAGGCCGGTGGCCACACCGGGGACCGCGGTACGCCGCTCGGCCGGGTCCTGGGCGGACTCCGGCACGTGGTGCGGGCGCCCGATCAGGCCCCGCAGCTCGCCGGCACCGATCCGGAAGGGCAGTTCGCGCTCGCCCAGTTCGTGCTGCGAGGCCACCTTGCGCAGCAGGCGGGCGAGGGACCGCTCCAGGGTGCGCACGCCCGCCTCGCGGGTGTACTCCCCGGCCAGCTTGCGCAGGGCGTCCTCCTCCAGGACCACCTCGTCGGTGGCGAGCCCGGCCCGCTCCAGCTGGCGCGGCAGCAGGTGGTCTCGTGCGATGACGACCTTCTCGTCCTCGGTGTACCCGTCCAGACGGACGAGCTCCATCCGGTCGGCCAGCGCCTCCGGGATGGCCTCCAGGACGTTCGCCGTGGCCAGGAACACCACGTCGCTCAGGTCGAGCTCCACCTCCAGGTAGTGGTCGCGGAAGGTGTGGTTCTGGGCCGGGTCCAGGACCTCCAGCAGGGCGGCCGCCGGGTCGCCTCGGTAGTCGGAGCCCACCTTGTCGATCTCGTCGAGCAGCACCACCGGGTTCATCGACCCGGCCTCCTTGATGGCGCGGACGATCCGGCCCGGCAGGGCGCCGACGTAGGTCCGGCGGTGTCCGCGCACCTCCGCCTCGTCCCGTACGCCGCCGAGCGCGACCCGGACGAACTTGCGGCCCATGGCGTGGGCCACTGATTCCCCGAGGGAGGTCTTTCCGACCCCGGGAGGTCCGACGAGCGCGAGCACGGCACCGCCGCGCCGCCCGCCGATGACGCCCATGCCGCGCTCGCTGCGCCGCTTCCTGACGGCGAGGTACTCGGTGATGCGGTCCTTCACGTCGCTCAGCCCGGCGTGCTCGGCGTCCAGCACCGCCCTGGCCCCCTGGATGTCGTACCGGTCCTCGGTGCGCTCGTTCCAGGGCAGTTCCAGCACGGTGTCCAGCCAGGTCCGGATCCAGGAGCCCTCGGGCGACTGGTCGCTGGACCGCTCCAGCTTCTCGACCTCCTTGAGCGCGGCCTCCCGCACCTTCTCGGGGAGGTCGGCGGCCTCGACGCGGGCCCGGTAGTCGTCGGACTCCTCGCCGTCCTTCTCGCCGTTCAGCTCGCGCAGTTCCTTGCGCACGGCCTCCAGCTGGCGGCGCAGCAGGAACTCCCGCTGCTGCTTCTCGACGCCGTCCTGGACGTCCTTGGCGATGGACTCGGCCACGTCCTGCTCGGCGAGGTGGTCGCTGAGCGCCTTGACCGCGAACTTCAGGCGGGCGACCGGGTCGGCGGTCTCCAGCAGTTCGACCTTCTGGGCCACGGTCAGGAAGGGCGAGTAGCCGGAGTTGTCGGCCAGCGCCGACACCCCCTCGATCTGCTGGACCCGGTCCACGACCTGCCAGGCGCCGCGCTTCTTGAGCCAGCTGGTGGCGAGCGCCTTGTACTCCTTGACGAGCTCGGCGACCGACCCGGGCAGCGGGTCGGGCACCTGCTCGGTGACGGTCTCGCCCTCGACCCAGAGCGCGGCCCCGGGGCCGGTGGTCCCGGCCCCGATCCGGACGCGGCCGACGCCGCGGATGAGCGCGCCGGGATCGCCATCGGAGAGCCGGCCCACCTGCTCGACCGTCCCGAGCACCCCGGTCCCGGCGTACTTGCCGTCGACCCGCGGCACGAGCAGCACCCGGGGCTTCCCGCTGCCCGCCGCCGCCTGGGCCGCTTCCACGGCCCCGCGCACCTCGGCGTCGGACAGGTCCAGCGGAACCACCATTCCAGGCAGCACGACCTCGTCGTCGAGCGGCAGCACGGGCAGGGTGAGCGTTACGGACGTCGAAGCCATGATCTTCCCTCCGGCAGTGAAGTTGAGCTATGCCGACTCAATGCATGTGCGCCTCCCGATGTTCCCCAACACCCGTTCGCCCGGGGCGAACGGCCGCGGGTGTGCCTGTCGCGGCTGCCCCAGGCGGTTGGCTGGCGGTTTCGCCAACCGCAGGCCCGCTACGGCACTCGGCCACCGCCCCCGTGACGTCCGTCACACGGCGGAGATGCGGATGTCGCCCGAGGAGGTCTTCACCGCGAGGCTGGAGGACGCCGAGGGGTCCGAGGCCGACCGGATGTCGCGGGCGCCGGAGGCGGTGGAGACGTCGAGCCGGTAGGGGGCCGGGGGGACCTCCAGGGTGACGCCGCCCGAGGAGGTTTCGGCCTTGACCGAGGTCGGGGCCTTCGCGAAGCCCAGGTGGGTGTCGCCCGAGTCCGATCGGACGTCAGCACTCGTGCCGGACAGGCCGGTGGCGCTGACGCCGCCCGAGGAGGTACGGATCTTCAGCGGGCCCGCGATGCGCTCGGCCCGGACCTCGCCGGAGTCGGCCTCCAGCTCGGCGGCCGCCACGCCCGTCACGGTGAGGCGGCCGCTGCTGCTCTCCAGCTTGACCGTGGCGGAGGCCGGTACCTCCAGGCGGTAGTCGATGTAGCAGCTTCCGGTGCAGCCGTTGGAGAAGGTGAGCACGCCGGCGCTGACCTGCTGGCCGGGCGTGGGGACGGTGTCCCCGCGGTAGTGGACGGTACGGCGGACCGTGACGCCGGGGCCGTTGCCGGGGGTGACCTCGATCGAGCCGGACCGGGCGTCCGTCACCTCCACCGCGGTGACGGCCTCGGTGACCGTGGCATCGGCGGTCACCGTCTTCTTCGGCCCGTCCACGACGGAGCCGTCGGAGAGGGAGCAGCCGGCCAGGAGGAACCCGGCCCCGAGGGCGGCGATCGCGGTGCGGACGAGGCGGTGTGACGAGGCGTGAGTGGTCATGAACCGATTCTGACGACGGATCGACGCCCGGCCGATGAGGCCCGTACCCGGCCTCTCGGTGGGGTTAACCCCCCGTCGTGCGCAGGTCCGTGGTCACCGGGCGCAGCGGGGAGGGCAGGCCCCACTCGCTCCAGGAGCCGTCGTACACCGCGATCTCCCGGTACCCGGCGAGGTCGGCGCCGAGGGCCAGCACGCAGGCGGTCACACCGGAGCCGCAGCTGAAGTAGAGCCGCTCCCGGTCCCCGGTCAGCGCCTCGAAGGCCGCGCGGAGTTCGCCGGCGGGGCGCATCAGCCCTCCGGGGCCCTGGAGGTCGGCGAACGGCAGGTTGACCGCGCCCGGCATGTGGCCGCCCCGCAGCCCCGGGCGGGGTTCGGGGGCGGTGCCGGCGAACCGTTCGCGGGTGCGGGCGTCGAGGACGGCCGCGGCCGGGTCGGCCAGGGCCCGCGCGACGGTGTAGGCGTCGACCAGCAACCCGGCGCGGGGCCGGGCGGTGAAGGAGCCGCGCGGGCCGCCGTACTCCGGGCCGACGGCCTCGACGGGCAGGCCGGCGGCCGTCCAGGCGGGCAGTCCGCCGTCGAGGACGGCGGCCCGGTCGAAGCCCATGGCGCGCAGCATCCACCAGGCGCGGGCGCTGGAGTAGAGGCCGGCGCCGTCGTACACGACGACGGTGTCCGAGTCGTCGACGCCCAGGTCCCGCACCGCCTCGGTGAACTCCGCGGCCCCGGGCATGGTGTGCGGGGCGGGCGCGTCGTGGTCGGACAGGGCCCCGTCGAGGTCGAAGGGCCGGGCGCCGGGGATCCTGCGAGCGGCTCCGCGATGGGCGCCGACGGAGGCGTCGAAGACCACCAGCCCGGGCATCCCGATCCGCTCGGCCAACCACCCGACCCCGACCAACGGCCCGGGCCCCCCGCGGAGGGCCCCGGCGGCGGCCGCACCGGGCTCGGCCCCTGCGGCCCCGGCTGCGTTGGGCACGGCCCCTGTGGTCTCGCCCCCACCGGACTCGCGCTGTCCGGGCTCGGCCCGTCCGGGCCCCGGCTCGCGGGACGCGGGGCTCTGGTACGTGGGCATACGGCACCTCCTGAAGGCCCGGCGCACCGCACCCGCCCGCTGGGTCGGCCCGGCCCGCCGGCTGTACGAAGCGGTCGCCCCATCCTCCAGCCCGACTTCACCGGCCCCACAACCACCCTGCCCCGAGCCTCCCTTGCCCCCTCGGCCGCATCACCCAGCCCCGCCGGCGTTTGAGGCGCGGGGTCCGGGGCGGAGCCCCGGGAAACGGCGCGGCACCCGGCCACCGGGCCAGGAAGCCCACGAAATCGAACCAGCCCCGCCCCCGCCACACGCCGACCAGGCCGCAACACCCAGCCCCGCCGGCGTTTGAGGCGCGGGGTCCGGGGCGGAGCCCCGGGAGACGGCGCGGCACCGGACCGCCGGGGCCAGGCCCTGCCCGGTCGAGCCGGCCCGCAGGGCTCAGGCGCCGCAGCCGCCCGGGCGGGCGTACACCGCGATCCGGGCCCCGCGGGCCTCCGTCATCGAGCACAGGTCGAAGCCGGCGGCCAGTTCCTCCCGCTTGGCCGCCTCCCCCGGGTACGGGTCCAGCGGCTGGCCCGCCGGGTCCAGCAGGGCGATCACCCGGGGCGAGGCGAGCAGCGCCGCGCGGATCCGGTCCGCGGACAGCTCGGCGCCCTGGAGGCTGCGCGAAGCCGCCGGGCTGCGGTCCAGCGCCACGTCGCGCAGCTCCCCGTAGACCTCGGGCGAGGACAGCAGCCACTCGCGCCTGCGCGACGGCATGAACACCACCGCGTCCCCCGGCCGGGCCCGCTCCCGCACCACCGCGGCCACCGCGAGGGCGTCGTCCTTGCGGCTCTCGGGCGTGCGCAGCCACACCGACCAGATGCCGAACGGCACGAGGAGCGCGCCCGCCAGCACCCACGGCCACCACCCGCGGGCGGACGCGAGCCGGGCCCCCGCCAGCAGGGCCAGCCCGGCCAGCGCGTAGAGCACGTACCGGTCGACGTACCAGGGGTGCACGAGGGAGATCACCATCAGCAGCCCGGGCGGCAGCAGGACCAGGGGAAGCGCCACCCGTACGAGGTCCTTCGCGGCGCCCCGCGCGAGCAGCAGGGCGGCGGCGCCCACCACCCCGTACGCCGCCCAGTCCTGCCAGCTCGGCCGCCCGAGCCAGCCGAGCTGCTGCTGCGCCTGCCGCGCGCTCACCACGGCCAGCGGCAGCAGCAGGACGAGCACGGCCGCGGCGCTCCACCGCCAGCCGCGCGAGCGCCAGGCCGTGAAGGCGTGGGCGAACAGGGCCAGCACCGCGAACTCGTGCAGCCAGCAGCCGATCAGCAGCACCACCGCGTACGCCGCCCACCGCTCCCGCAGCATCAGGTACGTCGCCCACACCACCGCGGCCGCGACCAGGGCGTACGAGCGCCCCTCCTGGGCGTACATCTGCACGGGCGGCAGGACGGCGTACACGCAGCCGGCGATCAGCGCGGCCCGCTCCCCCGCGAGCCGGTGGGCGATCGCGGCCACCCCGACGGCCGCGAGGGCGGTGGCGGCGACGGAGGGCAGCCGCAGGGCCCACAGGCCGCCGTCCCAGGCCTGGAACACCCCGTGCATGAGCAGGTAGTGGAGGCCGTGCACCGCGTCGACCCGGCCGAGCAGTTCCCCGATCCCGCCGAGCGGCCGGTGGGCCACCTGCCAGGTGACGGACTCGTCGCGCCACATGCTGCCGCCCCGCTCCAGGCCCCAGAGGCCGAGGAGCACCGCGAGCAGCGGCGGGAGCAGGCGCCAGGGGGCGATCCGGCTGATGACGGCCTCCGGGTGCTGTCGGAACGGGTGTGCGGACTCCATACTCGGGGGTGGGCCCGAGTTCCCGCGGAGGTGGGTGTGCGCGCGTTCAGACCGGTGGCTGCGTCGCTGCTGAGTGTGATGGTGCTGGCGGGGTGCGGGCCGTCCGGTCCGGCGGGCGGTGACGACACGCCCCCGAAGGCTTCCACGGAGCCGAGCGCGAGCGCGACCGCGAGCCCGGGCGCGACCGGGGGCGCGAGCCCCGCCCCCGATGCCACCACGAGCCCCGGCCCGGCCACGAGCACCGGTCCCGGCGCGAGCCCCTCCGCCGACCGGCTGCCCGCCCCCGGCGAGACCCTGGTCCGGGTCACCCAGAGCGGCGGCTTCGCCGGCCGGACCCACACGCTCATCGTCAAGGGCGACGGCTCGTGGACCCGGCTGGACGTCAAGGCGAAGCCGGAGGACACCGGAAAGCTGTCGGGGCCGCAGCTCGCAGCCCTGCGCACCGCCCTGCGCGACGCGGACTTCGCCCGGCTGCCCAGGATCTCGACGGGCGGTCCCACGATCTACGACGGCTTCTTCTACTCCTTCGTGCACGGCGGCCACGAGGTCGCCGCCGACCAGGGGTCCCTGCCCCCGGCCCTGCAGAAGGTGCTGGACGCACTGCCCCCGCTCACGGCGAGCTAGGGGCACACGGGGGCGAGCGGGCGAGCCCGCCCGGTTCCCGGGGCTCCGCCCCGGACCCCGCTCCTCGAACGCCGGAGGTCAAACGCCGGAGGCGCTGGGACTCCCCGCCGAGATCTCCCGCAGCAGCCGGTCAAGGAACCCGCGCAGCCGCGCCGGCATGTCCACGCTCCCGGGCGCCAGCACCCACTGGATCTGGAGGCCGTCCATGACGGCGAGGACCTCCCGGCCCACGGCCTCGCAGTCGGTGTCCGGGCGCAGTTCGCCGCGGGCGACGCCCGCCTCCAGCAGGCCGACGGTGTAGTCGAGCACCCGGGCGTAGCGCTGCGTGAAGTAGGCGTGTGCGGGATGCCCCGGGTTGGCGGCCTCGCCGACCAGGGTGTGGAACATCCGGACGATGCCGGGCCGCCGCTCGTTGTCCGCGGCGAGGGCGACGACCGTGGTGAAGTGGGCGGCGACCGACTCGGCGGGCTCGCTGAACAGCCGCTCGACGTCGTGCTGCTCGCTCTGGGCGAGCACCGACAGCAGCAAATCCTCCTTGCTGCGGAAGTGGTGCAGCAGCCCGCCCTGGGTGATCCCGCAGCCGGCCGCGATCCGGGCCAGCGAGGACGCGTGGAAGCCCCACTGCGCGAAGTGCTCGACGGCGGTGTCGAGGATCTTCTGCCGGCGGGCGTCGCCCACCGCATAGGTCCCCCGAGCCGGACCCTTCGACGCGGTGCGCCCCTTCTCCTGTGCCATGCGGACCACCCTAGACGCGCCCGTTTCCGGCCACCCGGACCCAGTGATCCAGGTCACTTTTCAAAAACCTAGCAGGTGCACGGTTTTCACCCTTACCTTGGCTCTGCCGATCCGCCCGGTCACGTGCTCCAGGAGCCCCGCCATGAACGCAACGCCCGCTTACAAGGACGCCTCGCTCCCCGTGGACCGGCGCGTGGAGGACCTGCTCGCCCGGATGACGCTGGAGGAGAAGGCCGGCCAGCTCTTCCACTCGATGCTGATGATGAACGCGGACGGCACCCCGGTCACCGAGACCGACGGCTCGATGCTCCCCTTCACCACGCCCGAGCTGATCGAGGACCGCTTCCTCTCCCACTTCAACCTGCTCGGCAGCCACGGCGCCCGCGAGATGGCCCGCTGGCAGAACGCCGTCCAGGAGATGGCCGCGGGCACCCGCCTCGGCATACCGGTCACCCTCTCGACCGACCCGCGCCACACCTTCACCGACAACATCGGCGCCTCCTTCAACGCCGGCGCCTTCTCCGCCTGGCCGGAGGCCCTGGGCCTGGCCGCCATCGGCGACCCCGAGCTCGTCCACCGGTTCGCCGACACCGTCCGCCGCGAGTACCTCGCCGTCGGCTTCCGCGTCGCCCTGCACCCGCAGATCGACCTGGCCACCGAGCCCCGCTGGGCCCGCCAGTCCGGCACCTTCGGCTCCGACGCCCGGCTGACGGGCGAGCTCGTGGAGGCGTACGTACGCGGCCTGCAGGGCCCGGCGCTCGGCCCCGGGTCGGTCTCCGCGATGGTCAAGCACTTCCCCGGCGGCGGCCCCCAGAAGGACGGCGAGGACCCGCACTTCGCGCACGGCAAGGAGCAGGTCTATCCGGGCGGCATGCGCGAGCACCACCTGGAGCCGTTCAAGGCGGCGATCGCCGCCGGGTGCGCGCAGATGATGCCGTACTACGGCCAGCCGATGGGCACGGACTGGGAGGAGGTCGGCTTCGGCTTCAACCGGGGCGTGGTCACCGGCCTGCTCCGCGAGGAGCTCGGCTTCGAGGGCATCGTCTGCACCGACTGGGGGCTGCTCAACGACGCGACGATCTTCGGGCAGACGCACCCGGCGCGCGCCTGGGGCCTGGAGCACCGGTCCGTGGCCGAGCGGGCGGTCCGCGCCCTGGAGGCCGGCTGCGACCAGTTCGGCGGCGAGCAGTGCCCCGAAGTCGTCGTGGAGCTGGTCCGCTCGGGCCGGATCGCCGAGTCCCGGATCGACGAGTCCGTGCGCCGCCTGCTGCGCGAGAAGTTCACGCTCGGCCTGTTCGAGAACCCGTACGTGGATCCGGACGCGGCGGCCGAGACGGTGGGCCGGGCCGACTTCACGGCCCTGGGCGCCGCGACCCAGCGCCGCTCGCTCACGGTTCTGACAAATCCGGAAGGATTCCTTCCGCTCTCCGCGAAACCGAAGCTGTACGTGCGGAACGTGGACGAGACCGTCGCCGCGGCCTACGGCGAGGTCGTCACCGACCCGGCCGACGCGGACCTGGCCGTACTGCGCCTGCGGACCCCGTACGAGCCGCGCGAGAACATCTTCGAGTCCTACTTCCACTCGGGTTCGCTGGCCTTCCCCGAGCCCGAGCTGGCCGACGTCCTGGCCCTCCTGGACCGGGTCCCCACCCTGGTCTGCATCAACCTGGAACGGGCCGCCGTCATCCCGGAGATCGCCGCGCGCGCGGCGGCCCTGATCGCCGACTACGGCGCCTCGGACGCCGCCCTGCTGGACGTGGCGTTCGGCCGCGCGAGCCCCGGGGGCCGCCTCCCGTTCGAGCTCCCGCGCTCGATGGAAGCCGTCGCGGCCTCCCGCCCCGACGTGCCGAACGACACCCACGACCCGGTCTTCCCGCACGGCCACGGACTGACCCTCCAGGGGGTCTGAAACGGCGAGGCACCTGACCGGTCTCGCCCGCCGGGTGCCGGTCCCGTGGGGGGTCCGGCACCCGGTACATCTCATTCCATTTACTGATGTCCAGCACATATGCCATGTCCGTACCCCACGTAGCCGCAGGCCGGTGCCTCCTCTACGCTGCACCCCATTCAAGCGGGATCTTCAGGGGCGGACATGGAACAGACACACACCACCCACAACGGCGCCGCAGCGACACCCGGCGCCCAGCGGCGTGTGCTCGTCGTCGAGGACGACCACACCATCGCCGAGGCCATCGCGGCCCGCCTGCGCGCCGAGGGGTTCCAGGTGCAGACGGCCACGGACGGCCCCGCCGCCGTCGCCGCGGCCGAGAGCTGGCTGCCCGAGCTGCTGGTCCTGGACGTGATGTTGCCCGGCTTCGACGGGCTGGAGGTCTGCCGCCGGGTCCAGGCGCAGCGGCCGGTCCCCGTGCTGATGCTCACCGCCAGGGACGACGAGACCGACCTACTGGTCGGTCTGGGCGTCGGGGCGGACGACTACATGACGAAGCCGTTCTCGATGCGCGAGCTGGCCGCACGGGTGCACGTCCTGCTGCGGCGCGTGGAGCGGGCGACGATCGCCGCGCACACCCCGCGCGGGGCCACCCTGCGCCTGGGCGACCTGGAGATCGACCACGCGCAGCGCCGGGTCCGGGTGCAGGCCGAGGACGTGCACCTGACGCCCACCGAGTTCGATCTGCTGGTGTGCCTGGCCGGGACGCCGCGGGCGGTGCTCTCCCGGGAGCAGCTGCTCGCCGAGGTGTGGGACTGGGCCGACGCGTCCGGGACCCGTACGGTCGACAGCCACATCAAGGCCCTGCGGCGGAAGATCGGCGCGGAGCGGATCCGTACCGTCCACGGCGTCGGGTACGCCCTGGAGACCCCGGCCCAGGCATGAACGGCCGGCCGACGCAGCGGCAGCGCCCCGCCGGAGGGCTGCGGCCCTTCTCGCCCTTCTCGATCAAGACCAAGCTGGGCACGCTCGTCGTGGTCTCGGTCTTCATCACGACCGGCCTGCTGCTGGTGGCCCTGCGCACCGACACCGAGCTGCGCTTCATCACGGTCTTCTCGGTGATCGCCTCGATGCTGATCACCCAGTTCGTCGCTCACAGCCTGACGGCGCCGCTGGACGACATGACGACCGTGGCCCGGGCGATCTCCCACGGCGACTACACCCGGCGGGTGCGGGGGGCGGGACGCCGCGACGAGCTGGGCGACCTGGCCTCCACCATCAATCTGATGGCGGACGACCTGGAGGCGGTGGACCGGCACCGCAAGGAACTGGTCGCCAACGTCTCGCACGAGCTGCGCACGCCGATCGCGGCGCTGCGGGCGGTGCTGGAGAACGTGGTGGACGGGGTCTCGGCCGCCGATCCGGAGACCATGCGCACGATGCTGAAGCAGACCGAGCGCCTCGGCCGGCTCGTGGAGACCCTGCTGGACCTGTCCCGCGTGGACAACGGGGTGGTCCCGCTGCGCGCCCGCCGCTTCGAGGTGTGGCCGTACCTGTCGGGGGTGCTGAAGGAGTCGGGGCTGGCGGCCGCCGGCCGGCCGGGGCTGCTCTCCGGTTCGGGCGGGCACACCCGCAACGACGTGCACCTGCACCTGGACGTATTCCCGCCCGAGCTGTGGGCGTACGCGGACGCCGAGCGGCTGCACCAGGTGGTGGCGAACCTGATCGACAACGCGGTCAAGCACAGCCCCCCGCACGGCCGGGTCACGGTCCGCGCCCGGGCCGGCGACGCGCCCGGGGCTCTGGCCCTGGAGGTACGGGACGAGGGCCCGGGCATCCCGGAGGCGGAGCGCCACCGGGTCTTCGAGCGGTTCAACCGGGGCAGCGCGCGCGGCGGCGACGGCGGCACGGGACTGGGCCTGGCGATCGCCCGGTGGGCCGTGGAACTGCACGGCGGGCGGATCGGAGTGGCCGAATCGTCACGCGGCTGCCGCATCCTCGTCACGCTTCCGGGCAGCTCGCAGGCGCCGGGTTGACGTAGGGTTCGAGTGGGAAGGACATGATCTCGGCCACACGTGCCCGGGGTCCGTCAGGGGTGCGAAGCCAAGGGGGCCGCAACCTCGGTGCCCCCTACCCGAACCACAGGTGTTTCCCGCCATTCCAGGTGACGAAACCCGCCGTTCGATGTGACCTGCACGACGGATGTACCGCCCGGTCTGCATCTGGTGGCCCAGGAGGCGTAGCCTTTATTCCCGCTGTCCATACCTTGTGAAGCGGAAGAGGGCGGTTGCCGCCGTGTCGCCACAGTCCCCCAGTAACTCGAGCACCAAGACCGAAGCAGGAGAGGGCGGGAAGAACCCCGCCTCAGGCTTCGGTGCCAATGAGTGGCTCGTCGACGAGATCTACCAGCAGTACCTCCAGGACCCGAACTCGGTCGACCGGGCCTGGTGGGACTTCTTCGCCGACTACAAGCCGGGGGTAGCTGTCGCTCCGGTGAAGTCGGACGGTCCCGAGAAGCCCTCGACGACGGACGGCGCCTCCGCACAGGCCGCCACCACCGTCGCCGGGGCGCCGCAGGCCACCGACGCGGCCGCCACGGGGGCGGCGCGCGCCGCAGCCCCTGCCCCGACAGCCGCGCCCACGCCTGTGTCAGCTCCTGCCCCTGCTCCTGCCACCCCCTCTGGTGCCCCTGCTGTGACTGTCACCTCCCAGGCCCCGGCCGCCGCACCGGCCGCGCCCGCCCCCTCCGCCGTAGCCCCGCAGAAGCCCGCGCCCGCCACCGAGGCCCCCACGGGCCCCGAACTGGTGACGCTCCGCGGCCCGGCGGCGGCTGTCGCCAAGAACATGAACGCCTCCCTCGACGTCCCGACGGCCACGTCCGTCCGCGCCGTCCCGGTGAAGCTGCTGTTCGACAACCGCATCGTCATCAACAACCACCTCAAGCGCGCCCGGGGCGGGAAGATCTCCTTCACGCACCTGATCGGCTACGCGATGGTGCAGGCGATCAAGGCCATGCCGGCCATGAACTACTCCTTCGCGGAGAAGGACGGCAAGCCGACCCTGGTCAAGCCGGAGCACATCAACTTCGGTCTCGCGATCGACCTGGTGAAGCCCAACGGCGACCGCCAGCTCGTCGTCGCCGGCATCAAGAAGGCCGAGACCCTCAACTTCTTCGAGTTCTGGCAGGCTTACGAGGACATCGTCCGCCGCGCCCGTGTCGGCAAGCTGACGATGGACGACTTCACCGGTGTCACCGTCTCGCTGACCAACCCCGGCGGCCTGGGCACCGTGCACTCCGTGCCCCGCCTGATGCCCGGACAGTCGGTCATCATGGGCGTCGGCTCCATGGACTACCCCGCCGAGTTCCAGGGCACCTCGCAGGACACCCTGAACAAGCTGGGCATCTCCAAGGTCATGACCCTGACCTCGACCTACGACCACCGGGTCATCCAGGGCGCGGCCTCCGGCGAGTTCCTGCGCATCGTCGCGAACCTGCTGCTCGGCGAGGACGGCTTCTACGACGCCGTCTTCGAGTCGCTGCGCATCCCGTACGAGCCGGTCCGCTGGAACCGCGACATCGACGCCTCGCACGACGACGACGTCACGAAGGCCGCCCGCGTCTTCGAGCTGATCCACTCCTACCGGGTCCGCGGCCACGTCATGGCCGACACCGACCCGCTGGAGTACAAGCAGCGCAAGCACCCCGACCTCGACATCACCGAGCACGGCCTCACCCTGTGGGACCTTGAGCGCGACTTCGCGGTCGGCGGCTTCTCCGGCAAGTCGCTGATGAAGCTGCGCGACATCCTCGGCGTGCTGCGCGACTCGTACTGCCGCACCACCGGCGTCGAGTTCATGCACATCCAGGACCCGAAGCAGCGCCGCTGGATCCAGGACCGCATCGAGCGCCCGCACACCAAGCCGGAGCGCGAGGAGCAGCTGCGCATCCTGCGCCGGCTGAACGCGGCGGAGGCCTTCGAGACCTTCCTGCAGACGAAGTACGTCGGCCAGAAGCGCTTCTCCCTGGAGGGCGGCGAGTCCGTCATCCCGCTGCTCGACGCCGTCATCGACTCGGCCGCCGAGGCCCGCCTCGAAGAGGTCGTCATCGGCATGGCCCACCGCGGCCGCCTGAACGTCCTGGCGAACATCGTCGGCAAGTCGTACGCGCAGATCTTCCGCGAGTTCGAGGGCAACCTCGACCCGAAGTCCATGCACGGCTCCGGCGACGTCAAGTACCACCTGGGCGCCGAGGGCACCTTCACGGGCCTGGACGGCGAGCAGATCAAGGTCTCGCTCGTCGCGAACCCCTCGCACCTGGAGGCGGTCGACCCGGTCCTGGAGGGCGTCGCCCGCGCCAAGCAGGACGTCATCAACAAGGGCGGCACGGACTTCACGGTCCTCCCGCTCGCGCTCCACGGCGACGCGGCCTTCGCCGGCCAGGGCGTCGTCGCCGAGACGCTGAACATGTCGCAGCTGCGCGGCTACCGCACCGGCGGCACCGTGCACGTGGTCATCAACAACCAGGTCGGCTTCACCGCCGCCCCGGAGTCCTCGCGTTCCTCGATGTACGCGACCGACGTGGCCCGCATGATCGAGGCGCCGATCTTCCACGTGAACGGCGACGACCCGGAGGCGGTCGTCCGCGTTGCCCGTCTGGCGTTCGAGTTCCGCCAGGCGTTCAACAAGGACGTCGTCATCGACCTCATCTGCTACCGCCGCCGCGGGCACAACGAGTCGGACAACCCGGCCTTCACCCAGCCGCTGATGTACGACCTGATCGACAAGAAGCGCTCGGTGCGCAAGCTGTACACCGAGTCCCTCATCGGTCGCGGCGACATCACCCTGGAAGAGGCCGAGCAGGCGCTGCAGGACTTCCAGGGCCAGCTGGAGAAGGTCTTCGCGGAGGTCCGCGAGGCCGCCACGCAGCCCGCGGCCGTCGCGCCGGCCGCCCCGGGCACCACCGCCGTCTTCCCGGTCGCCGTGAACACCGCGATCTCCCAGGACGTCGTCAAGCGGATCGCCGAGTCCCAGGTCACCATCCCCGACGGCGTCACCGTCCACCCGCGCCTGCTGCCCCAGCTGCAGCGCCGCGCGGCGATGATCGACGAGGGCACCATCGACTGGGGCATGGGCGAGACCCTCGCCTTCGGCTCGCTGCTGATGGAGGGCACCCCGGTCCGGCTGTCCGGCCAGGACTCCCGCCGCGGCACCTTCGGCCAGCGCCACGCGGTCCTCATCGACCGGGAGACGGGCGAGGACTACACCCCGCTCCTCTACCTGTCGGAGGACCAGGCCCGCTACAACGTCTACGACTCGCTGCTCTCCGAGTACGCGGCCATGGGCTTCGAGTACGGCTACTCCCTGGCCCGTCCGGACGCGCTGGTCCTCTGGGAGGCCCAGTTCGGTGACTTCGTCAACGGCGCGCAGACCGTCGTCGACGAGTTCATCTCCTCGGCCGAGCAGAAGTGGGGCCAGACCTCCGGCGTCACCCTGCTCCTCCCGCACGGCTACGAGGGCCAGGGCCCGGACCACTCGTCCGCGCGTCCCGAGCGCTTCCTCCAGATGTGCGCGCAGGACAACATGACGGTGGCCATGCCCACCCTCCCGTCGAACTACTTCCACCTGCTGCGCTGGCAGGTCCACAACCCGCACCACAAGCCGCTCATCGTCTTCACCCCG
Source organism: Streptomyces sp. NBC_01294 (assembly GCF_035917235.1). Taxonomy (NCBI): domain Bacteria; kingdom Bacillati; phylum Actinomycetota; class Actinomycetes; order Kitasatosporales; family Streptomycetaceae; genus Streptomyces; species Streptomyces sp. NBC_01294. Next base: position 2,694,845 of record NZ_CP108423.1, read on the forward strand.
AAGTCGATGCTGCGTCTGAAGGCGGCGGCGTCGAAGGCGGAGGAGTTCACGACCGGTTCGTTCCGTCCGGTCATCGGCGACAGCGCGGTGGACCCGAACGCGGTCCGCAAGGTCGTCTTCTGCGCGGGCAAGGTCTACTACGACCTGGAGGCCGAGCGGGAGAAGCGCGGCATCACCGACACGGCGATCATCCGCATCGAGCGGCTGTACCCGCTGGCGGGCACGGAACTCCAGGCGGAGATCGCCAAGTTCCCGAACGCGGCGAAGTACATCTGGGCGCAGGAAGAGCCGGCGAACCAGGGTGCGTGGCCGTTCATCGCGCTGAACCTGATCGACCACCTCGACCTGGCGGTCGGCGCGGAGGTCCCGGCGGGCGAGCGCCTGCGGCGCATCTCGCGCCCGCACGGCTCGTCCCCGGCGGTGGGCTCCGCAAAGCGCCACCAGGCGGAGCAGCAGCTCCTCCTGAACGAGGTCTTCGAGGCGTAGCCTTCGACCCCAGCACCACGGAAGGCCCGGCTCCCCTCTGGGGGGCCGGGCCTTCCGGCCGTTCGGGGCGGGCCGGTCAACGGAGGTCCAGCAGCATCACGTCATGCAGGTCCGCGCCGCCCCAAGGCCGCGCGTCGCCGACCTTCCGGTACCCCCAAGCCCGATAGGCGGCCACAGCCGCCGGACTCTTCGGGTGAACGTTGAGCAGCACCCGCTCGGCGTCGATGCCGTCGAGCAGGCTGTCGTGCAGGCGTCTGGCTACCCCCTGTCTGCGCCACGGGGCACGCACGGCGAGTTCCATCAGGCCGAAGGTCCGCCGACCGTCCTCCCTCCGCATCTCTTCGGACACAGGCTCGGTGAGCTGATCCCACCAGCCCGTCTGCGGCCCGAGCTGGTAGCCGTACGCGATGCCGACGGGCCGTCCGTCCGCGCTGCGCGCCAGGGCGCTCCGGAAGGTGGCCTTACGGGTCTGCGACCTGAAGCGGCGGAACGCGGCTGACACGTCGCTCTCGTTCTCGTCGTACGGCGGCTCGGCAAACGCCTCGGCATACACCAGCCGGAAGGCGTTCTCCGCCTCCGCGGCGGCCGGCCCGTCGAGCTGCTCGACCGACACTCCCTCAGGCTGAGTCACTGGACGCCCTCTCATACGGTCTCGTGAATGCGCACCACGCACTCGCGGGCGGTTGAGCTGTCGACTACCCCGGCCGCCCTCTTGAAATCACGCACCTTGCCCAGAAGACGGGGCGACGCGATACCACCCCAGGTATCCAGTACACCGCTCACTTCGGCGCATGCCTCGTCAACCTCCCCGGCGGCCAGCAGCACGTCGGCGAGCTTGACGCGGTACGAAGCGCTGTTCCTGGCCAGCCCACCCCCGATACCGCGCAAGGCCGCGCGCAGAAACGGCGCGGCGCGCTTGGGCTGACCAGCGCGCACGTACATGTCCGCCGTTGCGTAGTCGACCTCGAAGGGCCCGACGAACCGGGCCCAGTTCGGTACGTCCGCATCGGAGTCCGCGCGACCCATGTGGCCGACCGCCCGGGTCAGGGCACGACGAGCGCCCGACAGATCCCCGGCATGGGTGGCGACGTTGGCATCTCGCAGCGCGATCACAAGATGAACCGTCGGACCCGCGCCCGCTCGGCTCGCAAGCTGGTAGGCCTTCTCAACCGCGCTCGCCGCTTCCCACGACCGGTCGGCCTTGACCGCGAGGAGTACCAGAGTCTCCAGCACCGAGACCTGTAGCAGCGGGTCGTCGACGAGCTGCGCCGCGGCAAGGGCTTCCATGCAGGCGGCACGGCCCTCAGCGATGCGTCCGCCGTCGTAGCCGTACCAGGCATGATGCCCGTGCAGCTCGGCGAGCATCGTTTGCAGCTCCCGACCGACACGGGGCGTGTACAAGGCGCTCCCGAGGGCGCGCGTAATCTCTTGCTCGATGCGCCCGGCCTCGGCCCCCGCGGGCACGCTGCCCGCCGTGTGGTCCGTCTGATACAGCCCGTCCAGCCGTTCTCTCAGCCGCCCAAGGTCTGCCGTACCGATGCGGGGCCCTGGTCCGGCCGGGATCAGGGCCGCTACAGCGAGGGCGCCCGCGTCCGCGACGAAGGTTCTCCTCTTCACCTCTCCAGCGTCGCTGATGGGCGCCGCAACCGTCACTCGATGCGCAGGGATGTCGAACCCCATCTCGGGAAGCGGTACGCCGAAGAGGGCTTCGAGCACGGCCTGCTGCCCCGGATGCGGTAGCGGCGGGGGTGTCTCGCGCTCCCACCGCCGCAGCTGCCGGACGCTCACCGCAGCAGCAATGCCGAGGCGGACGGCTTCCTGCCGGAACACCTCGACGAATGACTCCTGCGTGTAGCCGACGGCGTGCCGTAACCGTGCCAGTCCGCCCGTCACCTGCCCCGCCATGCGCTTCCCCTCGGCCGCGAATCATGCCTTCACCGTAGTGATCTGGCCCCAGACACGGGCGGGAAAACGTCCGCCCAAACGTCCGGCGCTCGGCAGCCCATGGCGCCCCCTCAGGCGGTGCACTGGTGACACGTCGAATTCACAACGCCCTTGAGCTGCGGGAGTACGCATGCCCATGACTATTCGCGTGTACGACATCAACACCCGGACGGGACGGATCGTCCGCGAACGCGCCGATGTGGTCGCAGCCCGCTGCCCGGCCAGCCCATGGCCGAGCCAGAGGCCCGAGCTCAGCCAGGAGCTCCTCGACCGGGCTCGCGTCGGCTGGGAGCGTTTCGTCTCCTCCATCCAGGAGCCGTCCGATGACTGAACGGTACGAATACGTCCCTCATCGCCTGCTGCGCCGCCGCGTACGTGATGTCGCGTCCGGCGCCGAAGGCGTGCTGATGGCCGTGATCAACGAGAACGTCTCGGACTCCGTCCACCAGCACTGGAGGGAGCTGGCCTACATCCGAGCCGCGTCCGGCCGCGAGTTCACCACCGCAGTCGACAACGTCGAGCCGGCCGACCCAACCGCCCCGGACCTCGCAGCCACAGACGGCCGTCTGCCGCCCTCGTTGAGGAGCGCGTAGCGATCTGACGCGCCTGACCAGCCCGAGACGGACGGCGGACGCTGAGACGTGAGAAGCGCGTAGCGATCGGACGCGCCCCGGCTCCGCCCGGGGTCGCTGATCGGCCCGTCCCTGGATAAGGAATGGCCGGCCCGTTCCTTTGGGGGGTTCCCGTCGGTCTTCGGATTTCCGTGGCGGGTCGGTCGGTCAAGGGTGGCCGCAGGCCATCGCGCAGCGACGCGACGAAGGAGCGCCCTTGACGGACCGGCCCGACACGGAGAGACGATGAGACTGACGGGAAACCCCCAAACCATCCCTGATACCGGGTGAGGGAATCAGGCCCCCGAAGCCAGCCCCGCGCTGTCCGGCTCCGCCGCACCGGACCGCCCGCCCCATGCCCCGCCGCGCCTGGGGGGGCGGGTGGGCAGCCGCCGACCGCGAGTGGTGGGGCCGAGGGGGTGAAGGTCCCGCACGCGTGGGTCCCGTACCGCACCCGCCTCACGACAAGCCCCGCGCGCGTGGCTCCGTACGCCCCCCTCCCCCCGCCCCCCCTACGGCTGCGGCTCGAAGTCCCAGTACGGTCTCGTCTGTTGCTTCGCCGAGATCGTGTGGACGTGTTGGGCGCCCAGGGTGCGGGTCAGGCCCTTGATGCCCGCGTCCTCGTGTTTCGCCGCCTCCTCGTACTCCCGTACCGACCGGAGATCGGCCGCCAGTGCGATCTGGGCGCTCAGCGTCATCGGGTGGTCCGGGCCCAGTACCTGCTCGGCCGTGCGCAGCGTCTCCCGGCTCAGGTCCAGCGCGTCCTCCAGGCGCCCCGTGATGTTGCGGTGGCCGGTGGCGTTCAGGGCGCAGCCCAGCGTCCAGGGGTGCCGGTCGCCGAGCGCGCCCCGCATGCCGACCAGCGCCTGCTCCGCGAGGGAGAGGCCCTCCGCGCGCTCGCCCTGGGCGCGCAGCACCAGGCCGAGGTTGCCGACGGTGCCGATGCTGTACGGGTGGGCGAGGCCGAGCTGCGACTGGTAGCCGCGGACCACGTCCTCGGAGATCCGGCGGGCCTCGCCGATGTCCCCGTACTCCCGCAGGTAGGTGGCGTAGTCGGAGGCGACCATCAGCGTCCACGGGTAGTCGGCCCCGAAGACCCGCGTCGCCCGTTCCCACACGGTCCGCAGCCGCAGGCCCGCGCCGGGGATGTCCCCGGAACGGCGCAGGCACAGGCCGAGGTTGTGCTCGGCGCGCAGGGTCTGCGGGTGGCCGAGCCCCAGCACCTGGGTGTTGAGCTTGACGCCCTGTTCCTGCCGGGTCTGGGCCTCCCGGTAGCGGCCCATGAGCCGCAGCCCCATCGCGCAGGCGATGCCGGAGGCGAGGGTGGAGATGTGCAGGGGCATCAGGACCCGCTCGCGGCGGCGCAGGGTGTCCAGGTCGAGGTCGTAGGCGTCCTGGTAGCGGCCCAGCAGCCGGTAGGTGGCGGCGAGGTTGTTCTGGGCGTCGAGGGTGGTGGAGTCGTCCTCGCCGAGCAGCTCGCGGTAGGTGGCCAGGCAGTGTTCGAAGATCTCCCGGGCCGGTTCGAACGTGGCGATGCACAGCAGGACGCCGCCGTAGGCGCTGGTGGCGCGCAGGCTCTCCAGGTCCTGGTCGCCCCGTTCCCCGGTGAGCCGGTCGGACACGGCCCTGGTGAGGGCCTCGGCGCGGCGGAACAGGCCGAGGTTGCGCAGGGAGTTGCCGTACTGGTAGCTGAGCTCGCGGACCTTGGGGTGGTCCTCGCCGAGCATGGCCCGCCAGATCAGGTCGGTCTCCTCGCAGAGCCGCAGGCAGGTGCGGTACTCCCCGGCGAGGATCAGGTAGCGCAGGCAGTGCAGCAGGAAGTTCTGGATGCGCGGGTTGCTGCTGGTGAGCACGCCGGAGGTGGCCAGGTGCGGGATGAGTTCGGCGTACCGGGGCCACAGCCGGGAGTCGGAGGGCCGGCCGGGGTCGGCGGCGGCCAGGACCTGGCGGACGGCCCGGGCCAGCGGTTCGGCCTCCTCCTCGGAGAGGTTCTCGCGGACGATGCCGTGGACCATGCGGTGCAGCTGTACGGTCTCCAGTCCGCCGCCGCCGTCCTCGACGGCCAGGTCCGAGTACTCCAGCCGGACCACGGAGAACTGCACGAGTTTGTTGAGGGCCGCGTTCCACCGGATCTGGTCGTTGATCAGCCCGGCGAGCTGTTCGGGCACGTCGTCGGCGGGGAATTCGCGCAGCAGCCGCAGCGGCACCGGTCCGGGGGCGAAGAAGACGAACAGCCGCAGCAGGGCGAGGGCGTCGGGGAAGTTCTCCCGGACGTTGTTGAGCAGTATGGCGAGGGCCGTGGGGAAGGGCAGCGGGTAGTCGTCGGAGACGGTCACGGCCTCGTGGGAGTCCATCCGGCGCTGGAGCAGGGCCAGGTAGTCGCCCACGGGCAGCGGGGAGTCGGCGAGCCAGCCGGCGGTCTGGTCGAGGGCGAGCGGGTAGTCCCCCAGGGCCTCGGCGAGCTGGTCGGCCTCGCCGGCGGTGAGGCGCAGGGCCCGGCGGCGGATGAAGGTGATCGACTCGGGGCGGGCGTAGAGGGGGACCTCGACCAGGCTGGTGTGCCGGGCGGCCCACTCGCGGTTGCGCGAGGTGATGATCACATCGCCCGCGCCCGAGGGCAGCAGGTCGATCAGGTCGTCGGGGTTGTCGCAGCCGTCGAAGACCATCAGCCAGCGGCCGTACGGGGTTCCGCGCCGCAGCGCTTCGAGGACGGCCCGGATCTGCTCGCCGTAGCTGCCGGCGCCGCGCGGCAGCCCGAGGGCGGGGGCCAGGTCGGCGAGGCGTTCGCGCAGGGTGGGCCGGTCCTCGGCGGGCACCCACCACACCACGTCGTACTCGGAGGCGAAGCGGTAGGCGTACTCGGTGGCGACCTGGGTCTTGCCGACGCCGGACAGCCCGAGCAGGGTGACCGTGGAGGCGCCGGGCGGGGCCTCGGTCAGCGCCTCGCGCAGGGTGGCGATGACGTCGTTGCGGCCGGTGAAGCGCGGGTTGCGGCGCGGGACGCGGCCCCAGATCTCGGGCGGGTCGTTGGGGAAGCGGGGCCCGCGGCGGCCCGTCTCGGTGCCGATCCGGTCGGTGGGCAGCTCCAGGCGGCGCAGCACCCGGTACTCGGCCTCGTAGGAGTCCAGGCCCCACAGGTCGGTCTTCTCCAGCACGGCGACGGCGCTGGGCAGCGGGGCGTCGGTGAGGCACACCGCGGCGAACCGGTCGGGGTGCCGGTCGGTGACGGCGCGCAGGGCGGTGTTCCACTCCTCGTCGGCGTGCGTGCCGGCGGAGAAGTAGCGCTCGCTGAGGACGAGGAGGACCCGGCTGCCGGAACGGGCCAGGTCGTCGAGGGCCTGGGCGATGCCGGGGCTGCTCTGCGGGTCCCAGCGCTGGAGGGAGACGCGGTGGCCGTGCTCCTCCAGGCGGTGGGCGATCCACACGGCCCAGGGGCGGTTGAATCCGGCGAAGCTGATGACGAAGCGCTGCGGCCGGTGCGGCTGCTGCGCCGCCGATTCGCGGTCCTGCCGGCTACCGGTGGTCATGCGGCCGTCTCCCTGTGCTCCGGGCGGTGGACGGGGTTGAAAAGGTACCGCAGCGGACGGTCCGTCAGCCCGGTGCGAACGGCGCGAGTTCGGGGTGCGCCTCGCACCAGGCGCGGCGCTCGCGCTCGACGGCCCGGCGGGCCGCGGTGTGCTGGTCGCCGGGCGGCGGCAGTTCGTCCATGGCCCGTTCGGCGGCGGCCATCGCGTCGGTGAACTCCCGCCCCGCGGTGGTCAGTCGCTCGTGCGCCCGCAGGGTGGGCAGGACGGCGGCCACCTGGGCGCGGATCCGGGCGTGCTGGGCCCAGGCGCCCCGGGCTCCGTAGAGGGCGGCGCGCTGCCAGTAGCCGGCCAGGGCCAGGTGGGCGTAGGCCCCGTGCAGGAGGCCCTCCAGCGGGCGCGGGTCGCTGCGCCAGGGAGCCCAGTGGCGGGGCGTGTGGTCGGCGGTGTGCAGGGTCAGGACGTCGGCGAGGGCGGTCAGTTTGCCGTGCTGGACCTCGTGGACGAGGGTGGCGGCCAGCGCGGGCGGGGCCTGGGCGCGGGCCAGGACGGAGCCGGCGGCCGCGGGGAGGGTGGCGCCGTTGGAACGCGAGCCGCCGCCCAGCGGGACGACGGAGCGCAGCAGCTGGACGGTCTCCTCCGCGCGGACGGTGTCGTAGCGCTGGAGCAGGGTGAGCGCACCGGACCACTGCGTGTCCCACCGCTTGTGGCCCTTGGGGGTGAGCCGGCGGGCGGGGCGGACGGGGGCCTGCTGCGCGGGCCCGGGCGCCCGGTACGGGTCGAGGTCGTCGAGGGCGGTCCGGCCGCCGGGCAGGGCGTGCAGGGGCAGGGTGGCGGGGTCGTCCGGGTCCCAGGAGCGGGCGGTGAGGGCGATCGGGCCGGTGCGGTCCGGGCGCAGCAGTCCGAGGGTGGGCAGGACGAGCCGGCCGTGCAGGGGACGCAGGGTGTGGGTGAAGGCGATCCCGGCGCGCAGCGCGGCGGCGACGGCGAGGGCCCCGAGGTGGCCGAGGTCGGGCGGGGGTCCGTACGGGTCGTGCAGCCGGCGCAGGGTCTCCTCGGCCCACACTCCGGTGGCCGGGTAGTGCAGTACGTCGCGCACGGCGTCCGCGTCCTGCCGCTCGGCCTCCTCCAGCAGGGCCCAGTGGTCGGCGGCCTCCCCGGACCGGCCGCCGGGGGCGGCGTCGAGGACCGCGCGCAGCAGGACCAGGCGTTTGGAGCGGCGTACGGCGCGGACGAGGCGGGTGCCGTCCGCGGAGGGTTCGGTGGAGGCGAGGGCGCGCAGGGTGGGGGACGGGACGGTGAAGGCGGCGAGGGTGTCGGTCATGAGGCGGCCGCCGGGGGGTGGGCGGCGGTGGCGGCCCGCGCGGCGCGGTGGACGGCGGTGGGCGTCTGCGCGGCCGGTTCGGCGGCGGTCGTCCGCGTAGCCCGCCGGACGGCGGTGGCGATGTGCCGGATCAGGACCTGGAGGTCGGCGCAGTAGACGGACGGCTGCCGGAAGCCCTCGCCGGCGCGGTAGCGGTGCGGGTAGTGCCCGCCCCCGCACACCTCGACCAGTTCACAGGCGCGGCATCCGGCGGCGAGGGCGTCGCGCCCGAGCTGACGGGCGGCGAACCCGGGGTGGTCGAGGAGCTGGTCGAAGCTGTGGGTGGCGAGGGTCATCCCGGTGGCGGCGGCGCCCTCGTACGCGGATTTCAGCGAATCGGCCTGTTCGATGGAGCCGTCGGTCTCGATCACGGCGGTGGCGGCGGGCTCTAGCCCGAGGGTCTCGGTGGCGGCGGGCAGGCCGAGCAACAGGGCGATGATCTCCTCGAAGAGCCGGATCCGGGTGCGTCGCGACGCGTCGTGCCACCAGCGCTCGAAGACGGCGAGGAGCCAGTCGGCGTACGGCGCCCGGCCCGGTCGGTGGCCGGGGGGCGGGGCGCTCCAGTTGGCGAGCGGCAGCAGCAGCCCGATGCTCGGCGGGGCGAAGGCGAGCAGGGACTCGTACGTCTCCACCGGGTCTTGGTCGAGGTCGACGACGCAGAGCACCCCGGCGTAGCTGTCCGGATGCCGTGCCAGCAGCCGTAAGCCGCGGGCGGCGGCGCCGAAGCCGGGCCGCCCGGTGCGGTCGACGCGCCGGGCGTTGTGCGCGGGCAGTCCTCCGTCGAGGCTGACGCCGACGCGTATCCCGGCGGCGGCCAGGGCGGCGAGGCGGCCGCGGGTGAGCAGGGTGCCGTTGGTCTGCACGGTGGCGGTGACCCGGGTGCGCGGGGCGGCCCGGGCCACGGCGGCCCGTACGGCGTCGACGGGTGCGGCCAGGGCGGCGGGGGCGGTGAGCAGAGGTTCGCCGCCGTGCAGGACCAGGTCGACCCGGGGCAGGTCGTGGGCGGCGGCGTGCTCGGCGATCCGCTCGGCGGCGCGGGCGGCGGTGGCGGGGGTCATGGCGGCCGGCTGGCCGTGCCAGCCCTGGTCGGCCATCTCGTAGACGTAGCAGTAGGTGCAGGCGAGGTTGCAGCGGCTGCGCGTCTTGAGCACGAACTGCCGTACCGGGTGGGGGCGGTGCCCGGCGGCGCGCGCGGCGGCCACGTCGAGCCTGGTGTAGGGCCAGGGCGCGTGCCGGGCGTGGCGCTCGCGCAGCGCGGCGGGGTCGTGGTGCGGGTCGGGGCCGGGGCCTAAGCCTGGGTTGGGGCCGGGGTCTGGGCCTGCGCCTGGGCCGGGGCCTGCGCCTGGGCCAGGGCCGGGGCCTGCGCCTGCGCCTGGGCCAGGGCCGGGGCCTGCGCCTGGGCCAGGGCCGGGGCCAGCGGGCGCGGGCGGCACGGAGTCGCTCGTGAACGCTCGACCCATCGCCGCACCCCCTCCCCCTGCCGCCTCCCCCGGACTCGGTCCGGGGTGACCCCCGGGAGCCACCCCGGCGGACGGTCCATCCCTGCCCTTCCGACGGTCCCGGCTAACGGCGGAAAGTGGTCAACCCGCTTTCGCGGCAGGGTGGATCAGGTTTGGGGGGACGGGCGCGGAGTCCGGGCGCGGACCGGGCGCGGACCGGGCGGGGGTCCGGCGCGGACCAGGCAGGGGTCCGGCGCGGACCGGGCAGGGGTCCGGCGCGGACCGGGCAGGGGTCCGGCGCGGACCAGGCGGCGACCGGGCGGGGCGGTCAGGCCACGCTGGAGTCGAAGGCGTTGAGGATCTCGGCCGGGTGGGTGACCCGTTCGATCATGCCCTCGATCACCTGGGCCAGCACGGGATGGTCGATCCCGCGCAGTGCGGCCAGATCCAGTCCGGAGAGATCCGGCAGCCGTCCGGGGCACCCCGGGGCCGCCGCAGCATCCTGACGTTTCGTCACCATGTGCCGCTTTTCCCCCTGTCGCGTCGCACACCAGGTGCACGGTCCACTGCCCTTTCCCTCCGGCCCGGGGGCGGAAACAGCGGACTCCGCTCGCGGGATCCGGTTCCGGCCCCCTTGGCCGCCGCCATCAGAGCCCGGCCTCCAGGGCCCGCACCTTCGCGCGGAGCGCCTCGGCATGCCGCTGCGTACCCTCCGGGCCCTGCGCTCCCTCCACGCCCCCCACGCCCTGCCCGTCCTCAGCGTCCTGCCCGTCCTCCCCGTCCTCGACTGCCTCGCCGCTCCGCGTCCACAGCTCCAGCGCGGAGCGGTACGCGTCCAGCGCCGCCCGGGGCCGCGCGAGCCGCTCCAGCACCTCCCCGCGCAACTCCTGTACACGGGCGGCCAGCTGAAGGGCGGTGACCGCACGGTCCTCACGGTCGCCGCGGTCCCCTCGTGCCCCTCGTTCCCCGCCGCCCCCGCCGTCCCCACCGCCCCCACCGTCGACGCCGTCCTCGCGAGCCAGGCGGTCGGCCTTCAGGGCGGCCCGCCAGGCCCGCCGGTAGGAGTCCGCCGCCCGGTCGAGGCGGTCCGCCGCCCGGGTGTGGCCGTGGATCTCCCGCTGCACGTCGCCGTGGTCCCGCCAGGCGCGGGCCTGTTCCAGCGGGCTGCGGCTGTGCCGGACGGCCAGTTCCAGCAGGTACTCGGCCTCCCGCAGGTCCACCGGATCGCCCTCGTAGGCGTGCCGCAGCCGGAGACCGGCGGCCAGCCGCAGCAGCCGGTGCGCCGCGCCGGGGTCGGACTGCGGGACGGCCACCCGGCTCTCGCGCAGGATCCGTACGGCGGCCCCGGTGAACGGCCGCCCGTCGGTGGCCCGCGCCCGTTCCAGGAGTACGTCGCCCCACTCGGGCAGCAGTTCCCCGAAGGCCTCCCCGTCCCGGGGGATCAGCCGCCGGGCCCTGCCGTACGCCTCGGCCGCGTCCTCCAGCGCCACCGGGTCGCCGTCCCGCGCGTACCGCTCCCGGTGCACCCGCGCCAGGCACACCAGGGCGGCCACCCGAAGCTCCGGATCCCCGCCGGCCTCCTCCAGGGCCGCGGCCAGCTGCCCGGCGCCCTCCTCCAGCCGCCCGGGCAGGTACCGCAGCGCGTCGGCCAGCTCCACCCGCACCTGCGCGCGGCCGGAGCCGGCGGGCGGGGCGGCCGAGGCCGCGGCCAGCCGGGCCGCGGCCTGTTCGGCCAGGGCGGTGCGCTCGGCCGCGTCCGGGGTACGGGGCAGCAGGGCCAGCAGGACGCGGCCCAGGGCCAGGTGCAGCTCGGGGTGCGGCTCGGCACGCTCCTCCGGTTCGTGGGCGGCGTCCCCGCCGGGTGCGGGGCCCGCCAGCGGTTCGAGGGCCGCGCGGGCCTCGCGGAGCGCGCCCGCGTCGTCGCGCAGCACGCTCAGCCGGATCAGGGTCTCGGCCCGCCGCACCGCGCAGTCCCGCCGCAGTTCCGGGTCCGCCGCGGCTCCCGCCGCCGCGAACTCCCGGTCGGCCGCGGCCAGCAGCTCCGCGTCCGGGCCGGAGGCCAGCGCCCGTTCGTACAGCACCCGGCCGAGCACCGCCCCCGCCGTCGCCGTCCGCAGCCCGGTCACCGCCCGCTCCGCCTCGGCGAGGAGCTCGGGTTCCCGCTGGGCCGCCCACAGCCGCAGCAGCGCCCCCGCCAGCTCGGCCTCCGCCTCCTCCGGGGGGTCGGCGGGCCCTGCCGGGGCCGCCACCGCGCGCCGCAGCACCGCCACCGCCTCGTACAGCGCCCGCGCGCCCCCGTCCCCGTCCGCATCCGCGTCCGCGAGCCGGTCGCGGGCCGTGCGCACCGCCCCGGCCCTGCCGGGCGACGGGGCCGCGGCGGGCTTGCGCACCGCCGGGCCGTCCTGCGGCATCCCGGGCAGGTAGCGCCGTACGACCTTGGCCGAAACCTGTGCGAAGGCCTGCGGGAGCCGCCCCTCGGGCACCCGCTCGGCGTCCTCCGGACCGGGCCCCGTCTCCGGACCCGTCTCCGGACCCGACCCTGACCCCGGGCCCGCCACCGCCGGCGGCGCTCCCGTCAGCTGCGACACCGCGAGCGCGGGGAAGTTGCGTACGTCCCGCCCGAAGTGCGCCAGCACGTACTCCGAGCAGTGTTTGAGCACTAGCGCGGCCTCGTCCCGCCCCAACGGCCCCAGCAGCACGTCCTGCACCCCGGGGACGAACTCGTACCAGTGCCCCGGCCCCGGCCCGCTGCGCCGCAGCAGCCCGCTCAGCAGCACTTCCGCCAGGTCGGACGGCTCCGAGTCCGGCAGCATCGTGCGCTGCACCAGCCGCATCACGGGCAGCGTCAGCGGCGCCGCCGACAGGTACACCGCCAGCTGTACGGCCCGGGGCGCGGCCGAGGACCGGAACCGCGCGACCAGCTCCCGCGGCGGCCGTACGGCACGCGGCGGCGGCAGGGGCGCGGCCGGGTGGTCGGCCAGCACCCGGCCCACCTCCGCCGGTACGGGCCCGGTGCCGAGCCCGGCGACGAGCCGGGCCCACGCCCCGAGGGCGGTCGCGCTCGGCGGCAGCACCGGCACCGTCAGCCCTCCGGTGAGCCGCCCGGGCAACACCGGCCGGTCCGACCGGAATTTCAGCTTCTGCCCGCCGCCCTCCAGCCGGGCGAGCGTGCCCCGCTCGGTCGGCAGCCAGCTCCGGCCCCAGAGCCGCTGCGGCAGCGGCTGGACGACCATGCAGGGCGTGCACTCGGCCCAGCGGTGCAGCAGCCGCTGCGCCGCGCCCTCGCGCCACAGCGGCCCGGCGCAGTCGGAGACCACCATGGTCAGGGCCCGGCCGGTCGGGTCGCGCAGCTGGTCCCCGGAGCGCAGCGCGGAGCCGGGTACGGGGCTGCGGCCGAGCGCCGCCGTACCGTCCGCGAGGCGGTGCAGGTAGTGCACCTGGACGTCCCGGAAGGCCCCCAACCGCTCGCACACGGAGCGCAGTTCCTCGAACATGTCCTGCCACACGGCCATCGACGGGGACGCGTCCATCACCAGCCGGACGGTCGCCTCGCGCCGGCTCTCCCGCCGGAGCACCGGGATGACCAGCCCGAAGGCCCGGGCGCTGGCGTCGGCGGTGGCCGGCTCGTCGATCACCAGCCGGGTGGGCGGGGCCGGCGGGCGGTGCCGCTGAAGGGCCCGCAGGGCCCGCTGGATGTCCAGGATGCGGGGCAGGGCCGCGGCTCCCGGCACCCGTACGGGCACTCCGTACTCCTCGGGCGACTCCCCGGGCGGTTCCCCCTCCAGCCCGTCGGCGCGGTGGGCGCCGGGCGCGTAGAGCCTGACGGGATCCTCGGCCTCCGCCTCCCCCCGTGCGGGCTCGGGGGGCTCGCCGACCGGATCCTCGGCCTCTGTTCCGTCCGGCCCCCGCGCACCCGGCGCGGCCCGTCCCGGCCCGCGGATGTGCCCGGCCAGCCACAGCGCGTCGGCGAGTTCCTCGGCGGACGGGTCGAGTCCGGCGGCGCGCAGCAGCGCGGCCAGTTCACGGACGCCGGGCGCTCCGGCGGATGCCACGGGCCGTCACCTCGGGCGGTCGAGGCGCTGGATGAGCAGGTCCGCGAGGTCCTCCCGGGTGGGCGGGGCGGCGTAGTGGGTCAGGTACACGGCGTTGAGCAGCTGGTCGGCGGCGACCAGTTCGGACTGGGAGCGGCTGAGGAACTCCCGGATCAGGTCCGCCCCGAGCCGGGCGGCCTCGTCGCCGAGGTGGGCGCGGACCATGGTGGCGAGCCGCTTCTCACCGGGCTGGCCGAGCTTGAGCTGGATGCAGCGCCGGAGCAGGGCGGCGGGGAAGTCCCGCTCGCCGTTGCTGGTCAGGATGATGAAGGGGAAGGCCCGGCAGCGGATCCGGCCGCCCCGGACGGTCACCTTCGTGCCGTCGTCGGTGAGCACCTGCACCTCGGGCTCGGTGTCGGCGACGCGCTCCAGCTCGGGGAGCGCGAACTCCCCTTCCTCCAGCACGTTCAGCAGGTCGTTGGGCAGGTCTATGTCGCTCTTGTCGAGCTCATCGATGAGGAGCACGCGGGGCCTGCCGGTGGGCAGCAGGGCGGTGCCCAGCGGCCCGAGCCGGATGTACTTCCCGATGCCGGGAGCCGCGCCGGAGTCCGACCCCGGGCCAGGGCCCGACCCCGTGCCGCCAGCCCGGCGCGGGCCGCCTCCGCTCGCGGCGATCTGCACGTCCTGCAGCCGCGCGAGGGCGTCGTACCGGTACAGCCCGTCCTGCAGCACGGTCCGCGACACCACCGGCCAGCGCAGCACCCGCCCCAGCTTCAACTCGTGGGCGACGGCGTGCGCGAGGGTGGACTTGCCCGTTCCGGGGAAGCCGGTCACGAGCAGCGGCCGCCGCAGGTACAGGGCCGCGTTGATGGCCTCCAGCTCCTCGGGCTCCGGCCGGTGCAGCTGCGCGGCCTGCCGGTGCGCCCCGAGCCGCCGGGCCACGTTGCCGTCGGCGACCGCCGCCGGGCCGCCCGCCTCCGCCACGGGCCCGCCGTCGAAATCCCGCCAGGGCGGCGGGTCGGGCAGGGCGTCGATCCCGTCATGGGGCTCACCGCCCCCGCGGTAAATGAGCCACTCGTCGTTCATGGAGCTCCCTCCCTCTCGTCCGCCGGGGTGCCGTGCCGTCACAGGTCGCCCTGCAGCGGCTCGTCGTCCGGCAGGGGGCGTGCCGGGTCCTCCCACACCAGTCCCGTCCCGGCCGCCCAGTACGCGTCGGGGTCCGCCCCGTACGCCCGCCCCCGCAACGCCTGCAACCGCAGCGGCAGCACCTCCGCCCCGCCCGCGTCGGCCAGTTCCTCCCGCACCCCGCGGTGGAACGGCGCGCACGACACCCCGGGATCCGGCGGGGGCCGCCGCGTCACGACCACCCCGTACCCGGCGTCCCGTACCGCGTGCAGCGAACCCAGCGTGGGCTCCTGGTCCGCCGCCCGGCAGTGCACCGGCACGGTGTTGTCCGGCAGGCCCGACAGCCATTCGGTGGCGGGGGTGCGCGGACGTCCCCGCGCGCAGTCGGCCCGTTCGTCCTGCAGCGGTCCCGCCTGCACCCGGGCCCACCGGGCGGCCGCCCGACCGCCTTCGCCGCCCGCTCGGGTGTCCTCACCGTCCGCCGGGTGCTCCCGCACCCCGCTGGAGTGACGCAGCACCACCGGCCGCTGCACCCCCAGCGGTACGCGGCCCACCACCGCCCATTCGTCCACGGCGAGCCCGAACAGCTCCGGGGCCAGGGCCACTTCGAGCAGGGCCGCCGCCTCGTGGGTGTCGCACCGCCGGAAGGCCTCCGCGAGCGGGTCCCGTAACGCCTCCGGCAGACCCGCCAGGGTGGCCCGTACGCCCGAGTCCACCGGCGTCACCCGCCCCGGCTGCGCCGGGCCCACCAGCACGGAGACCCGCCAGTCGTAGAGGTCCTCCCAGCCGTGCGCCCACACCTCCAGCAGCACCGATGCCCCGGGCGGCAGCCCGCCGGCCCGCCGGGCCGGGCCGTTCACCGCCCGCCCGGCCGAGGCCCGCCGGCGTCGCTCCCGCTCCGCGAGCCCCCGCTCGTGGCGCTCGCCGAGCTCCCGCCGCAGCGGCCGCCACAACCGCTCGGCCGTGGCCCGGATCCAGTCCCACAGCTCCTCGTCCGCGCCCGGCGTCGGCGGCTCGCGGTAGTCGGCGACGCTCACGTCCGTGGCGTACCGGAGCATCGCCGCGGCCTCGCCCGTCCCGCCCGGCGGGTCGTGCAGCAGCCCCAGCCCGTCGCGCCAGCTCAGCGGGGCCGGCGGCTGCGGATCCGGCTCCTCCCCGCGGGCCGCCTCGACCAGGGCCCGTACGACCTCGGAGGAGCCCGGCGGGGGCAGCTCGGCGAGCAGCCCGCACAGGGTGGTGCGCTCGCCGGGGGTGAGGCGCCCGCGGCCGCCGTACGGGTCGCCCTCCTCCGCCGGGAGCTCGCCGTGCACGTCCGTCCAGGTCCGGCGGTTGTCGAGGTCGCTGAGGTGCCGGTCGTAGTGGTGCAGGTCGTGGGCCTGCATGACCCGCCGGTAGAGCCCGGCCTGGCCCCGCCCGGGCATCGGGAGGGTGCGCAGCTGCACGATGGAGACGGCGAGCCCGCCGCCGCCCGTGTGCCGCCGGGCCTTGACCACGCCGACGACCTCCCCGCGGGCCAGGTCGACCACCGGCCCGCCGGACATGCCGGGCTCGATCTCGTCGTCGTCGCCGAGCCGGATGGCCGCGCCGTTCCCGGCGGAGCCGCGCAGCCGGGTGGTGCGGCCGGTGATCTCGGGGGTGCCGAGGTCCTCGGTGCAGCCGAAGTAGGCGACCTCGTCGAAGCGGGGTCTGGAACGGTCGGTGAGCCACACGCAGGCGTGCGACACGGGTGCCAGGACCCGGATCAGCGCCAGGTCGGGCAGGTCCCACAGCGCCCGGAGCCCGGGGCGCCGGTCCTCCAGCCGCTCGGGCAGTACGCACTCCACGCGCCCGGAGACCGTGCCGGTGGCCCCGCCCGTTCCGGACGAGAAGGTGATGCCGACCTCGCGCCCCGTCAGACGCACCGCAGCACCCCCTTCGCCGACCACGTGCGCGCACGTCAGGACCCAGCCGGGGGCGATGAAGAAACCGCTCCCCCACGTGGGACCGGTCCGATGGCTGCCGGGGTTGTCATACCCGCCCGGCGGGGCGTGAACGCGTACGGTCGCCGCCTGGACGAGGGGCTCCAGGAGCTCGAAGGCGCGCGCCGAACCGGTCGTGCGCCCGTCCGTCATCCGCGCCCCCCCGCTCGTGGCCCCCGCTCGTGACGCATCAAGGCTAGCTCGGGAGCGGCAGCAGGCGGGAGGCTTCCGGAGCCGGGCGGATTATCCTGGCGGAAAACACCCCATGACCACCCCCGAGACGGCACGGAGCCCGACTTGTACTTCACCGATCGCGGCATCGAGGAGCTGGAGAAGCGGCGCGGCGAGGAGGAGGTCACCTTCGAGTGGCTCGCCGAGCAGCTGCGCACCTTCGTCGACCTGAACCCGGACTTCGAGGTCCCGGTGGAACGCCTGGCCACCTGGCTGGCCCGCCTGGACGACGAGGACGACGACGCCGACGAGTAAGGCGCTCGAAGCG
Source organism: Streptomyces sp. NBC_01294 (assembly GCF_035917235.1). Taxonomy (NCBI): domain Bacteria; kingdom Bacillati; phylum Actinomycetota; class Actinomycetes; order Kitasatosporales; family Streptomycetaceae; genus Streptomyces; species Streptomyces sp. NBC_01294. Next base: position 2,711,825 of record NZ_CP108423.1, read on the forward strand.
GTGCGGGCACGCGACAGGCCGGAACCCGCACCGCCGAAGGGTGGAGGCCCCTGTGAACAGGACCTCCACCCGGGCTGGACCGTCCGGCGTCAGAGAATGACGTCGTAGTAGTTCCAGCCGACGCCGATCAGGGTGCGCCCGGTCGGCAGGTAGTCGTAGATCTCTCCGTTGTTCAGGATGCCGACCTGCTCGGCGGCGCCGTCACTGTTGAGGTCGGTGACGTGGGGGTTCCACTGCCCGGGCCACCAGCCGGTGCCGATGAGGGCACGGCCGCCGAAGCTGATCGTGCCGTTCTTGTCGGTGCTGTTGGGGAAGAGGTGCAGCTCTCCCTGGTCGGTGCGGCCCACGATGTCCGTCTTGTAGTCGCCGTTGAAGTCGGCGAACCGCAGGGTTTCCCACCCGCCGGGCCAGAACCCGTTGCCGATGAAGGTCCGCTCTCCGAGCGTGCTCGTGCCGCTTCCGCCCTTGTGGGGGTAGACCCACAGGTCTCCGCCGCCGTCACGGGCGATGACGTCGGTGCGGCCGTCGCCGTTGATGTCGCCGAAGCCCAGGTCGTAGCCGTTCCAGCCGACGCCGATCAGGTACCGGCCGCTGAACGAGTCGGTGCCGGTCCCTCCGGTGCCCGGGAAGAGGTGGAGCTCGCCCTCCTTGGTCCGCGCGACGATGTCCGTGCGGCCGTCGTTGTTCAGGTCGGTGCTGTACATGTGCGTCCACGAGTCGCGCCAGAACCCGGTGCCGACGAGGTAGCTGCTGCCGAGCGTGCTGGTGCCCGTACCGCCGGTTCCCGGGTACACCCACACGTCGCCGTTGGGGTCGCGGGCGAGGACGTCGGTATGGCCGTCGCCGTTGTAGTCGGGCCGGCTCTGCGAACCGCTGCTCCACAGGCTCTGGCCGGAGCCGTTGTAGAGCACGAGGACACCGCGGGGGTGCAGGACGGCGTAGGAGTGGGGAACGGTGGTCTTGCTGCTCCACAGGGCCGTGGTGCCGTTGGCTGCGTAGACGACGAGGTTGCCGTCGCTCTGCATCCGCGCCCGGGCGCCCGGGTTGTTGCCGGTTCCCGTCGCCCAGAGCGGCTTGCCGTCCTTGGTGTAGAGCACCAGGTTGCCGTCCGCCTGCATGACCAGCTTCGAGCTGCCGGAGGTGAGCTCCTGGCCGGAGGCGAGCGTCGTGCCGGCAGCGATCTTCGAGCCGGGCACGCCGTCGATCTCGTAGCGGGCGGAGAAGGAGTCCGTGGTACCGCCGGAGGCCACACCGTTCCAGCCGACCATGGTGTTGTCGGCCAGGCGCGACCACAGGTCGGGAACGCCGTCACCGTTGACGTCACCCGCCGAGCCGACCTGCGGGTAGGCGGCCTGGGTCACGCCCGAGCCGACCTTGGTACGGGTCTGGGTGCCCCAGGTCGCGAGATCGACGACATCGCCGTCCACGCTCGCCTTGCCGTGGCTGCGCAGGATGTCGCCGCTGGCGTTGTCCCGCAGCCACAGGTCGGGGATCTTGTCGCCGTTGACGTCACCGGGCGTGATCACGGTGTACTTGTCCCAGTCCTCGCCTCCCACGAGTACCGGCGCGCCGCGCGTGTCGAGATAGTGGCTCCGGTCGCCGTAGTACGCCCAGAGCCGCTTGCCCTGTTTCACCAGCAGGTCCGGCCGGCCGTCACCGTTGAGATCACCGGGGTTGACGATCTGGGAGGCTCCCTGCCAGTGGTCGTCCCCGTCGGCGCCGCATCCGGCCTCGTCGTCCGTGCAGGCCACCTTGATCTCTCTGTGGCTGTCCTGCCGGACGCGACCGAGGCCGTTGTTGGGGTAGGACCACAGCCTGTCGATCTTCGCGACCGGGTCGGCTTCCAGGGTGATCAGGTCGTTGTAGCCGTCCTGACCCCAGTCACCGGAACCCGTGGTCCGCGGCGTCCCGAACTTCGCTCCTCCGTTGGTCGTGGAGAACTTCGCATTGCCCTGGCCGGCATAGGTGAGCAGTGAACCGAATGAGTCGTTGCTCCAGATGTCGCTGTTGCCGTCTCCGTTGAGGTCGCCGGCCTGGTCCCGGGCCGCCGATCGGCCGGCGTAGAACAGGTGGGCCGTGGTGTCGGACCGGTTGCCGGCCTTGTCCTGGCTGACGGCGTAGACGAAGTGCGGTCCGGCGCTGGGTGGTGTGAGCTTGATGGTCGCCGAGAAGCCGGGAACGACCCTGGTGATGCTCTTCACCTCGGGATCCCAGTCGGTGTAGTAGCCGTACCAGACCACATCGCTCACGCCGTTGGCGGAGAGGGTGAAGGAGCCGGGGGTGCGGGCCTTCCCGGTGGTGGCGGGCCACCCGTGGGAACCGTCGGGGAAGTCGGTCGAGCTGATTCTCGGCGCCTTCGACGGCCGGTCACGGTCGACGCTGAACGAGCACGTTTCGCTCCACCCGGAGTACAGGCTCTGGTCGTACGCGCGCACCCGCCAGGTGTAGTTGCCGGTGGGAAGCTTCGCGTCGGGGATCGCCACGGTGGAGACGCGGTCCCTGAGGGCGGGGATCCATTCGTCGGCGACCATGGCGTCGCCACGGAAGACCTGGAACTGGGCGGACAGGGCACCCGCGTCCGGATCGGTGATGTTGGCGTAGAGGCTGACGGTGGTGTTGCCGATCGCTCCCCCGAAGGCGCACCCGGTCGTGGGCCTGGTGCCGAGACCCGAAGGCGTGGCGGGGGGATTGTTGTACTCCGTCTCCAGCGTCATGGTCTTGGGGTCGAACCGCTTCCACTGGTACCTGTCGCTCTCGTTGGAGGCGTACAGGCCCAGCGTCACGCTGTTCCAGCCCTTGGCCGCGGACTCCCTGGCCGCCGCGGTGGCATCGAATTCCAGTTCGCCGGCCGCGCACTCCGCGCGTCCCTTGGCTGCGGTGACGGTGTCGAGCCTGGTGCCCTTGCCCGGCTGGCGGTTCCAGGTGGTCGCGGACGAGATCGGGCCCGTGCTCCACAGTTCGACCGGGGTGGGGGTGCAGGACCAGGACCAGGTCTCCCTGATGCGGAAGGTGGACTTGCTGACCTGGACGCCCTTGATGTTGGCGGTGTTGAGCTGGAAGAACGAACGCGAGAGCCCGTTGGTGTCGCTCTCGTAACCGACCCGCACGTCCTCCTTGGTGTTCCAGTACGAGTTGTTCGGCCAGCTCCTGTACGCCCAGGACCAGTTCTGCCGGTCACCCCACACGACCGACGGGTCGATGTACACCGGGTACTTCGTACCGGCAGCGGTCAGCAGGGCCTGATCCGGCTTGATCTCCAGCGTGTCGCCCGCGACCGTCGTCGGCATCTGCGCGTCCTTGGCCCCGGACGGCATGAGGAACACGTCCGACGGCGCGCCGGCCGCCCCCTCGCCGGCGGCGAGGGCTCCCGCGCCTGCCGAACCCGCCGGAGCGGGATCGCCCGTGGTCGTGGAGTCCCACATCATGGGGGCGGAGGCGGTGAACACCTTCTGTCCGGCGGGGTTGACCGCACTCAGCATCCCCGTCGCCGGGTCGGCGGAGACGTTCAGGCCCACCGTGCCGAGCTTGAACTTGAGCGTGGCCAGATCGGGATGCCGTGCCGCCGCGGCGGTCTTGACCACCAGCAGCTGAGAGAAGCCCTCGACCTCGGCCTTCAGCTGCAGGTCCACATCCGGAAGCACGTTCGTGTACGTGGCCACGTTCGCGGCCAGTGTCGGCTTCGGAAGCGCCTTGTCCCACGTCAGCGACAGCGTCCGGCCGTCCTTCACCCCGGTCAGCAGGACACCCGTGCCACCGCCGGAGAAGGCCATCGAGACGGCGGACGTCTTGGGCACGACCTTCCCGTCCGTCGCGAACTGCAGTGTCGGGTCGGTCGCGACCCACGCGCCCGCACGCAGCACTCGTACGGTCGTCCCGTGGCGCTTGACCGACCATCGGCCGTTCGGCAGGGCCCAGGTGTCCGAGGTCTCGGTGCGCGCGGATGCCAACTCGTACGGCTTCCCCGTCTCCTTGGCCTTCGAGAGGGCGAAGTCCTCCTCGCTCATGGAGCCGTCCGCTACCGGGTCCGCCGCTGCGCCGGCGGCGGCCGCAGCGCTGACCTCGGGCTCCAGGACGCACAAGCCGGTAGCCGCTATTCCGATTGACAGGACCGCGGCGATGATCCGGGAAATTCTTCGTCTGCCCGGATCGCCATAAGAGGCTTTTTCGGTCGTCACGCAAACTCCAGTTTTCCGATGTCCGTGGCCGGTGACGCCGGGAGCGCCCCGCCATCCCGTTTCTTGCCTAATGCACCCCGTGCGACCGCGGCGGCTCCGGCCCCCGCGCGGGCACGAATGCGGAAAATCGACACACCCACCCCTGATTCGCTCATCAAAGACGCCGCAGGCTAACAATGAAAATGTCGCGGGCGTCGGCGAGTTGAGCGAAATCTGAGCAGAGGTGCGGCGCGACTGGAGGCCATTTACGGACATGCCGGAATCCAGAAAAAGGACTCGGCAATTCCACTCTTCCCGGAGGCGCCCCCCGCCCCCACCCCCGTACCGCGGCACACGAAAGGCGGGGAGCCCGGGGCTCCCCGCCTTCCTGCCGTTCATTCCCGCCGCTACGTGAAGCGGAGAAGCTCCTTCCTCTGCTGTCCACCCACGTCGAAGGTCAATTCGAGATCGCCCGTGGGAGCGTCGCGCAGTGGCACGTAGTACACGTCCCGCCCCGACAGCGCCGGAGCCAGCGTCCTGACGAACTTCCAGTCCGCCTCCTCGCCCCTGAAACGGACGGACGTCACCCGGTGCGAGTGCTCGGCGAGGAGCACGACCATCCAGCCCTCAGGGGCCGTCCCCGGCCCGAACGCCCGCGATACCGGCGAGCCCGGCTGCTCCGGCGTGGCCCCCAGCGGGTCTCCGCACATGCGCGCATGCGGAGAACCGGAGCCGGTCACCTGCGCGAGACACAGCCGGCCCTTGTCCGTCTCCCAGAGGAACGTCCCGGACCCCTTGTTCAGCACGACGTCGGACATCCCCGCATCGGTGGGTGTCTCACCTGAGGCCATGGCCTTGGCAAGAACACCCGCCTTCAGGTCGGCCGTCGGGCTGACCGGGGCCGTCGGGCCGGCCGGCGTCGAGACGCTCGGGGCGGGCCCGGAGGGCGCCACCCCTTCCGGGCCGCCGGACGCGCAGCCGACGACCAGCCCCAGGACGAGCGGCGCCAGGGCCAGGCGGACACCGTGTCTCATCAGCGGCCTGGTCAACTTGCGGGCTTCGCGCCGAAGTCAACCCTGTTCCTCGGGATCTGCGAGTAGACCACCGGCTTCCAGACGGTCACGTCGAATGTGCTCCAGACCTTGTCCGTGATACGGCCGTCCCTGTGGCCGTACGTTGACCTGTACACCACCATCACACCGCTCGGGGACAGGCCGGTGCGGGTTCCTGGGGCGGCCTCCCACGTACTCTGCATGGTCTGCGTGTCGGACCTCATTTTCGTCGTGATGTCGGTCCAGGCCCACGAACCGTTGAGACCGACGCTGACGTCGAGCTTGCCCTCGGCGACGAGCGGGATCTTCCCCTTGAGCCCTCCGCCCACATCGATGCTGGCGCCGAACGTCTTCGCGTACTGCTCCGTCGTTGTGACCTGTGCGTTGACGCTGTAGGTGTAGCTGAAGGCGTGCTTCATTCCGACTGCTTCGTAGTACGCACTGGTGTCCATGTCGGTGAAGTCGTCCCAGCCGATGATCTGTGTATCGGTCCAGATGACCTCATCCCCACCGTCCGGAACCACGACACCCTTGGGAAGCCGCGTCGTGATCGGGGTACAGCCGTCGCAGAAGAGGCCCCCTGTCCATGAGCGGCCACCCCGGTTGGCCCCACCGCCCGAGCCACCGCCCGAGCCCCCGCCTGAGCCACCACCCGAACCACCGCCCGAACCACCGCCCGAACCACCGCCCGCACCACCTCCGTCATCGCCGATGATTTCCTTCGTGGAGCAGTACTTGATGTCGTACAGGCAGGAGTTCGGCGGAGAGCCGAGTTCCGTGCCCGCCGGGTCGGACAGGCTCACCGGGTTGTTGTTGCCGTAGCCGTACGCGTTGTGCTGGCGCGGGTCGTCGGTCACGAACAGCGGGTCGACGGAGATGAAGCGGCCCAGGGCCGCGTCGTATTCGCGGGCGCCGATGTGGACCAGGCCTGTCGCCTTGTCGTTCGTGCCGCCGACGAAGCCCTTGTCACCGGCCCAGCCCGACGGCTGGGCGCCGCGGTCGCCGCCGAAGATGGTGGTCTTGCGGCGGGTGACCGAGAGCGCCGCGTCGGCCGTGATCTGCGTCGTGCCCGTGCCGTGGTGGTCGGCGAGCGTGAAGGCCAGCTTCGCGCCCGTGCGCAGTGCGATGAGCTGCGCTCCGGCCGAGTAGTAGCGCGTGCCCGTGACCGTGCCCGTCTTGCCGAGGTGCAGTTCGGTGCCGCCGGGAAGGTACAGCGTCGAGCCGTCGCCGTCCCTGGCCACCAGTCGTTGGCCCTCGGTGTCGTAGACGTAGCTCGCGAGCTCGGTCGTCCCCTGGGCCACCGAGGCCAGGTGGCCGTCGTCGCTCCAGTTCAGCGTCTGCTGGGCCGCGGCACCGATCTTGCGGGTCCTGGTGTTGCCTGCGGCGTCGTAGGTGAAGACCTCCTCGTGGGGGTTGGTGCCCGTCTGCGTGACCTTGGGCAGGTCGTGCTTGCGTGCGGTCGGGGCCGCGTACGTACGAAGGGTGTCGGCGGCCGGGCCCGAGGCCGTCTTGTGCTGGGTCTCGGTCTTGCGGTTGCCGGTCACGTCGTACGTGTACGAGGTCCAGTACGCGTCCTGGCCGCCGACCGCCGTGGCCGAGGGCCCGCTCGCGCACTTCTCACCGGTGTTCGTCCAGGCCTCGGACACCCGGCCCAGCAGGTCGAGACCGAAGCACTGGGTGTCGGTGGTGCGGCCGGCGTCCTGGCCGTAGGCCGTGCCGATGGAGGTGATGTTGCCGGACGGGTCGTAGCCGTACTTCGTGTCCTCGATCCGCTGCGGTGCGACCTCGCGGTCGGTGTAGCTGCGGGTCAGACCGCCGGTGTGCTCGTCGTACTCGGCCGTCCTCCACACCTGCCGCCCGAATTCGCCCAGCTCCATGCGGGTGTTGCGGCCGTAGTGGTCGTAGGTCATGTCCGCGACCAGCGAGTCGCCGCCGGCGCTCACCGTGCTCAGCAGGCCGGTGCCCGGCGTGTACGAGTTGGTGACCCGTTCCGCGGGCAGACCTCCGATGGCCGGCTGCTGGGTCCACATCACCTGACCGGTGTGGGCGTTGTAGGCGGTCGTCCACTTGTAGACACCCGCCAGCGCTCCCTCGCTGTCGGGGACCGTCAGCTGGGTGACGAGGGGCTTGTAGAGGCTGTTGTATGAGGTGACCGCCGATTCGTAGGCCTTGTCCCCGACCCAGCGCGTGGACTTCGACAGGTGCCCCTTGGCCACGGTGTCGTACGCCCACGAGGCGAGCGTGGTCGTGCCCTTCTTCAGAGCGGTCTTACGGCCGAGCTCGTCGTAGTCGGTGTGCAGCGTGGTGCCGAGCCCGACGCTGGTCACGTCCGTGGCCCGGTCGCCACTGTCGTAGACCGTCGTGGTGGCGCCCTTGTCCGGGTCGTCGACCCGGGTCTGACGGCCGCGGACGTCGTAGGTGTACTTCCACTCCGCGCCGGACGGATTGGTGACCGAGCCGGCCCGGCCGGTCTTGTCGAAGCCGTAGAACGTCGACTGCCAGGCCGTGCGCGCCGCGTCGCTGTAGCGCCTCAGCTCGACGGTGCGGCCCAGTGCGTCCACGACCGTGGTGGTCGCGGTGCCGCCCTGCGGCGGGATCACGGTGGTGGTGTCACCGGTGTACACCGTGGTGGTGCGCTTCGTCTCGTCGCCGAGGCGCTTCGCGACCACGGCCGTGGCACGTCCGGCGCCGTCGTACTCCGTGTCCGTGGACGCGGGGTAGTTGAGCTCCTGCCCGGTGACGAGAACCGGTTCGGCCGCACCGGTCGCGAAGAAGGTGCCGGAGGAGCGCCAGGCCTGGCCGCGGGTGTCGTAGAAGGTCTCCGTCACCAGACGTCCCGCCCGGTCGGGAGAGGTCCGCTGGGTCTGGCGCGGCCGCAGCAGACCGTCGTAGAAGGCGTGGTCGGCCAGGTACGTCGCATCGTGCCCGAGGGTCCTGGTCGTGACGACGACCGGGCCGTCGTTGCGCACCAGGTAGTCGAACGTCTTGTTCGGCGAGTCGGGATAGGCCGTCGCGGACCGGGTCGGCAGCCACACCTTCGTGATGCGGCCCAGCGCGTCGTACGCCGTGGTCGTGATCTTGCCGTTGGCGTCGGTGACCTTCACGGGCAGGCCGCGCAGCGGGTCCATGACCGTGGTGGCGGTGTGGTTGAGCGGGTTGGTCACGACCACGCTGGTCGGCGGCTCGCCCGTGGCCGGCGTGTACGCGGTCCTGGTGACCTTGCCGTAGGCGTCCGCCACGGTCAGACCGCGGCCGTGGATGTCGAAGTCCGCCGCCGGGGTGCTGCTGGTGACGTCGTAGCCGGTGCCCGCACCGTTGATCCGCTCCGACCTGGTGACGTCGCCCTTCGTCGGTGCCGCACCGAGCGCGCCTCCGTCGTAGTACGTGCGGACGTCGTCGATGACGTCACCGGGACGGGAGACGTCGGATCCGCACGTGACGGCGACCTTCTCCACGCGGCCGGCCTTGTCGGCGATGGCTCCGGCGCCGGTCCGGGCGTACGTGGTGGTGGTGCAGGTCTCGTCACCGGTCTTCGCGGTGTCACCGGTCGAGGATTCGCTCTCGACCATGCCGTAACCGTCGAAGGTACGGCTGACCTCACTGGTCCGGGTGCCGCCCGTGACGGTGGTCCGGGTCGACTCCTTCTCCACTCCGGTCTTGTAGGAGACCAGGTCCGGCAGGCCGCTACGGGTTCTCTTGGCGACCAGGGAGGAGCGCCACGGCGTGTACGAGGTCGCGGTGACGGGCTTGGTGGTGTCGTCGCCGTTGTAGGTGATCTTCTCGCGGGTCATCCCGGCGAATTCGTCCCGGTCCGTGGCGGACGCGCCCGCGGAGTCCTTGACCGCCTTGCCGTCCAGGCCCCGGAAGTACCGGCTTTCCGTCAGTGTCCGGGCTTCGGAGGCGGCGCCGGTGCGGGTCTGGACCCGTTCATAGCCCCGCGCGACCGAATACGTGCGGTCCTCGGCCTTGGTGAACTCGTCGGTGCTCTTGGCCCAGGCGGCGCCGTCGAGGTAGGAGTACGAGGTGACCTTGTCCGGGGACTCGGCCAGGTTGTCCCCCTCGACGACCTGTGTGACGACGTACGAGTGGAACCAGTCCGGTTTCGCGTCGTTGCCCTCGAAGGCCCACTTCACCTGGTAGCAGCGGGTGGTGTTCGAGGCGTCGGCCGGCGGGAGGGCGCCCGGGGTGCAGTCGGGCTGTGAGTAGGCCACGCCGATCGTGGCGCCGGTCTCGGTGGTGATCTGGTGGAGCCGGAGCCTGATGAAGGGCGCGAGGCCGTCGCCCGTCTTGTCGACCCGGTTGGGCCGCTGCTCGCCGGCGAAGGTGACGGCGGGCAGGGTTGCGGTGCCGCCGGTCTTGCCCGTGCGCTGGATGGACTTGAGCCACATCGGTGTGGAGATGCCGTCACCGGAGGCGGGGAAGTCCTGGTTCAGGGACCAGGTGTCGACGTCCTGGTAGGTGCCCCCCGTCAGCAGCTTGGTGGTGATCGACGTCAGCCGCTTGCGTGACCAGAAGGTCGCCGAGAACTGGTTCTTGCACTCGGTGGCACCGTCTTTGCAGTACTGGTCGAACGGGACGTCCGGCCAGTTCTTGGCGTTGGCCTCGTCGAAGGTGCCGCAGTTGGTCAGGCAGCGCTCGGAGACGCCGAAGGCGACCTGGCCCATGGCCTTGCCGGTGTAGACGGCGTCCTTGCGCAGGCCGTAGTCGATGTGGTCGAGCCAGCCTCCGCGGGTGTACGGCGTGACCGTGGCCTTGCCGGTGGTCTCGGAGACGTTGCGCCCGTAGTTGTTCGACTCGGTCTTCCAGTAGTACGCCATGGCGGCGTCGTGCGGATCGACGACGTAGTCGAGCTGCCACCGCCAGGCCTGCTGGCACCAGCCGCTCGCGAACGAGGCGTTGTGGCACGGCTCACCCGACTGGTTGCCGAACACCGGCATCGTCCACGTCGAGTTGGTGACCGGATCGTCCGGCGCCGAGCCGTTGTCCTTCCAGCCGGGAAGCCGGTTCAGGCCGAAGAAGTACTGGGTGCCGTCGGCCGTGGTGATCTTCCAGTGCTCACCCGCGCCGTCGACACCTGCGGTGCCCTGGTCACCGTTGGACGCGCCGGTGAGCTTCTCGACCTTCGTGCCGGTGTCCCGGGCTTCGTGCCATCCCTTGCCCGCCTCGTAGACGAGCTCGGTGGACCTGCCTCCGAGAGACAGCGTGGCGTTGTCGTTGTACCAGCACATGTCACCGACACGCGTCGTGTTGGTGCTGCCGGTCTTGTCGTCGTTGCAGGACTTGTAGCGCCGCTCGATGAAGCCCGGTTCGTACGACCAGCCGTCGCCGATCCAGGACGGCTGGTTGTTGGAGGCCGCCGTCCGTCCGTCCACGGACTGTGAGTTGTAGTCCAGCGAGACCTTGGGCTGCATCCCGCCGGGCAGTGCCGGTACGTCGATGGGCTGGGACCAGGCGAAACTGCCCATCGATTCGCCGGTGGACCAGGAACCCGAGGACTGCAGCGATGTCGCCTTGTAGTCGCCGCTGCCGCCCGATTCCTCCGCCACCGCCGCCATGACGGTCGAAGGGCCGATGCCGACCGGGGCCGACAGCGTGCCGGCCCGCGTGTCGTTCGTCGTCCGCAGCGGCGTACGGACCTGGCACCTGGACTCCTCGGGAGTCGTCAGAGCGCAGGCCGGCAGTTCCACCAGCCGCAGCCGCCCGGCCCAGTCGCCGCCGTACGCGCCGCGGAAGCCGGAGTAGTCGACCTCGACCTGGGTGAGACCGGTCTTCGCAGCGCGGTCCGTGCGGCCCACGGACAACAGGAGCCCGTCGACGCCCGCCTTGCGAGCCGTGGCACGGTCAGCGACCGCGACCCGCAGGGTGACCGGCGTGCCGGCACCGGCCTCGGCGCCTCTGGCCGGCCCTCTGAGGACACCTCCGGCCCATGCGCCCGGTGGCAGCGGCGCCACCGAGACCGGCAGGCCGCCCGCCTTTCTCAGACCGCTCAGTTCGACCTCGGCGGTCCCGGCCTTCGGCCATGTGACCTTCGGCCCTCCCTTCCAGGAGTTCGCCGCAGCCGCGTCGGCCTTCCGGGGGCCACCGATTTTCGCCTTGGTCACGGGAACGGTCTTGGGCTGCTGCAGCTTGGGCAGCGGAATTTTTCCATCCGAATTTGCGGCTACTGCCACGGTCGGCAATAAACCCAACGTGACTGCGGCGGCAATGGCCCCCGCGAGTGCACGTGTGTGGAGAATCGACACACCCACCCCTTTGGTACGTTCGTGAAGACGCCGCAGGCTAGCAACGAACACGACCTGAAGGATGAGGAGTTGAGCTAGATCTGAGCAGGGGGCGACGGGCCGCACGGCAAGTACGGAAATGCCGGAAATCCCTGCACCGGACGTAGTAATTCCGTCTCTCGATTTCACGGAATCCACCCCGCGGGAATCACCGGTCGACTCCCGCCGCCGGGGCACGGAATGGACGCACGGGCGCGACGGACGTCCGTGTGAACAGAACGGCCCGGCCGCCACGAGGGCGGTCGGGCCGTTCTGTTCCTCGCGACCGCCCGTGAGGGAGGAGCGAGGAGGGGTACGAGGCGCCGGATCAGGCGGCCTTGGTCTCCCAGAAGATGCGGTCGATCTCGGCGATGAGTTCGAGGGCCTTCGCGCCGGTCGCCGGGTCGTTGGACGCCTTGGCGGCCGAGAGGGCCTTCAGGGTGTCGTTGACCAGGGTGTGCAGCTGGGGGTACTTCTCAAAGTGCGGCGGCTTGAAGTAGTCGCTCCACAGCACCGAGACGTGGTGCTTGGCGAGCTCGGCGCGCTGCTCCTTGATGGTGATGGCGCGCGCACGGAAGTCGGCGTCGTCGTTGGCCTGGTACTTCTCCTGCACGGCCTTGACGGACTCGGCCTCGATGCGGGCCTGGGCAGGGTCGTACACGCCGCACGGAAGATCGCAGTGGGCGGAGACCTTCGCCTTGGGGGCGAAGAGGCGGGAAAGCATGGAGTTTGTCCTCCTCGTGATCGTCTTCTCAAGGGGGAGATTACTCGCTGAGGAACCGGATTTCGCGGGCGCCCCCATGGGCTTAGGACAAAAGTCCAGGGCCGCGGCCGGACCGGTGAGCGAATGTACGGGGCCGTGGGGCAGCATGCGGGTGTGACGAGGAGGACACGGATGGTGGAGAACGGGCGCCCGCGCAAGCGCTTCGAGGTGGTGGAGGTGACGGGGGCGTCGATGGTGCCCACGCTGCTGAACGGCGACCGGCTGCTGGTGCGGTACGGGGCCGCCGTCCGTCCGGGTGACGTGGTGGTGCTGCGCCATCCGTTCCAGCAGGACCTGCTCGTGGTCAAGCGGGCGGTGGAGCGGCGGCCGGGCGGCAGCTGGTGGGTGCTCGGCGACAACCCGTACAACGAGACCGGCGACAGCACCGTCTACGGGCCGGTGCCCGCCGAGCTGGTGCTGGCGACGGCGGTGCTGCGCTTTCGGCCGCGCGAGGAGGATCAGCGCTCGCTGAGGGCCCGGCTCTCCTGGGCGGTCTCGGCGCTGCGCCCGCTGTTGGCGGACAGCTCGGCCTCCAGCCGCTTGCGGGCGCGGTAGGCGGCCACGTTCGCCCGGGTGGCGCAGCGGTCGGAGCAGTAGCGCCGCGAGCGGTTGGTGGAGGTGTCGAGGTAGGCGTTGCGGCAGGGCGCGGCCTGGCACAGGCCCAGGCGTTCGGGCCCGTGCTCGGTGACGTGGAAGGCCAGGCCCATGGCCGCCATGGCGGCGTAGCCCGCAGAGGCGTTCGAGGGGTGCTCTGCGAGGTGGAGGTGCCAGTCCGGGCGGCCGTCGTCGCCGATGAGCTCGTGGCCGGAGACCTGCGGGCTGACGGGGAATTCCATGAGCAGCGAGTTCAGCAGGTCGACCGCGAGGACGTGGTCGCCGGCGTCGGCGGCGTCGAAGACGGAGCGCAGCCGGCCCCGGACGTTGCGGAAGCGGGTGACGTCGGTGTCCGTGACGCGGCGCGCCATCTGCGCGCTCTCGCCGAACAGGGCGCGGACGGCGTCCACCGAGGTGAGCGCGTCCTTGTTGCGGGCCGGCTCCTCGGTGTTGACCAGGCGCACGGCGAAGTCCGAGTAATGGGCCAGTTCCACTTGTTGTCCTTACGGCTGCGGATTAGTGTCCAGGTAACGACTGGGACGTATTCGAGGGTATTACATGGAGGGCTTCGGGATGGCGGATCCGAAGGAAACGGCCGCAGGTGCCGGGACCGGTCACTGGCAGGCCTGGCAGGACAGCTGGGACCGGCAGCAGGAGTGGTACATGCCCGACCGCGAGGAGCGGTTCCGGGTGATGCTGGACATGGTCGAGGCGCTGGTGGGACCCACCCCCCGGGTACTGGATCTCGCGTGCGGTACGGGAAGTATCACGGACCGCGCGCTCAAGCGGTTCCCGGGAGCCACCAGCACGGGCGTCGATCTCGACCCGGCGCTGCTCACCATCGCCGAGGGCCACTTCGCGGGCGACGGGCGGGTCACCTTCGTCACCGCCGACCTCAAGGACCCCGACTGGCGTTCGACCCTCCCCCACGCCACCTACGACGCGGTCCTGACGGCCACCGCCCTGCACTGGCTGCCGAGCAGGGAACTGGCCGTGCTGTACGGGCAGCTCGCGCCGCTGGTGGCCCCGGGCGGGGTGTTCATGAACGCCGACCACATGCCCGACCCGGCCACCCCGCGCATCGACGCCGCCGAGCACGCCCACCGGCACGCCGGCATGGACCGGGCCAAGGCGGCCGGGGCGGTGGACTGGCGCGAGTGGTGGGCGCTGGCGGCCGCGGACCCGACGCTGGCCGAGCCGGTGAAGCGGCGCTTCGAGATCTACGGGGAGCACGCGGACGGCGACACCCCCTCCGAGGCCTGGCACGCCGCCGCCCTCCGCGAAGCGGGCTTCGCAGAGGCCCGCACCGTCTGGCGCTCCCCCTCGGACGCGCTGGTCCTAGGTCTGAAGTAGGGACTTAGAAGCAGTCGCCCGCCGGGGACGGGGAGGGACCTGCACGCGCATGCGAGAGGGGCGGCACGGGAATCCCGTACCGCCCCTCACCCGTCCGCCGGTGCGTACGACTACAGCACCTTGGAGAGGAACGCCTTCGTGCGGTCGTGCTGCGGGTTGCCCAGCACGTCGCGCGGGTTGCCCGACTCGACGACCACACCGCCGTCCATGAAGACGAGGTTGTCGCCGACCTCGCGGGCGAAGCCCATCTCGTGCGTGACCACGATCATGGTCATGCCCGACTCGGCGAGGTCCCGCATGACGTCGAGGACGTCGCCCACCAGCTCCGGGTCGAGCGCCGAGGTGGGCTCGTCGAAGAGCATCAGCTTCGGCTCCATGGCGAGCGCGCGGGCGATCGCCACGCGCTGCTGCTGGCCGCCGGAGAGCTGGGTGGGGTAGTTCCCGCCCTTGTCGCCGAGGCCCACGCGGTCCAGGAGGCGTACGGCGCGCTCGCGCGCCACCGCCTTGGACTCGCCCTTGACCATGACGGGGGCTTCCATGACGTTCTCGATGGCCGTCATGTGCGGGAAGAGGTTGAAGCGCTGGAAGACCATGCCGATGTCCCGGCGCTGGGCCGCGACCTCGCTGTCCTTCAGCTCGTAGAGCTTGTCGCCCTTCTGCTTGTACCCCACCAGCTGGCCGTCGACCGAGAGCCGGCCGGCGTTGATGCGCTCCAGGTGGTTGATGCAGCGCAGGAAGGTCGACTTGCCGGAGCCGGACGGACCGACCAGGCAGAAGACCTCGCGCGGGGCGACCTCGAGGTCGATGCCCCGCAGGATGTGGGCGGCGCCGTAGGACTTGTGGACGCCTTCGGCCTTGACCATCGGCTGGGCGGTCACTTCGTCACCTCCGTACGGCGGAACATGTTCAGGTTTGCCTTCAGCCGCTGGAACGGCGTGGGAGGCAGGCTGCGCAGCGCGCCGCGGGCGTAGCGGCGCTCCAGGTAGTACTGGCCGACACTGAAGACGCTGGTCAGGGCCAGGTACCAGATGGAGGCGACGAAGTACATCTCGATCACCGCGCCGGCCGTGGAGCCGATGTTGGAGCTGGCGCGCAGCAGTTCGGTGTACTGCACCGCCGAGACCAGGGACGAGGTCTTCAGCATGTTGATGAACTCGTTGCCCGTCGGCGGGATGATCACGCGCATCGCCTGCGGGAGCACCACGCGGCGCATGGTCTGCGTGCGGGTCATGCCGAGTGCGTGCGAGGCCTCGCTCTGGCCCTCGTCGACGGACTGGATGCCGGCCCGGACGATCTCCGCCATGTAGGCGCCCTCGTTCAGGCCGAGGCCCAGGAGGGCGACCATGAACGGCGTCATGACGTCGACGGTCTCGTTCTTGTAGATCGGACCCAGGTTGATGTACTGGAAGATCAGCGGGAGGCTGAACCAGACCAGCAGCTGGACGTACACCGGGGTGCCGCGGAAGAACCAGATGTAGAGCCAGGACACGAAGCTCGTGACCGGGTTGTTCGAGAGCCGCATCACGGCGAAGAGGATGCCGAGCAGGAGGCCCAGCAGCATCGACAGCACGCTGATGACGACGGTGTTCCAGAGTCCGTCGAGGACGGACGGGTCGAACAGCTTGTCCCCGACCGTCGCCCAGATGACCTTGCCCTGGGAGAAGGCGTAGACGAGCCAGCCCAGGATCACGGCCACGAGCACGGCGCTGATCCAGCGTCCGTAGTGGCGGACGGGGATGGCCTTGATGGCCTCGTAGGGGATGCCCGAGGCGCCGGGCCCGGCCGGCGGAGTTGCGGCCGGACCCTTGTCGATCTTGTCAGTCACTATGACTGCCCTTCAGTGGTGCGCGCGGATCACTGACCGGCGTTGACAGTGGCCGACTGGACAGCGCTTCCCTTGACGTCCCACTTCTCGAGGACCTTGGCGTAGGAGCCGTCCTTGATGATGGCGTCGAGGGCTTCCTTCAGCGCGTCGCGGAGCTGGGTGTTCTCCTTGGCGACGGCGATGCCGAAGAGGCCGACGTCGGTCTGCTGGCCGCCGACCTCGAAGTCGTTGCCGCCACCGGAGGTCTTCGCGATGTGCGCGGCGACCGGGTAGTCGTTCATGTCGGCCACGGCGCCGCCGGCCTTGACGCGCGTCTGGGCCTCGGCGTCGGTGTCGAACGCCTCGATGGTGAGCTTCTTGTCACCGCACTTCTCGGCCTGCGCCTTGAAGGTGTCCTCGTAGATGGTGCCGCGCTGCACGGCGACCGTCTTGCCACACAGGTCGTCGAGCGACTTGATGTTGTCCGGGTTGCCCTTCTTGACGAGGAGCGAGACGCCGGAGGAGAAGTAGTCGACGAAGTCGACGCCCTTGCCGATCTTCGCGCCCTTCTCGTCCAGGCCTTCCTGGCGGCGCTTGTTGTCGGTGATCGACGACATGGCGACGTCCTGGCGACCGGTCTCCAGGGAGGTGATCAGACCGTCGAAGGTGCCGGAGGTGAACTGGAACTTCACACCGAGCTGCTTGCCCAGGGCCTCGGCGATGTCGGGGTCGACACCGACGATCTTGCCGCCCTCGGTGTACTCCATCGGGGCGTACGCGGCGTCCGTGCCGACCTTGATGACGCCGGCGTCCTGGATCTTCTTGGGCAGCTTGGAGAACAGCGGAGCGTCGCTGGTCTTGTCCTGGGCCTTGGTGCCGCTGTCGGTCTGGTCACCACAGCCGGTGAGGATCAGGGCGCCGGCGACCGCGATCGCACCGGCCGCGGCGATCCGGGACCGGGCGGCGGTCGTACGACGGGTGGTGCTTGCGGTCATGGCTTCGTTCCTCCGGCTGGTGGAAAAGCATCGAAAACGGTCGGACACGCACCATCGAGTGTCGCGACCTTGTGTGATTACGGCATCTTGCCATTCGGACTGAGACATTCAGGGTGCCCGTCAGGTCAAAATCGGATAACGGGCCCCCTGTGCAGTCCAACAGGACTGCGGGGAACGGGGTTCGAGACCGCAGATACTGCCGTGACCAGGGCTTTTGGCCGGAGTTTCTACGGCTCGTCTCGCCTGCCGGACATCAAGGTTTGGACTTTTCGCCAAAAGCGGGGCAAGCGACCTACAGTTGAGCGGGAATCGACTCGTCTGGGCGAGCGTTCTTCGGGTAGAACAGATCCTTACACCCCTCATCCGGGGCTCAGGGCGCGCGTGCGGCGCGCCCGCGCGTACGAACCTCCCCTTCGCGGAGACGGGCCAACCGTCGATGCGGAGTACGGACGCGGTGCCCGCCCACCCCTTAACCAGGAGTGGCCACCCTCAACGATTCAAAGGACTTAAGGGGTCACACACAGTGGCAGCGGAGATCATCAACCCTCGCAGTGACAGCGTCACGGACAACAACCCGGACGCGGTTTTCGCGCTGCACCGGGGCGGCAAGATGGCCATCCAGGCCACGGTACCGGTCACGAACAAGGACGACCTGTCCCTCGCGTACACGCCCGGCGTGGCGAAGGTGTGCAGCGCCATCGCCGAGCAGCCGGAGCTGGTGAACGAGTACACCTGGAAGTCCAACGTGGTCGCCGTCGTCACCGACGGCACGGCCGTGCTCGGACTCGGTGACATCGGCCCGGAAGCCTCCCTCCCCGTCATGGAGGGCAAGGCCATTCTCTTCAAGCAGTTCGGTGGTGTGGACGCGGTCCCGATCGCGCTCGCCACCAAGGACACGGACGAGATCATCGAGACGGTCATCCGCCTCGCCCCGTCCTTCGGCGGGGTGAACCTCGAGGACATCTCGGCCCCCCGCTGCTTCGAGATCGAGCGCCGCCTCCAGGAGGCGCTGGACATCCCGATCTTCCACGACGACCAGCACGGCACCGCCATCGTCACGCTGGCGGCGCTGCGCAACGCGGCGAAGCTCACGGGTCGCACCCTCGGCGACCTGCGCGCCGTGATCTCGGGTGCGGGCGCGGCGGGCATCGCCATCGCCAAGATCCTCGTGGACGCGGGCATCGGCGACGTCTGCGTCACCGACCGCAAGGGCGTCGTGTCCGCGGACCGCTCCGACCTGACGGACGTCAAGACGGAGATCGCGGGCCTGACGAACAAGACGAACCAGACCGGCTCGCTGGAGTCGGCCCTCGCGGGCGCGGACGTCTTCATCGGCGTCTCCGGCGGCACGGTCCCGGAGGAGGCGGTGGCCTCGATGGCGAAGGACGCCTTCGTCTTCGCCATGGCCAACCCGAACCCGGAGGTCCACCCGGACGTCGCGCACAAGTACGCGGCGGTCGTGGCCACGGGCCGTTCGGACTTCCCGAACCAGATCAACAACGTGCTGGCGTTCCCGGGCATCTTCGCGGGTGCCCTCAAGGTGCGCGCCACCCGGATCACCGAAGGCATGAAGATCGCCGCCGCCGACGCCATCGCCGGCGTCGTGGGTGACGAGCTCGCCGCCGACTACGTGATCCCGTCGCCGTTCGACGAGCGCGTCGCGGAGGCCGTCTCCGCGGCCGTCGCCGCCGCGGCCAAGGCGGACGGCGTGGCCCGCCTGGTCTGACCGCGGACCCGAGGCGTACGAGCAGAGGCCCGACCGGATCCTTCCGGTCGGGCCTCCGCTCTTTCGCGCGGCGGCCCGGTCTGCCCGCCCAGTGCGACGAAGGCCTCACCGCCGCGGCCGCCGGAAGGTCTGGAACCCGGCCCTACCGAGCGGTAGCGTCGCGGCATGTTCGCTGCCTACGCCGCCCGAATCGACCGTGACCAGCCGCTGAACGGCCTTGAGCTGGGCGACCGCCCCGCCCCTGAGGCCCGGCCCGGCTGGGTGACCGTGAACGTCAAGGCCGCCTCCCTCAACCACCACGACCTGTGGTCGCTGCGCGGGGTGGGCCTCGGCGAGGAAAGACTCCCGATGATCCTCGGCTGCGACGCCGCCGGGATCGACCAGGACGGCAACGAGGTCGTCCTGCACTCCGTGATCGGCCAGAGCGGCCACGGGGTCGGCCCGGACGAGCCCCGCTCGATCCTGACCGAGCGCTACCAGGGCACTTTCGCCGAGCAGGTGACCGTCCCCGCCTGGAACGTCCTGCGCAAGCCCGCCGAGCTGTCCTTCGAGGAGGCCGCCTGCCTCCCGACGGCCTGGCTGACCGCGTACCGGATGCTGTTCACCAACGCCGGGGTGCGCCCCGGGGACTCCGTCCTGGTGCAGGGCGCCGGCGGGGGTGTCGCGACCGCCGCGATCGCCCTCGGCAAGGCGGCGGGCCTGCGGGTCTTCGCCACCAGCCGCGACGAGGCCAAGCGCAAGCGGGCCGTGGAGCTGGGCGCGGTCGAGGCGTACGAGCCGGGCGCGCGGCTGCCGCAGCGGGTGGACGCGGTGATCGAGACGGTGGGCGCCGCCACCTGGTCCCACTCGGTGAAGTCCCTGCGCCCCGGCGGCACCCTGGTGATCTCCGGTGCGACGAGCGGCGACCGCCCGGCGCACGCCGAGCTGACCCGGATCTTCTTCCTGGAGCTGAAGGTGGTCGGCTCGACGATGGGCTCGAAGGACGAGCTGGAGGACCTGCTGTCGTTCTGCGCCACGACCGGGCTGCGGCCGGTCATCGACGAGGTGCTGCCGCTGGACCGGGCGCGGGAGGGGTTCGAGAAGCTCGCGTCGGGCGACCTCTTCGGCAAGATCGTCCTCAAGCCGTAGATGTCAACCGGGGTTGACGCCACCTCCCGCGTCAACCTACATTGACACCATGACGGAAGCGACCGATCTCGCCGAACGGGCCGGTGACCGCGACCCGCGCGTGGGCCTGCGTGCCGTGGCGGCCCTCCGGAGGCTGCTGGAGCAGCTGGAGGCCGTACAGGTACGCAGTGCCCGCGCGCAGGGGTGGTCCTGGCAGGAGATCGCGGCCGAGCTGGGCGTCAGCCGGCAGGCCGTGCACAAGAAGTACGGGAGGCTCTGATGTTCGAACGCTTCACCCGGGACGCCCGGTCGACCGTGAAGGGTGCGGTGGCCGAGGCCCGGCAGACGGGGGCCGCCACGGTCACCGAGGAACACCTGCTGCTCTCGCTGCTGGCCCTCGGGGCCCTGGACCCCCTGGGCGTGGACCGCACGGCGGTCGCCGCCGACCTCACGGCAGCCCGCCGCCGGGGCGGCATGTCCCGGGCGGACGAGGAGGCGCTGGCCGGACTCGGCATCGACCTCACGGAGATCGTCTCCCGCATCGAGGAGACCCACGGCGAGGGCGCCCTCGCGGCCCCGGCCCCGCGCAGGCGGACCCTGGGCTCCTCGCTCCGCTCGGCCCTGGGCCGGGAACGTCCGGCGGGCAGCGCCGGCAGCCATCACGTCCCCTTCACCGAGGACGCGAAGAAGGTCCTGGAACAGTCCCTGCGCATCGCCCTGGGCCGCAAGGACAACCACATCGGCACCCTGCACCTCCTCCTGGCCCTGCTCTCCCGCCCCGGCCCGGTCTCAGAGGTCCTGACGGACCACGGCATCACCTACACCACGGCCGAATCCACCCTCAAGACCTGACATGCAGCCACTCCAGCACCGCCAGGCCATTCCAGCGTCGCCAGGCCACTCCAGCCCCGCCGGCGATTGAGGCGCGGGGCCCGGGGCGGAGCCCCGCTCTCTCACCCGCACCGGCCCACTCCAGCGTCGCCAACCCACTCCAGCGCCGCCAGGCCACTCCAGCCCCGCCGGCGATTGAGGCGCGGGGTCCGGGGCGGAGCCCCGTTCCTTGAGCCTCGCCGGCGATTGAGGCGCGGGGCCCGGGCCGAGCCCGGGCTACGGCCTGGCCCGAAGCGCCGCCCCCAGCCGCGCCCCGGCCTCCGCAAGGTGCCCACGGGCCTCGGCCACCTGAGCCGCACTCACCCCGTGATCCCGCGCCGCATCCCGCACCTCGTCGCGGAAGCGGTCCAGCAGCCGGTCCAGGTCACGCGCCGGGTCACCGGTGGGCGCCAGATCCTCGGCCCAGCCGGCAGCCGCATCCGATTCCCCCGCCCGCCCAGCCGCAGGCGCAGAGGCAGACCCAGCCCCAGCCCCGGCCCCGGCCCCGGCCCCGGCCCCACTCGGCACACCCCCACCGAGCCACGCCCCCGCCAGACTCCCCAGAACCCCGCCGGACTTGGCGAACTGCTCCTGCAGCTGCCCCGCGATCCGCTGGACCTCCTCGCGCGCCCGCTCCTGCGCCTCCTTCGCCTGGCGGCGTGCCTGCTGCGCCTCCTCACGCGCCCGCCGGCTCTCGTCCTTCGCCCGGCGCGCCTGTTCCTTCCACTCCTGCCGCGCCTTGCGCAGCTCCTCCTTGGCCGCCTTCCAGGACTCGTCCTCACCCACGGGCGTCGCCGACGCGGACGCCGCCGCCCGCATCTCGCGCCGCAGGTCACCCGCGGCGCCCCGGACATCGCTCCGGATCTCGGCGGCGAGTTCGGTGACCGAGTCGCGGATCTCCAGCTCCAGGTCGGCCAGTTCACCGCTGCGGTCGGCCAGTTCGGCGCGGCCCGCCTCGGAGATCGAGTACACCTTGCGCCCGCCCTCGGTGGCGTGCGTGACCAGGCCCTCGGCCTCCAGCTTGGCCAGGCGCGGGTACACGGTGCCCGCGGAGGGCGCGTACAGGCCCTGGAAGCGCTCCTCCAGCAGGCGGATCACCTCGTACCCGTGGCGCGGGGCCTCGTCGAGCAGCTTGAGGAGGTAGAGGCGGAGACGGCCGTGGGCGAAGACGGGCGGCATGTCAGAGCACCTTCTTGTCGAGCGCGAGGGGAGCGGGGGCGGGGGCGTCCGCGTCGGACTGCGGGCGGCGCAGCAGCGCGATGGCGCCCGAGACGGTGGTGGCCCGCAGGGTGCCGGCACCGGTGCCGAGCGTGCCGGTGATCCGCTTGGCGCCCAGCTGGCCGGAGACCCGCAGGTCCTCGAAGGCGTTGGAGACGCCGCCGGTGGCGGTGTTGGCCTCCACGCGGGCGTCGGCGGGATGCGGGAGGCGGATCGCGACCTGGCCGGAGACGGAGTTCAGCGCGATGTCCACGGGACGCTCGGCCGCCGGGCCGAGGTCCAGGTCGATGAGCATGTCACCGCTGACCGAGTCGGCCCGTACGCTCACGCCCGCGCCGTCGACGACCGTCAGGCCGCCGGACACCGAGTGGAAGCCGAGGTCGCCGGTGACGGACTGGGCCTCGACGCTGCCGGAGACGGTGTGCGCCTTGACCCTGCCGGACAGTCCGACGAGCGTGGCGTCGCCGGAGACCCCGTTGACGTCGGTGCCGCCGGAGATGCCGGAGACGAAGGCGGTGGCGTCGACCGCGGCCACGCGGACCTGGGTGGCGGCGGGCACGGTGAGGGTGAACGCGGCGCTACGCTCCCAGGCCTTGCGGCCGGAGGCGGAACCGGACCAGGCCTTCCAGGGCTTGGCCTCGATCCACTGCTTGAAGCCCTGGGAACCGTTCCAGGGCAGGTCCTCGTAGGAGACGGTGAGCGTGCCGCCGTCCTGCACGACGTACAGCGGCGGTCCGTCGACCTCGGTCACTTCGAGTCGGGCCGGCCCCTCTTCGGCGGCGACCACGTTCACCGTGCCGCTCACGACGCGGACGCGGAGCTCGGTCACCGGCTCCTCGAAGGTGAGCTTCTGCGGTGCGGCGAAGTGCCACGTCGACTGCGACGGCTGGGACGACTGCTCTGCCATGGTGCTGATCCTCCTCGTGCGTTCACGGACGGGCTCGACGCACGCAACATATCGCGTCTTCTGGATAACACGATATATCGCGGTCAAGCGAAGTCAAGCGTGCTGCCCGAATCCGCCATTTGGGGGCGATTTGCCTTATTGTGTGCGCATGTCAATCTCCAGGGCCGCGACGGGCGGCATGCTCCTCTGCCGGGCCGAACCCCTCGCCGCCCGTCCTCCCGCGCACCTGCTGCGCGTACGGCTGCTGCTCGTGCCGGCGGGCACGTGGAGCGCGCTCGTCCCCGAGGTCAAACCGTGGCTCGCGGGCGAGGAGAGCGTGGCCGAGGTCCTCTCCGGATGGGGCTCGGCGATCGCGCTCGGCACCAACTGGCCGGTGCTGAGCGTGTGGTGGGAGGGCGGCCGGGCCGGATTCACCCTGTCGAGCGGGTTCCGGCGCACCGCCGCCTACGAGTGGGACGCGGCCGGGAGGCCGGCCGGCGCGCCCGATGCCATGCGGACCCTGGCGGTGCGGCTCGGACTGGACCCCGTGCTCGACCTGGAGGAGCTGGAACGGCTCACCCGCACCGACCCTGCCGCCGACCCCGCCGTCGGCGGCGCCGGTGACGGCGAGACCCGGCTGCTCGGGCTGATCGCCCTGCTGACGCGTGCCGGACTGGCCCTGCCGGCCGGGCTGAGCCCGGGAGAACCGGCCGACCGGCTGCGGGCGGCGGCCCGGGTGGCGGCCGGCGCCGAGACGGTGGAGTGGGCCGGGTGGCGCGATGCGGTGCGGGCCGAGCTCGACGCGGTGGAGGAGGGGCCGCTGGGGCCGTGGGTCCGCGGGCCGAAGGCGCGGAAGCTGGGTGCGGTGCAGCTTGCCGCGGGGGCGCCGCTGATGCTCTGGGCCGTGCGGCGGCGCAGCCCTGGCTGGGCGGCGGCGGGGGCCTGCCTGACGGCCCAGGGGGCACTGTCCCTGGCGTACGACCGAGCCCGTACGCAGCGCTAGCCGAGGCGGGTGCCGCGCGCGAAGCCCGGACCCGCGCCTCAATCGCCGGCGAGGCTCAAGAACCTGGGGCTCCGCCCCAGACCTTGCGCCTCAAACGCCGGCGAGGCTGAATTTCCCGGCCCTGCCGGACACATCAACCCCACCAGGCACATCAACCCCACCGGGCACATCAACCTCGCCACGCACATCAAGCCCCGCCGTGCACATCCAGCCCCGCCGGCGTTTGAGGCGACCTTTCAGCCCCGCCGGCGATTGAGGCGCGGGGTCCGGAGTGGAGCCCCGATCCTCAGGCCGCCTCCAGGAGGGGGCTCGCGTGGTGGTGGAGCCAGGCACGGTACGGCGGCGTGCGCAGCGCGGCCTCGCGGTACGCGTCGCGGAGGTCCTCGTAGACCTCCGCGTGCGCACCCGGCCGAGTCGCCAGCAGCAGCCGCACCGCGAGCGGATCCCCCGACAGCGGCCGGATCGCCATGTCCTCGCGCGGCCCGGACGTCGGCTGGCACGGCGCGACCGCCTCGCCGGAGATGATCAGCGAGGTCGCCGTGTGGTAGTCGGCGTGCAGCACCGGCGGGTCGAGCCCGGCCCCGGCGAAGACCCGCCGCAGGCCGTCCCACTCGCCGTCGACCGAGGGATCCACCATCCAGCGGTCGGCGGCGAGGTCCCGTAAGGAGACCACCGCCTGCCGGGCGGCGGGATGGTCCCGGGACATCGACACGAACTGCGGCTCGCGCTCCATCAGCACGTGCATCTGCAGCCCGGCCGGCACCCGCAGCGGGCTGCCCTCCACCTCGTGCACGAACGCCACGTCCAGCTGCCCCGCGTCGACCATCCTGAGCAGCGCGTTGGCGGAGACGTCCACCACCAGCGAGGTCTCGGTGTCCGGCAGCCTTCGGTGCAGCCGCCGCAGCCATCCCGGCAGGGCCCGGCTGGCCGTGGAGCCGATGCGCAGCCGCGGACCGTGGGCCAGCGCCCGGGCCTCCGCCACCAGCGCGGCCATCTCGGCCACCAGGGGACGGGCCCGGCCCAGCACGGTCCGGCCGAAAGGGGTGGGCCGGCATCCGGTCCGTTCGCGCAGGAACAGCTCGCCGTCCAGGGCCCGTTCGATGCGGCGCAGCTGGGTCGTCAAGGAGGGCTGGCTCACGCCGAGTTGCCGGGCTGCCTTGTGCAGGCTGCCGGCGTCGGCGATGGCGCACAGCGCGCGCAGGTGCCTGACCTCGAGCTCCATGACCTGAGGGTAGGCCGGTCCCGGTGGACCGCACCAGCCACCGATAGCCCCCCGAATCACGCCATTCTCATGTGAGTTGGGCTGTCGAAATCTTCCCGATAGGTCCGCGCTATCGGGGAGTGACATCATCCGCCGGGCACTTCCGCTCCCGCAGACTCCGGTACCGAACGACCACCCCCCACCGCACCGGACGAGTAGGAGCTCCCCCACATGCGCCACTCCCGTAAGGCCGTTCTGGCCACCACCATCGGCCTCGGCCTGGCCGCCGGCCTCGGCGTCGTCCCCACCGCCGTCGCCGCCCCCGCCCCCGTCGGCAATGCCGCAAGCTACGCCGCGTACGAGGGCTCGCAGGAGAACGTGGCCGCCAACCGCGCCTTCTTCGAGGCCGTGCAGCGCTCGGTCACCGAGCAGCGTGCCGCGAACCCCGGCGCCCTGGCCGTGACCGTCACGTACAACACCCGCAACGCGCCCAGCTTCCGCACGCAGATAGCCCGCTCCACGCAGATCTGGAACAGCTCGGTGAGCAACGTCAGGCTGCAGGAGGTGTCCTCCGGCGGGAACTTCTCGTACCGCGAGGGCAATGACTCACGTGGCTCGTACGCGAGCACGGACGGGCACGGCCGGGGCTACATCTTCCTCGACTACCGGCAGAACCAGCAGTACAACTCCACCCGGGTGACCTCGCACGAGACCGGCCACGTGCTGGGTCTGCCGGACCACTACTCGGGCCCGTGCAGCGAGCTGATGTCGGGCGGCGGCCCTGGCACCTCGTGCCAGAACGCCACCCCGAACTCCGCCGAGCGGGCGCGCGTCAACCAGCTCTGGGCCAACGGCTTCGCCTCCGGTCTGGACACGAAGGACCTCGCCGCGAAGGGCTGAGTCACCGCTCCTCGGGCACCGCGTAGTCGGGGCAGTCAGGGTTGCGGCAAGGACCCCGGCCCCATACCGGAATGAAGACCCCGAGGGACTTGCGCCGCCTGACCACCGTGTCGACGGGGCGCCCGCACGCCGGGCACGTCTTCTGTTCGTGCCCGGCCTGCGGGGCCACCCTCTCGTGCGCGTGCTTCTGCTGTTCACCGGCCATACCTCCACGGTAGGCCGGTTCGGCGCGTTTGGGAGGCCGAGCGGCCGGCGGGTCAGCGCTTGACGGCGTACGAGGTGACGGTCTGGCCGCCGCCGAAGGTCTTCGCCCCGGTGAGTTCCAGGGTGCGCAGCCCGAATCCGGCCCGCGACATGGGCATGCCGGTGCCCAGGAAGAACGGGTAGGTCTTGACGATGAACTCGTCTATCTCGTCGATCAGCTGCCCCGCGAGGTCCGCCCCGCCGCACAGCCAGATGTCGAGCCCGTCCTCGGCCTTGAGCTCGCGGACCCGGGCCACCACGTCCCCGCTGATCAGCTCCACCTGCGGGTCCGGCGCGGCGGTGAGCGAGCGCGAGACGACGTACTGGCGCAGGTGGCCGTAGGGGTTGGTGTCGCCCTGCTTGAAGCCGACGTCGTACGTGGCCCGCCCCATCAGCACCGTGTCGAAGCGCGAGAGCGGCGCGTCGGCGATGCCGAGGTGGTCGCGCCCCAGGCGGGCGACGGTGTCCGCGTACTCGGTCGTGAGGAACTCGATGAACTCGGCATCGAGCTGGGTGTAGAAGAAGTCGCCGTCGCCGTCCGGGGCACCGATGAACCCGTCGACCGACGTGGCGATGAAGTACGTGAGCTTGCGCAAGCGATTCTCTTCCGTTCGACAGTGTCCCCGCATCCGGGCACATCGAGGAAAGTACTTCAGGTGAAGTGGTTACGCAAGCCCCCGCGCGCTCCCGGTGTGTCCGGCCCCGCCGCGCGCCTAGCCCAGCGGCTTGCGCCACATCGGCCACATCAGCGGGCCGTCCGGAAGCTGCACCGCCTCGCCGGTGAACTCCCAGCCGAGCCGCTCGTACAGCCCCTTGCTGCGCTCACTGCTCGCCTCCAGGTACGCCGGCACGCCCTCGCGGTCGCAGCGCTCCAGCACCGGCCGCATCAGCTCGCTGCCCAGCCCCTCCCCCTGCCGGCCCGGGGCGACCGCGATCATCAGCAGGTACTCGTGCTCCTCCGCCGTCGGGTGCACCGCACCCGTGAGCCGGCCGACCAGTTCGCACCGCTCGTTGTCCGGGTCGGCCACCGCCCGCATCTTCGCGGGGATCTCGTCCTCGCCCTCCGGTTCGCCCGCCGGGATCCGCAGCCACAGCGCGGCCGCAGAGCCGTCCACGGCGTAGTCGATCCGGCCCTCGGCCAGCGCCACGTCCACGAAGACGCCCAGGAACTTCCCGTGCACCGCGGCCCGGTGCTCCGGATCCGGGAAGACCCAGCTGCTCACCGGGTCGGTGCGGAAGGCCTCGTCGAGCAGCCGAGCCACCGCGTCCCGGTCCGACTGATCCGCCTGACGTATCTCCAGCGCCACTGGTCACACCCTTCACTCGCGTGTCAACAACCGTGAGTGATCCTAGAGTTGGCGCGGACATGCGGTAAGGCCCGTTCCGGCATCGCTCGATGCCGGAACGGGCCTCCCCCGTACCCCCGTACCCCCGTACCCCCGCACCCCGGGCATCCGCCGCCCCCGCGCGCGGTCACCTCGTACGGCGCGTCACGAACTCCGCGAGCGACAGCAGCCCGCCCGCCGCCCCGAGGTCCGCCACCGCACGGGACAGGTGCTGGACGGCCCGTCCCATCCGGTCCGCCGCCTGGGCCTGCGCCCAGTCGCGCCCGCCGGCCCGCTCCACCGCGTCGGCGGCCCTGCGCACGTCGCCCCCGGTCATGGGACCCGCGTACAGGGCGGCTAGCTCCTCCCCCGCCGCGGTGCCCGAGGTGAGGGCGGCCACGACCGGGAGGGACTTCTTGCGGGCGATCAGATCGGCCCCGGCGGGCTTGCCGGTGTGCCCCGGATCCCCCCAGATGCCGATCAGGTCGTCGATCAGCTGGAACGCCAGCCCGGCCTCCCGGCCGAAGGCGTCCATCGCGTCGACCTCCTCCGGCCCGGCCCCCGCGTACAGGGCGCCCAGCGCGCAGGCGCAGCCCAGCAGGGCCCCGGTCTTGGCCGTGGCCATGGCCATGCACTCATCGAGCGGAACGTGCGGGCGCTGCTCGAAGGCGCAGTCCGCCTGCTGGCCCGCGCACAGCTCGATGACGCAGGCCGTGAGCCGGGACGAGGCGGCCGCCGCGGCCGGATGCGGATCCTCCGCGAGCAGCCGCAGCGCGAGGGCCATCATGGCGTCGCCCGTGATGATCGCGTCCGGTATCCCGAAGACGGTCCAGGCGGTGGCCCGGCCGCGCCGCCGGACGTCCTTGTCGATCACGTCGTCGTGCAGCAGCGTGAAATTGTGCGCCAGCTCCACGGCCGCCGCCGCCCGTACGGCCTCGTCGGCCCGCCCGCCCCCCGGACCCTGCAGGGCCTGGGCGGCGGCCAGGACCAGGGCGGGCCGGATGGCCTTCCCGGTGGTGCCCGCGGCCGGCGTACCGTCCTCGTGCTCCCAGCCGAAGTGGTACATCGCCACGCGCCGCATCGAGCCGGGCAGGCTCTCGACCGTGCGCCGCAGTTCCGGATCGACGGCTTCCCTGGTCCGTTCCAGCAGGGCCGCGGCCTCGTGGCCCTCGCCGGTCGCGATCGTATTCACGGCACTCAGCGCCAGCGGCCGATCTCGACGTTCTCCAGCACGCCGAGCGCGTCCGGCACCAGCACCGCGGCCGAGAAGTAGGCGGTGACCAGGTACGAGATGATCGCCTGCTCGCTGATCCCCATGAAGCGGACCGACAGGCTCGGCTCGATCTCGTCGGGGATGCCCGGCTGGTGCAGGCCGATCACCCCCTGCTCCTCCTCGCCGGTGCGCATGCACAGGATGGACGTGGTGCGGGCGTCGCTGATCGGGATCTTGCCGCTCGGGAAGATCGGCACCCCGCGCCAGGACGGCACCCGGTTGCCGTGGAACTCCACCGACTCCGGGTAGAGCCCGCGCTTGTTGCACTCGCGGCCGAAGGCGGCGATCGCCTTGGGGTGCGCCAGGAAGAACTTGGAGCCGCGCCGCATGCTGAGCAGCTGGTCCATGTCGTCGGGGCTGGGCGCGCCGTCGTGCGGCTGGATGCGCTGGTCGTAGTCGGCGTTGTGGAGCAGGCCGAAGTCGCGGTTGTTGAGCATCTCGTGCTCCTGGCGCTCGCGCAGCGCCTCGACCGTGAGCCGCAACTGCTGCTCGGTCTGGTTCATCGGCTGGTTGTAGAGGTCGGCGACGCGGGTGTGCACGCGCAGGACCGTTTGTGCAATCGAGAGTTCGTACTCGCGCGGGTGGGCCTCGTAGTCCACGAAGGTGCCCGGCAGGACGGCCTCGCCCTGGTGGCCGGCGGAGAGGTCGATCGCGGCCTCGCCGTACTTGTTGGTGCGCTGGGCGGGCAGGGCCCGTACGCGGTCCACGTGCTCGCGCAGCGACTCGACCCGGTCGGCGAGCAGCTGGAAGTCCTGCCGGGACAGGGTCAGCGCGGTGCCGGAGGTGGCGGCGCGGGCGGTGTACTCCCAAATCGATTCTTCATCGACGAGGGAGTCCTCGCCGAAGTACGCGCCGTCGGCGACGGTCTGCAGCACGGCGTCGTCCCCGTAGGGGCCCGGGCCGATCTGGTCGATGCGGCCGTGGGCGAGCAGGAACACCTGGTCGGCGGCGCTGCCGAAGGAGGTCAGCTCCTGGCCGGCCTCGAAGTCGATCTGCCGGCACCGCTGGGCGAGCTCGCCGAGGACGTCGAGGTCCTCGTACTCGCGCAGCAGCGGGAGTTCGCCGAGCTCGGCCGGGATCACCTGGACCTGGGTGCCGGTCTTGATGAACTCCACGCGTCCGTCGCCGACGGAGTAGCTCAGCCTGCGGTTCACGCGGTACGTGCCGCCCTGCACGGACACCCACGGCAGCATCTTCAGGAGCCACCGCGAGGTGATCTCCTGCATCTGCGGCGCGGACTTGGTCGTGGTTGCCAAGTTCCGCGCGGCCGTCGTCCCGAGACTGCGCTGCGGCGTCTGGGCCTCGGACTCGGAACCCGCCTGGACCGACATGTGTTTCCCTTTCGATCACTCCATGGATCTGCGGGATGCAGCCTTTCAGCACGGAACGTGGTGGGACCATTACACAAAAGGGTGGGACTACTCCGTCCGGGGGTGGGGCACTCTTTGGGGTCCACCTCCCTCCCCACGCGCCCCCTGAACCCCGGGCATCCCACCCATTTCGGCCAGCCGACCGCTTTGGGCGGGTTTTAATTTGCAGACCAGATGCAAATTTCCTACGGTGGGCGCATGCGGCTGACCCGATTCACCGACCTGGCGCTGCGCGTCCTGATGCGCCTGGCCGTCGAGGACACGGACCTCCCGACCACGCGCGACGTGGCGGCGACCATGGAGGTCCCGTACACCCACACGGCGAAAGTGGTCGCCAGGCTGCAGCATCTCGGCCTGGTCGAGGCACGGCGCGGCCGCGGGGGCGGGCTCGCCCTGACCTCCGCCGGGCGTGCCGCCTCGGTGGGCGCGGTGGTGCGCGAGCTGGAGGGGGAGGGTGACGTCGTGGACTGCGACGGCACCACGCCCTGTCCGCTGCGCGGCGCCTGCCTCCTGCGCGGCGCCCTGCGCCGGGCCCAGGAGGCCTTCTTCGCCGCACTGGACCCGCTGACGGTGAACGACCTGGTGGCGGCGCCCACCGGTCCGCTCCTGCTGGGGATTTCGAGCAGGGCACCGACGGGGGCCGCAGGGCCCTGACCGCCGGGCCGAGTGGCCGATTCCCGCTGCCCGCGGGTCGGCCCACACCGAGCCCCGCAGGGGGTTCGAACAGAAGTCCGCACCACGGCGGACTCGCACGACCAAAAATACGCATCTAAATTACCAATTCACAGAGTCACGTTCACCGCACGAGGAGTCCCGCATGCTGTCCGAGAAGTCGACCGCGACCGTTCGAGCCACCCTGCCCGCCGTCGGCGCGGCCATCGGCGACATAGCGGAGCTCTTCTACACCAAGCTCTTCGCCGCCCACCCGGAGCTGATCCGCGACCTGTTCAACCGGGGCAACCAGAGCTCCGGCCTCCAGCAGCAAGCCCTCGCCGGCTCCATCGCCGCCTTCGCGACCCACCTCGTCGAGCACCCGGACACCCGCCCCGACGTGATGCTCGGCCGCATCGCCCACAAGCACGCCAGCCTCGGCATCACCCGCGAGCAGTACGCGGTCGTCCACCAGCACCTCTTCGAGGCGATCACGGAGATCCTCGGCGAGGCCGTCACCCCCGAGGTCGCCCGGGCCTGGGACGAGGTCTACTGGCTGATGGCGGGCGCCCTGATCGCCGTGGAGGAGCGCCTCTACGCCGAGCAGCGGGTCACCGCCGGGGACGTGTGGCGCGAATGGACCGTCACCGGCCGGGTGGAGGAGACCGCCGACTGCACCACCTTCCGGCTGACCCCCGCGGACGGCGCCCCCGCACCCGCGCACCGGCCCGGCCAGTACGTCTCCGTGCAGGTCGAACTCCCCGACGGGGCCCGCCAGATCCGCCAGTACAGCCTGACCACCTCCCCCGGCTCGCCGGTCCGCGCGATCACCGTCAAGCGGGTCCACGGCCCGGCCGCCATCGGCCCCGACGGCGAGGTCTCCCACCACCTGCACACCCGGGTCCACGCGGGCGACACCCTGCGGGTCTCGGCCCCGTACGGCGACCTGGTCCTGGAGGACTCCGGCGCGCCGGTCCTGCTCGCCTCGGCCGGCATCGGCTGCACGCCGATGCTCTCGATGCTGGAGCACCTGGCCGACACCGGGCACTCCGCGCCGGTGACGGTGCTGCACGCCGACCGCTCCCCCGCCGACCACCCACTGCGGGGCGACCACCGGGCCCTGACCCACAAACTGGCCGACGCCTCGGCCCGGTTCTGGTACGAGGAGGCGGCGGAGCCGGGAGACGGCCGGGGCCGCATGGACCTGTCGGCCGTCCCCGTCGCCCCGGGCACCCGGGCCTACCTCTGCGGGCCGGTCCCCTTCATGCGGGCCGTGCGCGAGCAGCTGATCGCCAAGGGCGTGCCGGCCCGCGACATCCACTACGAGGTGTTCGGCCCGGACCTGTGGCTCGCCTCCGCCTGACGCGTGTCCGAATCGGCTCGCTCGCCGTACGAAGGCACTAGTCGCGGAAGGGCCGCCTCCACTAAACCGTTGAGTGATGAGACGGACACACAGGGTGTCCGTCGAGCACCGCAACGAAGGAGGCGGCCATGGCCGCACCCATGTCCGCGGACCGGTTCATCGGCGCATTGCGGAACGAGGGACTCACCGTCGTCGAAGTCGGCGCCTGGCGCACCCACAACCGCAACCACAAGGGCCCCTGGGGCCCGGTGCACGGGGTGATGATCCACCACACCGTCACGCGCGGCACCCCGTACACCGTCCAGCTCTGCCGCGAGGGCCACAGCGCCCTGCCCGGACCCCTCTGCCACGGCGTGATCGCCAAGGACGGCCGCGTCCACCTGGTCGGCTACGGCCGCGCCAACCACGCGGGCTCCGGTGACTCCGACGTGCTGGCGGCGGTCATCGCGGAGAAGCGGCTCCCGCCCGACAACCAGGCGAACACCGACGGCAACCGCCACTTCTACGGCTTCGAGTGCGAGAACCTCGGCGACGGCGAAGACCCCTGGCCGGCCGTCCAGCTCGACGCCGTCACCCGCGCGGCGGCGGCCCTGTGCCGGGTCCACGCCTGGACGGCCCGCTCGGTGATCGGCCACCTCGAATGGCAGCCCGGCAAGCCCGACCCCAGGGGCTTCACGATGCACTCCCTGCGCGAACGCATCGGCGAGCGCCTGAAGTAACAGCGTCCCACCAGGGACAATGGCCTGGTGACCCACCCCGAACTGCTGCCGCGTCCGCCGTCCCCGCTCGCCTTGGCGGCGGACGAACGGTTCACGGCACACGGGGTACGGCTGCTGCTGAAGCGGGACGACCTCGTCCATCCCGAGCTGCCCGGCAACAAGTGGCGCAAGCTCGCGCCGAACCTGCGGGCCGCCCTGGAGGCGGGCCACGACCGCCTGGTCACCTTCGGCGGGGCGTACTCGAACCACCTGCGGGCCACCGCGGCCGCCGGCCGGCTGCTCGGCATGGACACCGTCGGCATCGTGCGGGGCGAGGAGCTGGCCGGGCGGCCGCTCAACGACTCCCTCGCGCGGTGCGCGGCCGACGGGATGCGGCTGCACTTCGTGGCGCGGTCGGACTATCGCCGCAAGGCCGAGCCCGAGGTGCTGGCGCGGCTGCTGGACGGGGCCGGGGCGGACGGGGCGTACGTGGTGCCCGAGGGCGGCAGCAACGCCCTCGCGCTGACCGGCTGCGCCGATCTCGGCCGCGAGCTGCGGGGCGCGGCCGACGTGGTGGCGGTGGCCTGCGGCACCGGCGGGACCCTGGCGGGGCTGGCGGCCGGGCTGGGCCCCGGACAGCGGGCGCTCGGCGTACCGGTCCTGGCGGGCGGTTTCCTGGCCGCGGAGATACGTTCCCTCCAGCTGGCCGCCTTCGGTGGCCCGGCCGGCGAGTGGGACCTGGCCGAGGGCTTCCACCACGGCGGCTACGCGCGGGTGCCGGCCGCGCTGGAGGCCTTCGCCGCGGGCTTCGAGTCCCGCCACGGGCTCCCGGTGGAGCGGATCTACGTGGCCAAGCTCCTGTGGGCCCTGACCGAACTCACCGCCTCCGGCGCGTTCCCGCGCGGCACCACCCTGGCCGCGGTCATCACCGGCCGGCCCTGACCGCACGGGCGCGGATGCCGCCCACCCGAGCCGCTCGCCCAGGCCGCCCACCCGGACCGCCTACGGCGCAGCCCGCGAAGCCCCGCGCGCAGCGCCGCGCCCGGCACCCTCGCCGCCGCGCGGACCCCGCGCCTCAAACGCCGGCGGGGCTGGATTTGCCCCCGGCTCCGGCGGATGCCAACGGCGGCCCTGGACCTGTCGACAAGGTCGGAACGGGACTACGTCTCCTCGCGGTAGGCCGCCGCCTCCTCCAGGTCCAGTCTGCGCAGCAGGACCCGCATCATCTCGTCGTCGATGCGCAGGTCGTCCCGCAGGGCGACGAAGACCTCCCGCTCGGCCTCGATCATCTCCCTCGCCAGGCGCCGGTACACGTCGTCCGCCGACTCGCCGGTCACCGCGTTGACCTCGCCCAGCCGTTCCCAGACCGCGTTGCGCCGCCGGTCCAGCACCGTGCGCAGCCGGTCCGCCAGCGGTGGCGGCAGCGTGCTGTTCTCGGGCTCCTCCAGCAGCTCCGCGAGCCGTTCCTCCGCCGCCCGCGAGGCCTCGCTCTGCGCCTGCGCCTCCGCCAGGGTCTCGGCCTGCTGGTCCTTCGGCGGCAGCCTCAGCACCCTGATCAGCGGCGGCAGCGTCAGCCCCTGCACCACCAGCGTCCCGATGACCGTCGTGAAGGTCAGGAAGAGGATCAGGTTCCGGTGCGGCACCGAGATCGGCACGGAGAAGGCGATGGCCAGCGAGACCACGCCGCGCATCCCGGCCCACCCCACGATCACCGGGCCCTTCCAGTCCGTCGGCGACTCCCGCGCCCGGATCCGCGGCGACATCCAGCGCGGCACGAAGGTCGCCGGGAACACCCACAGGAACCGGGCCACCACCACCGCGAGGAACACGGCGATCGCGTACCAGGCCGCGTCCAGGCCCTCGTACTCCCCCAGCCCCTGCAGGACCACCGGCAGCTGGAGCCCGATCAGCGCGAAGACCACCGACTCCAGGATGAAGGCGACCATCTTCCACACGGCCTCCTCCTGCAGCCGGGTGGCGAAGTCGACCTGCCAGTTGCGGTGCCCGATGTACAGCGCGACCACGACCACCGCCAGCACCCCGGAGGCGTGCACCCGTTCGGCCGCCGCGTACGCCACGAAGGGGATCAGCAGCGAGAGGGTGTTCTGGAGCAGGGGGTCCTTCATCCGCTTGCGCAGCTGGTGGATCGGCACCATCAGCAGCAGGCCCACGCCGATCCCGCCCACCGAGGCCAGCAGGAACTCCGCGATCCCGCCCGCCCAGCCGGCGCTCACCCCGACCGCTGCCGCCAGCGCCACCTTGTAGGCGGTGATCGCGGTGGCGTCGTTCACCAGGGACTCGCCCTGCAGGATGGTCGTGATCCGGTTCGGCAGGCGGAGCTTGCGGGCGATCGCGGTGGCGGCGACCGCGTCGGGCGGCGCGATCACCGCGCCCAGCACCAGGGCCACCGGCACGGACAGCCCCGGCACCAGCAGGTACGCCGCGTACCCGACGGCGAGCGTCGCGAAGAGGACGTAGCCCACCGACAGCATGGCGATCGGCCGGATGTTCGCCCGCAGGTCCAGGTACGAACTGTCCACGGCGGCCGTGTGGAGCAGCGGAGGCAGCAGCAGCGGCAGCACGATGTGCGGGTCGAGGGCGTACTCCGGCACACCGGGCACGTAGGCGGCCATCAGTCCGGCGGCGACCAGCAGCAGCGGCGCGGGCACCGGAGTGCGGCGCGCCAGCCCCGCGACGGCCGCGCTGCCCGCGACGAGCGCCACCAGTGGCAATACCTCCATCGAAGATCCATCCTCCATCGTCATGGCTCCGCACCCTGGCCGTACGCTGGCCATCATGAGCGAGTGCACTCACGTTGCCGAACTGCCGCGCCCCGAGCCCGTCCCGTCCGGACAGACCTGCCCCGAATGTCTGGCGCTCGGCAGTCATCCCGTGCAGCTGCGGATGTGCCTGGACTGCGGGCACGTGGGGTGCTGCGATTCCTCCCCGTTCCGGCACGCCTCCGCACACCACCGGGAGACCGGGCATCCGGTGATGCGGAGCTTCGAACCGGGCGAGACGTGGCGATGGTGTTTCATCGACGGTTCGATCGTCTGAAGCGGGGTAGATCAACCCTCCGCCGGCTCCCCCGATTTGGGCCCCGCAGACCCCTAGCCACTGTGCGTACCCATGGGCTTACCATCAGTCACTGGGCAGAGGCATGACTGGCCGGGCGCTCGAAGCGGGTGCCACGAGGGGTGCCGCGACACGATCGCCCGGATCGCGATAGCGTCACCGGCGAACAGAGCTCGTACCACCTTGGAGGTGAGGGTGTCCCAGATCGCAGGCGAGCCCGGGACTCAGGACTTCGTGGAAGTCCGGCTGCCCGCTGCGGGTGCCTACCTGTCGGTGCTGCGAACGGCCACGGCCGGTCTCGCGGCACGTTTGGACTTCACCCTCGACGAGATCGAGGACCTCCGCATCGCGGTGGACGAGGCCTGCGCGATCCTGCTCCAGCAGGCCGTGCCGGGCTCCGTCCTCAGCTGCGTCTTCCGGCTGATCGACGATTCGCTGGAGGTGACCGTCTCGGCGCCGACCACCGACGGGCGCGCGCCGGAGCGTGACACGTTCGCGTGGACGGTCCTGTCGGCCCTGGCCGGCAAGGTCGAGGCCACGGTCGAGGAGAACCGGACGGTGAGCATCAGCCTCTACAAACAGCGCGGCGCGGGACCAGGCCCGGCGTGAGCGGCGGGGAGATCCCGGTGCGGGGCGGGGATCGGCCCCGGGTACGGCACGAGGTCGACGGCGGCATCCCGGAGCAGCAGCACGCCCGGCCGCACCCGGCTGACGCGGATGCGGAAGACGGCTTTTTGGACTCGGCGGAGCGACGGGCGGGCCCTATGAGCGAGAACCAGCACGACCAAGCACAGCCGGCTCAGCCACCGGAGGCCGCGGCAGCGGTCCCGGCGGCCCCGGCGGTGCCACTGTTCCCGGTGACCCCGGCGCTGCCGGATCCCCGTGACCGCAGCGGCGCGCGGGCCCTGTTCATCGAGCTGCGGGCCATGCCCGACGGGTCGGTGGAGAAGGCGGAGCTGCGCAACCGGCTCGTACGGATGCACCTGCCGCTCGTCGAGCACCTGGCGCGGCGCTTCCGCAACCGCGGTGAGCCGCTGGACGACCTGACCCAGGTCGCGACGATCGGCCTCATCAAGTCGGTGGACCGGTTCGATCCCGACCGCGGGGTCGAGTTCTCCACGTACGCCACGCCCACGGTGGTCGGCGAGATCAAGCGCCACTTCCGCGACAAGGGCTGGGCGGTACGCGTGCCCCGGCGCCTGCAGGAGCTGCGGCTCTCGCTGACAACGGCCACGGCGGAACTGTCCCAGCAGCACGGCCGCTCCCCCACGGTGCACGAACTGGCCGAACGGCTGGGGATCTCCGAGGAGGAGGTGCTGGAGGGGCTGGAATCGGCCAATGCCTACAGCACGCTGTCGCTGGACGTCCCGGACACCGACGACGAGTCTCCGGCGGTCGCGGACACCCTGGGCTCGGAGGACGAGGCCCTGGAGGGCGTCGAGTACCGCGAGTCCCTCAAGCCGCTGCTGGAGGGCCTGCCGCCGCGGGAGAAGCGGATCCTGTTGCTCCGGTTCTTCGGCAACATGACCCAGTCCCAGATCGCCCAGGAGGTCGGCATCTCCCAGATGCACGTCTCCCGGCTACTGGCCCGCACCCTGGCCCAGCTCCGCGAGAAGCTCCTCGTCGAGGAGTAGGTCGAGGGGTGGACGGAAGGCGGCGTCCGGTTATCGGGCCTGTTCCCCGGGCCCGATACCGAGCGCCTCGGTTGCCGTCGGGTTCACCAGGAGCACGACGACGGCCACCGCGGCCAGCGCCAGCGCCACGGCGGCAATGATCATCGCGCCGCCCGTGCCGTAGAGCGTCCAGGCCACGGGCATCGCCATCAGCTGGGTGATCAGCGCCGGGCCGCGGCTCCAGCGGCGGCCCAGGCGCAGCCCGCGGGCCGCGACCAGGGGCAGCGCGGCGAGCGCGAGCAGGGTGATCCCGCCCGTCTCGGCCTGCTGCGGGGAGTCGGGATCACCGGCGATGCCCACGAACAGCATGTAGACCCCGAGGCCGGCCAGCGCCAGGCCCTCCAGGGCGGTGAGCGCGGCGGCGGCGGTCAGCCGGCCGGGCAGCTCGGCCGGCGGGGCGGCGGGGACGGGGGCCTGCGCAGGCTGCTTCTTACTCACTCCAGCAGGGTAGCGGCGCACCCCCGGCGCCGGAGGGGACGGGCAGTAGGGTCGGCTCGGGAAGGGGTGGGTAGTCTGGCGCTCATGCGTGCACTTCTCGTGGCCAACCCAGCAGCGACGACCACCAGTGCGCGCACGCGCGATGTCCTGACCCATGCCCTGGCCAGCGAAATGAAGCTGGAGGCGGTGACGACCGAGTACCGCGGGCACGCCCGGGACCTGGGGCGCAAGGCCGCGCACGAGGGACTCGACCTCGTCGTCGCCCTCGGCGGCGACGGCACGGTCAACGAAGTGGTGAACGGGCTCCTGCACAACGGGCCCGATCCGGACCGGCTGCCCCGGCTGGCGGTGGTTCCCGGCGGCTCCACCAATGTGTTCGCCCGCGCGCTGGGGCTGCCCAACGATGCGGTCGAGGCGACCGGCGCGCTGCTCGACGCGCTGCGCGAGCAGCGCGAGCGGACGGTGGGCCTGGGTCTGGCGGCCGGCACCCCGGGCACGGAGGACGAGTCGGTCCCGGCGCGCTGGTTCACCTTCTGCGCGGGCTTCGGCTTCGACGCGGGAGTCGTGGGGCGGGTCGAGCAGCAGCGGGAGCGCGGCAAGCGTTCGACGCACGCGCTGTACGTACGACAGCTGATGCGGCAGTTCTGGGAAGAGCCGAACCGCCGGCACGGCACGGTCACCCTGGAGCGCCCCGGCGCGGACCCGGTGACGGATCTGGTGCTGTCGATAGTGTGCAACACCTCACCGTGGACGTATCTGGGGAATCGTCCGCTTTACGCCTCTCCGGAGGCGTCGTTCGATACTGCGCTTGACGTATTGGCACTGAACCGTTTGTCAACTCCGGCCGTCGCCCGGTACGCGACACAGCTCCTGACCTCCACTCCTGAGCGGGGTCCACACGGCAAGCATGCGGTGTCTCTACACGATCTGACCGACTTCACCTTGCATTCCAAGGTTCCCCTTCCGTTCCAGATGGACGGAGACCACCTCGGACTGCGGACCAGCGTTCGGTTCACAGGCGTACGCCGGGCACTGCGTGTGATTGTGTGAGCGGAAGGGCCAAAAGGCCTTTCACTCGAACGTTTACACGCCGGTCCACCCTCACGATGTAGGGCTGTGACCTAGTAGACACCGACGAATCAAAAAAAACTTTCCGGAAGGGGTTGTATCCCCGTCCGAGGTTTGCGAATCTCTTCATGGCGATCGGGACAGCCCGCAGGACCCGGCACCCACACAGATCGCCAGAACCCCTCCACGAATCTCTGACTGATCACCCGGGCAACTGGGCGGTCGCGCTTCCCTCACGGGGGGATTCGTGAAAGCGTTCACATTCACAAGCAACCTGTTCGCAATACAAGGAGATGGAGCAGCCATGGACTGGCGTCACAACGCCGTTTGCCGCGAGGAAGACCCGGAACTCTTCTTCCCCATCGGCAACACCGGTCCTGCGCTGCTGCAGATCGAGGAAGCCAAGGCCGTCTGCCGCCGTTGCCCCGTCATGGAGCAGTGCCTGCAGTGGGCGCTCGAGTCCGGTCAGGACTCCGGCGTCTGGGGCGGTCTCAGCGAGGACGAGCGCCGCGCCATGAAGCGCCGCGCCGCTCGCAACCGGGCGCGCAACGCCAGCGCCTGACAACGACTTTCGAGCCTCGACGCGCAGCGCGTAGTAACCGTATAAGCGCTCAGCAAGGTGCTCTTGAGCCCCGGACCGAATCCTTCGGTCCGGGGCTCAGTGCTGTTCGGGGTCCGGTGCCGCCCGGTCGGGCGCGACACGCCGTTCGTCACGCTGAGTGACGTCTCGGGTGCTACTTCTGCGGGCTGGACGGGATGTCGAGGACGACCTTGGTGCCGCGCGGCTCGGCCCGGACCATGTCGAAGGTGCCGCCGAGCTCGCCCTCCACGAGGGTCCGTACGATCTGCAGTCCGAGATTGCCGGCCCGCTGGGGATCGAAGCCCTCGGGCAGACCGCTGCCGTCGTCGAGCACGGTGATCAGCAGCCGTCCGTCCTTGCGGCCGGTTCCGGCGCGGATCGCGGCCACCTCCACGGTGCCCCGCTCGCCCTGGGTGAAGGCGTGCTCCAGGGCGTTCTGCAGGATCTCGGTCAGCACCATCGACAGCGGAGTGGCGACCTCCGCGTCCAGGATCCCGAAGCGGCCGGTGCGCCGGCAGTCGACCTTGCCGGGAGAGATCTCCGAGACCATCGCGATCACGCGGTCGGCGATCTCGTCGAACTCGACCCGCTCATCCAGGTTCTGAGACAGCGTCTCGTGCACGATCGCGATCGAACCGACGCGGCGCACGGCCTCGTTGAGCGCCTCGCGGCCCTGCGGCGAATCCATCCGACGGGCCTGTAGCCGCAACAGCGCGGCCACGGTCTGGAGGTTGTTCTTCACCCGGTGGTGGATCTCCCGGATGGTCGCGTCCTTGGTGATCAGTTCACGTTCGCGACGACGCAGTTCCGTGACGTCGCGGCAGAGCACCAGCGACCCGATGCGGGTCCCCTTCGGCTTGAGCGGGATGGCACGCAGCTGGATGACCCCGCCGTTGCCGTCGACCTCGGTCTCCCTCGGGGCCCAGCCGCTGGCCAGCTTGACCAGCGCCTCGTCCACCGGGCCGCGGGAGGGGGCGAGTTCGGCGGTGGTGTTGCCCAAGTGCTGGCCGACCAGGTCGGCAGCGAGGCCGAGCCGGTGGTAGGCGGAGAGCGCGTTCGGGGAGGCGTACGTGACCACGCCGTCGGCGTCGAGCCGGATCAGGCCGTCGCCGACGCGCGGGGAGGCGTCCATGTCGACCTGCTGGCCGGGGTACGGGAAGGAGCCCGCCGCGATCATCTGGGCCAGGTCGGAGGCGGACTGGAGGTAGGTCAGCTCCAGCCGGCTCGGTGTACGCACAGTGAGCAGGTTGGTGTTGCGCGCGATCACTCCCAGTACCCGCCCCTCGCGGCGGACGGGGATCGACTCGACGCGGACCGGCACCTCCTCGCGCCACTCCGGGTCGCCCTCGCGCACGATCCGGCCCTCGTCGAGCGCGGCGTCCAGCAGCGGGCGGCGGCCGCGCGGCACCAGGTGGCCGACCATGTCGTCCTGGTACGAGGTGGGGCCGGTGTTCGGGCGCATCTGGGCGACCGACACGTACCGGGTGCCGTCGAGCGTGGGCACCCACAGCACGAGGTCGGCGAAGGACAGGTCGGAGAGCAGCTGCCACTCCGAGACCAGCAGGTGGAGCCACTCCAGGTCGGTTTCACTGAGAGCGGTGTGCTGGCGTACGAGGTCGTTCATGGAGGGCACGTTGCGAGCGTACCCCGGGTACGCGCCATGACTTTGCGCACGACGGTACTCAGGAGTATCCAGGAGGGGCGCAGGACGCGTACTGTTGGAGGAAGTGACGGGTTTCCCGGCCCCGTCCTTGGATGGACAGAACAGAATGGTCTAGTCCACAATGACTTAAGCTTCCGCCCTCCCCGCACAGGAGGACGGATCGAGGTAAGCCGCGCGCTCTGCCCTGACCGCGCAGGCACCTCCCACCGGCCGTCGGGAACCGCACACCTGTCGGCCGTTAGTACTCCGGGCTACGGTGCCGGATGGGCTGAGGGTCCCGTCCTGCACCGTGGCCCAGAGGAATCTTCAGGCGGAATTCCGTACCGGCCGGGCCGGCGGCCAGGCCAGCAGCGCCCGCTCCGCGACCGCCTCCAGCTCCTCCCGGCTCGCCCCGTCGCGCGACTGCTGAGACATCCCGGCCACCACGGCCCCCGCATACCGGGCCAGCGCCCGCGCGTCCGTGTCCGCGGGCAGCTCACCGGTGGCCACGTCCGCGCGGATCCGGCTCTCGAACACCTCCAGGCTGGCGTTGCGCCGCTCGCGCAGCGCCTGCGCCACCTCGTCCGAGGTGGTGTTGATCGCGGCACTCAGCACCATGCAGCCCCGCGGGTGGGCCGGGTCGGTGTAGATCTCGGCGGCCTCGCGCAGGACGCGCTCGACGGCCGCCCGGGCCGTGGGCTCCTCGGCGAGCGCCACGCCCGCGAAGTCCCCGTACCGGCACGCGTACACCGCCACGACCTCCTCGAAGAGCGTGCGCTTGTCGCCGAAGGCCGCGTAGAGGCTGGGCGCGCTGATCCCCAGCGAGGCGGTCAGGTCGGAGATCGAGGTCGCCTCGTAGCCGCGCTCCCAGAAGGCGGTCATCGCCTTGTCGAGGGCCGCGTCGCGGTCGAAGGAACGGGGTCTGCCGCGCTGTCCGGTCACCATGCCCAGATTCTATAGCGGGCGCTAGGGAATCTGATACGGTCCTTTCTGTAGCGACCACTAGCGAATGGCGAAGGGGGGCGCGTCATGGGCGTGCTCAAGGGAAAGACGGCACTGGTCACGGGCGGCAGCCGGGGCATCGGACGGGCCGTGGCGGAGCGGCTGGCGCGGGACGGGGCACTGGTGGCGGTGCACTACGGGCGCAACGAGGCGGCGGCGAAGGAGACCGTGGCCGCGATCGAGGCGGCCGGCGGGCGGGCGTTCACCCTGGGGGCCGAACTCGGGGTGCCCGGCGACGCAGAGGCGCTCTGGGCGGCGTACGCGGCCCATCCCGCGCACACCGAGGGCGTGGACATCCTCGTGAACAACGCGGGGGGCGCGACCTTCGCCGGAATCGAGCAGACCGACGAGGAGGCGTACGACCGGGCGCACGCGCTCAACGCCAAGGCACCGTTCTTCGTGATCAAGCACGGGCTGGCGCGGCTGCGGGACGGGGGCCGGATCGTCAACGTGACCGGCACCCCGGACATCGCGCTGCCCGCGATCCTGGCCACGGTCATGGCGAAGGGCGCGGTGAACGCGCTGACCCGGTCGCTGGCGGCCGAGCTGGCCCCGCGCGGGATCACCGTGAACTCGGTGGGCCCGGGCATCACCGGGACGGACCTGAACGCGGCCCTGCTCGCGGATCCGGCGACCCGCGCCCACATGGCCTCCCGGTCCGTCTTCCACCGGGTGGGCGCGCCGGAGGAGGTGGCGGACGTGGTGGCCTTCCTGGCCTCGGCGGACTCCCGCTGGGTCACGGGCCAGCACCTGGACGCGACGGGCGGCCTGCAACTGGCGCTGCTCTGACGGCGGCCCGTGACGGGGAGCCGTGCCCCGGTGGCCGCCGCCGGGCCATGCCGGCGGCGCGAGCGGCGCTCGCCCCGGCGGTGCAGGTCTCGAAGGCGTAGGGGGTGCGCCTGGCCATGACAACCACTCCTGGTTCGGCGGTCGGATGGCGGCCTGACCGCGGTCCGGGCGGGCGGCCGTCCGGCGGGCCGCGGGCCCGGATCAGGACCACCATGGATAGCGGCGAGACCCCCGCCGCACGCGCCGGCCTCTGCTAGATTGGTCTATACCACACCACTCACTCCAGATCGGCAGGCCCCGCGTGGAAGTTGTCATCGTCCCGGACGCCAAGGCAGGCGGCGAGCTCATCGCGGAGGCCATGGCCGCCCTGGTGCGCCGCAAGCCCGACGCCCTGCTCGGCGTGGCGACCGGCTCTACCCCGCTGCCCATCTACGAGGCCCTCGCCGCCAAGGTCAGGGCCGGCCGGGTCGACGCCTCCAAGGCCCGCATCTGCCAGCTCGACGAGTACGTCGGCCTGCCGGCCGGGCACCCCGAGTCCTACCGCGCCGTCGTGCTCCGCGAGGTCGTCGAGCCCCTCGGCCTGTCCGAGGCCTCCTTCATGGGCCCGGACGGTGCGGCCGAGGACATCGTCGGCGCGTGCGAGGCCTACGACCGGGCCCTGGCCGAGGCCGGCGGCGTCGACCTCCAGCTGCTGGGCATCGGCACGGACGGCCACATCGGCTTCAACGAGCCCTGCTCCTCCCTCGCCTCCCGCACCCGCATCAAGACGCTGACGGAGCAGACCCGCGTGGACAACGCGCGCTTCTTCGACGACGACCTGGACCAGGTGCCGCACCACGTCATCACCCAGGGCATCGGCACCATCCTCGACGCCCGCCACCTGGTGCTCCTGGCCACCGGTGAGGGCAAGGCCGAGGCCGTCGCGCAGACCGTCGAGGGGCCGCTGTCCGCGCTGGTCCCGGGGTCTGCGCTGCAGCTGCACCGGCATGCGACCGTCGTCGTGGACGAGGCGGCCGCGTCGAAGCTGAAGCTGGCGGACTACTTCCGGCACACGTACGCCAACAAGCCCGCCTGGCAGGGTCTGTAGCCGCACGGGCACGCCGAAGGGCCCGGACTCCCTTGGGGGACCGGGCCCTTCGACATGTGCGGGTGCGGATGCGCTGCGCGGGGCCTTCCGGGCGCTGCCCGGACCCGCGCCTCAAACGCCGGCGAGGCTGGATTTGGCCGATGCCGTCCGCCAAGCGCGGCTCAAAGATCGGGGCTCCGCCCCGCACCCCGCGCCTCAAACGCCGGCGGGGCTATATTTCAGCCTCGCCGGCGTTTGAGGCGCGGGGTCTGGGGCGGAGCCCCAGCAGCGGCGCCGCAGCGGCAACCGCAGGGCTACGCCCCCGCAATGACTTCCGCCGCGGCTCGGCCGCAGACGC
Source organism: Streptomyces sp. NBC_01294 (assembly GCF_035917235.1). Classification (NCBI taxonomy): domain Bacteria; kingdom Bacillati; phylum Actinomycetota; class Actinomycetes; order Kitasatosporales; family Streptomycetaceae; genus Streptomyces; species Streptomyces sp. NBC_01294. The sequence continues at coordinate 2,756,325 of NZ_CP108423.1, forward strand.
GCGACGCGCCATGGGTGGCGATGTACACCGCACCCCGCGGCGCAGCCATCGGCAGGCCCATCTCGACCACGACCGTGTCCGGCCGCGCAGCGACCAGCGCGTCCAGGGCCTCCGTCATCCACGGGTGCCGGTGCGCGTCGCGGACCACCGCGACGACGGTCCGCTCCCCCGCCGCCGCCAGGATGTCCCCGGCCGAGGCGCCCTCCGGGTAGAGGCCCGAGGCGGTCCCCGGTACGAGTGCGGCCAGCTCGCCGGCCACGCCCCACGGCGTCTCGTCGCCGACCGCGATGTTCGCGACCGGCGTCAGCGTCGCGACGTACGGGGCCGCGACCGGCTCCGGCGAGCCGGTGACGACCACTGCGCGGCGGGCGGCCGTCAGGCCGATGCCGGACGCGCGGCTCCCCTCCGGCCGCGCGTCCGGCCGGACCCCCCGGGTCCACGCGGCCAGCGCACGGACGCGGGCGGCGGCGTCGGCGAGGCGCTCCTCGGGGAGCGCGCCCTCGCGTACGGCCGCCACCAGCGCGTCGCGCAGCCTCAGTACGGTCGCCTCGTCCGCGAGCCCGCCGCCGACGCAGATCGCGTCGGCACCCGCCGCGATGGCCAGCACCGAGCCGCGCTCGATCCCGTACGTCCCGGCGATGGCGTTCATCTCCATGCCGTCGGTGACGATGAGGCCCTCGTAGCCGAGCTCCTTGCGCAGCAGGCCGGTCAGGATCTGCGGGCTGAGCGTGGCCGGGCGGGTCGGGTCGAGGGCGGGCACCAGGATGTGCGCGCTCATCACGGCCTTGGTGCCGGCCTCGATGGCCGCCTTGAAGGGCACGAGTTCGCGGGCCTGGAGGGTGTCCAGGTCCACGTCGATGCGCGGCAGGGCGTGGTGCGAGTCGACGTTGGTGTCGCCGTGGCCCGGGAAGTGCTTGGTGCACGCGGCGACCCCGGCGGCCTGGAGGCCCTCGACGTAGGCGGCGGTGTGCCGGGCGGCGAGGTGGGTGTCGGCGCCGAAGGACCGTACGCCGATCACCGGGTTGTCCGGGTTGGAGTTGACGTCCGCGGACGGGGCCCAGTTGAGGTTGACCCCGCACTCGGCGAGGCGGCGGCCCAGCTCGCGGGCGACGTCGCGGGTGAGGCCGGTGTCGTCGACGGCGCCGAGGGCCAGGTTGCCGGGGAAGGACGAGCCGCCCCGGACCTCCAGGCGGGTGACGTCGCCGCCCTCCTCGTCGATGGCGACCAGGACGTCGTCCCGCTCGGTACGCAGCTGCGCGGTCAGCGCGGCGAGCTGCTCGGGCGAGGCGATGTTGCGGCCGAACAGGCCGACGGCGGTGAGGCCTTCGCCGAGCCGGCGGAGCAGCCAGGCGGGGGCGGTGGTGCCCTCGAAGCCGGGCTGGAGGACCGCGAGGGCGTCCTGGGTCAGGGCGTCCTTCCCGTCGGACGCCGTGGTGCGGTGCGCAAGGACAGTCATGGCGGCCGTTATCCCTTCACTGCGCCGGCGGTCATGCCGCCGACGGCCTTGCGCTGGAGGAAGATGAAGATGAGCAGGACCGGGACCGCGAAGAGCGAGGACGCGGCCATGGTGGCGCCCCAGTCGTTGCCGAAGGCCGACATGAACTCGGTCAGCCACAGCGGCAGGGTCTGCGCGCTCTTGTCCTTGTTGAGGATCAGGACCATGGCGAACTCGTTCCAGGCCGTGATGAAGCCGAAGAGCGAGGTGGACATCAGGCCGGGGGCCAGCAGGGGGAAGATCACCTTGCGGAAGGCCTGGCCGCGGGTGCAGCCGTCGATCTGGGCCGCCTCCTCCAGGGTCACCGGGACGGCGGCGATGAAGCCGCGCAGGGTCCAGATGGTGAAGGGGAGGATCATCACGAAGTAGATCGCGGTGAGCAGCGGGAGGCTGTTCAGCATCTCGCCGTCGCGGGCGATCATGTACATCGCGATGACCATGACCTCCCAGGGGGCCATCTGGGCCATCATCACGGTGAGGACCAGGCCCTTGCGGCCCTTGAACCTCATCCGGGCGATGGCGAAGCTCGCGGCGAGGGCGACGAGCAGGGCGAGCGCGACGGCGCCGACGGTGACCAGGACGCTGTTGGTGACGTACGTCCAGAAGTTCTCGACCCCGGTGGCCTTGGTGAAGTTGTCCAGCGTCGGGGTGAAGACGAAGACCGGGTCCTTGGTGAGCATCTCGCTCGACGGCTTGAGCGCCGAGGAGAACATCCAGTACACGGGGAAGACGAAGACCAGGGCCAGCAGGAGCGCGCCGAGGTTCTTGGCCACGGCTCCGGGGCGGACCGGCCGGCGCTTGCGGAGCTGCTGCGCGGGCTTCGGCGCGGTGGTGGTGGTGCTCACTGCTCCTCCTCCTGCTTCAGGATCAGGCGGAAGTAGAAGGACATGACGACCACGAGGATCAGGATCGTCAGGACGGAGATCGCGGCGGCGAGACCGTAGTGGGCCTGGCTCTGGCCCTCGACGTAGGCGAAGACCGGGAGGATCTCGGAGGCGCGGTCGGGGCCGCCCTTGTTCATCGCGTAGACCTGGGTGAAGGCCTTGAAGACCCAGATCACCTCGAGGAACGTGGTGACGAGGAAGAACGGCTTGAGGTTCGGGAAGACGATCTTCCAGAAGGTCTGCCAGCCGTTGGCGCCGTCCATCCGGGCTGCCTCGTACAGCTCGGCTCCGACCGTGGTGAGGCCGGCGTACATGTTGAGGGCGACGAAGGGGATGGAGCCCCAGACCACGAGGATCGTGACGATCGTCAGCGTGGAGAGGCCGGTCTGCATCCAGTTGTGCTGCTCGTAGCCGGAGAAGCCGGCGGTGCGCATCACCCAGTTCATGACGCCGAACTGCTCGTCGAACAGCCACTTGAAGACCTGCACGGAGGCGACGATCGGCATGGCCCAGGCCATCACCAGCGCCATCGACAGGACCAGGCGCATCTTCTTGCCGAGCCGGTTCAGCAGGATGCCGATGAGGCTGCCGAGCACCATGATCAGAACGACGTTGGCCATGGTGAAGGCGAAGCTGCGGACGACCACGGTCCAGAAGTCCGCGTCACCGATCAGCTCGGTGTAGTTGGAGAATCCCGCGAACGGGTACTTCCGCTGAATGAACTCGATCTTGTTGATGTCCTGGAAGGACAGGATCACGTTCTTGATCAGCGGATACAGCAGCAGTGTCGCGAGGGCGAGCACCGCGGGCCCGACCAGCAGGTAGGGCAGCCACCCCGAGGGGAGCGACTTTCTGCCCCCGCGAGGAGACTTGGGACCGGAGCCGGTCGGGGACGCGGACTTCTCGGGCCGTCCGGCGGACTTCTGTGGTGCGTCCTGTGGAGCGGCGGTCATCGCTCCCTGGGAGTGCACGGTCATGGCGTGGCTTCCTCGCGGTTGACTGTGGAGTCAAATGCGCGTCCGGGGGCACGGCAGGCGGCTTGGCGCCTGCCGTGCCCCCGGTGCGTTCACACTGCTGGGTGGTGCGGGTACTGCGCGGTGGGACTACTTGTTGATGCGGTTCGCGATTTCCTTGTCCGCGTCCGCGCCCGCCTTGGCGGCGTCCTCACCGTTCAGGACCTTGGTCATGAACTCCTTGATGGGGTTCGGCTCGGTCTCGACGTTCGCCCAGCCCGCGGTGACCGGAGTGATCTTGCCGTTGACGCCGGCCTTGCCCATGGCCTCGGCGAAGGAGCCGGCGGCCGGGGTGAAGTTCGCGCCGGCCTGGTTCGGCAGCAGCGCGCCCTTGGTCTCGGCGGCGTACTTGGTCATCTGGTCCTTGCCTGCGGCGAGGGCCAGCCACTCCTTGGCGAGCTCCTTGTTCTTGGAGCGCTCGGCGACGGCGAGGTTCGAGCCGCCGAGGAAGACCGTGCTGGTCTTGTCCGCGGTCTTGCCCGGGATCGGGAAGTAGCCGAAGTCGGCTTCCTTGCCCGCGTCCTTCAGGGCCTTCTCAGCGCCGCCGGCCTCCCAGCCGAGACCGATCCAGGAGGCGACGCCGCCCTTGGGAACGATGTCGGTGGACTGCTGCGGGTTGGCCTCGTCCTTGTCCTTGGGGGCGGTGGAGAAGGACTGGAGCTTCTTGTAGAACTCCATCGCGGAAGCGGCCTGCGGGGTGCCCAGTCCGCCCTTCCACTTGGCGCCGTCCTTGACGGCGAGGTCGCCGCCCTCGTCCCAGACGAGACCGGCGAGGACGTACCAGCTCTGGCCGGGGAGGTAGATCGGCTGCGAGGCCGGGTCGGCCGCCTTCAGCTTCTCCAGACCGGCGACCCACTCGTCGCGGGTCGTCGGCGGGGTGACGCCGGCCTTCGCGAAGGCCTTCTTGTCGTAGATGACGACGCGGTTGGCGGCGTACCACGGGGCGGAGTAGAGCTTGCCGTCGACCTCGGCCGAGGCGAGCATGCTCTTCTGCCAGGCGTCGGCACCGAGCTTGGCCTTGTCGCCGCTCAGGTCGGCGAGGCCGCCGGTGACCGCGTAGCCGGCGGTCTGGGTGTTGCCGAGCTCAAGAACGTCCGGAGGGGTGTTCTCGGAGAGGGCCGTGGTGACCTTCTCCTGGATGCCGGTCCACTTCTGCTCCTCGACCTTGACCGTGACACCGGGGTGCTTGGCCGAGAACTCCTTGTTGACCTCGTCGATCCAGGCCTTCGGCGCGGAGCCGTCCATCACCCAGACGGTGATCTCCTTGGGGCCCGCGTCGGCCTTGGCCTTGTCGTCGCCGCCGTTGCCGCACGCAGCGACTCCGGCCATCATGCCCGCGACACTGACCGCCACGATGAGCTTGCGCTTCACGCCACCCTCCTCAGGGATGCCTGCCTGCACTTCCCTTGCCCGCCGCGGTGACATACGCGAAGTACTGCCGTGGGGCCGGGATCTGATCCATATTGGTTTAGACCAGTAGCTGGAGCTTGGCCTAGACCTTTAGGGGTGTCAAGGGTCTAATGAGCGGGTGCTCGGTCCGTTATCGGACCGACACCTGGGGAGAGAGAAGGCCTGTCCCCCCACTCGTGTCACGATGTGACCGCACATATCGGAGGAGCCGGTGACGGCAGCGAAACTGGAGTCGGGAAGGCGGGCGGCGATGGCCACCGAAGGGGCGACCACGGAGCCGGAGGGCGGGCCTGCGACCCGCACGGCGCGCGTGCCCAAGTACTACCGACTCAAGCGGCACTTGCTCGACATGACCGAGACACTGCCGCCTGGCACCCCGGTGCCGCCGGAGCGCACGCTCGCGGCCGAATTCGACACCTCGCGCACCACCGTCCGCCAGGCCCTCCAGGAACTGGTCGTCGAGGGGCGGCTGGAGCGAATCCAGGGCAAAGGCACCTTCGTCGCCAAGCCCAAGGTCTCCCAGGCCCTGCAACTGACCTCGTACACCGAGGACATGCGGGCCCAGGGACTGGAGCCGACCTCCCAGCTCCTCGACATCGGCTACGTGACGGCCGACGACACCCTCGCCGGACTGCTCAAGATCGCCACCGGCGGACGGGTGCTGCGCATCGAGCGGCTGCGCCTGGCGAGCGGCGAGCCGATGGCCATCGAGACCACCCACCTTTCGGCCAAGCGCTTCCCCGCGCTGCGCCGTTCGCTGGTCAAGTACACCTCCCTCTACACCGCTCTCGCCGAGGTGTACGACGTCCACCTCGCCGAGGCCGAGGAGACGATCGAGACCTCGCTCGCCAACCCGCGCGAGGCCGGCCTGCTCGGCACGGACGTCGGGCTGCCGATGCTGATGCTCTCCCGGCACTCCCTGGACGCCGACGGCGAACCGGTGGAGTGGGTGCGGTCGGTGTACCGCGGCGACCGGTACAAGTTCGTCGCGCGGCTCAAGCGCCCCGCCGTCTGACACCCGGCCCCGGCCCTCGGCCCTCACCGCACCCCTCAGCCCCGACCCCGGCCCCCGGGGCCTCGCCCCGGGCGTCGGCCCGGGCCCGCGACCTCGGGCTTCGGCCCCGTCTACCGGAATTCTTCACATACCGGAATGCGAACGGGGTCTTACGCTGACCGGGCAATCCGCCGTAGATTCCCTGCGCTTACGCAGATGATCGACGACGGGACGAGGATCATGCCTGAACCGGAAGCAACAGGGACACAACGGAACACGGCGAGTTCGGGCACCGGGCCGGGCTCGCCTTCTCCTAAGTCCATCGCCGTGTGGGTGCTCGTCGGACTCGTCGGCGCCCTCGGCTGGAGCGTGCTGGCGCTCTCGCGCGGCGAGGAGGTATCCGCCGCCTGGCTGCTCGCGGCGGCGCTGGGCTCGTACGCGATCGGCTACCGCTTCTACGCGCGCTTCATCGCACACCGCGTCCTGAAGGTGGACAAGACGCGGGCCACCCCCGCCGAACGCCTTGACAACGGTGTCGACTTCCACCCGACCGACCGGCGCGTGCTCTTCGGCCACCACTTCGCCGCCGTCGCCGGCGCCGGCCCGCTCGTCGGACCGGTACTCGCCGCGCAGATGGGATACCTGCCCGGCACCATCTGGATCGTCGCGGGCGTCATCTTCGCGGGCGCCGTGCAGGACATGGTCACGCTGTTCTTCTCCACCCGGCGCAACGGCCGTTCGCTCGGCCAGATGGCCCGGGACGAGATCGGCCCCGTCGGCGGAGCCGCCGCCCTGGTCGCCGTGTTCGCCATCATGATCATCCTGCTGGCGGTGCTGGCACTGGTCATCGTCAACGCCCTGGCGCACTCCCCCTGGGGCGTCTTCTCCATCGGCATGACCATCCCGATCGCCCTCTTCATGGGCTTCTACCTGCGCGTGCTGCGGCCGGGCCGGGTCACCGAGGTCTCCTCCATCGGCGTCGTGCTGCTGCTGCTCGCCATCGTCGCGGGCGGCTGGGTCGCCGAGTCCTCCTTCGCGGGCACCTTCACGCTGGAGAAGGAGACGCTGGTCCTGTGGATGGTCGCGTACGGCTTCGTCGCGTCGGTCCTGCCGGTGTGGATGCTGCTCGCGCCCCGCGACTACCTCTCCACCTTCATGAAGATCGGCACCATCGCGCTGCTCGCCCTGGGCGTGGTCATCGCGATGCCGATGCTGAAGATGCCCGCGGTCACCGACTTCGCCTCGCGCGGCGACGGCCCGGTCTTCGCCGGCTCGATGTTCCCGTTCGTCTTCATCACCATCGCCTGCGGCGCCCTGTCCGGCTTCCACTCGCTGGTCGCCTCGGGCACCACCCCGAAGATGATCCAGAAGGAGACCCAGGTCCGGGTCATCGGCTACGGCGCAATGCTGACCGAGTCCTTCGTCGCCGTGATGGCGGTGATCGCGGCCTGCATCATCGAGCCGGGTCTGTTCTTCGCGGTGAACTCGCCCCCGGGCGTCGTCGGCACCACGGTCGAAACGGCCTCGCAGGCGGTGACCAACTTCGGCTTCGCCATCTCGCCCGAGGCGCTGACCCAGGCGGCGAAGGACGTGGAGGAGGCCAGCCTGCTGTCCCGTACGGGCGGCGCGCCGACCTTCGCACTCGGAATGTCGGAGATCTTCTCGTCGGTGATCGGCGGGGCCGGGATGAAGGCCTTCTGGTACCACTTCGCCATCATGTTCGAGGCGTTGTTCATCCTCACCACGCTCGACGCGGGCACCCGGGTCGGCCGGTTCATGCTCCAGGACACCCTCGGCAACCTGCACAAGCCGTTCAAGGACGTCAGCTGGAAGCCGGGCGTCTGGCTGGCCAGCGCGATCGTCGTCGGCGCCTGGGGCTACTTCCTGTGGGTCGGCATCAAGGACCCGCTGGGCGGCATCAACCAGCTGTTCCCGCTCTTCGGCATCGCGAACCAGCTGCTCGCCGCGGTCGCCCTGGCCGTCTGCACCACCCTGCTGATCAAGTCCGGCCGGCTCAAGTGGGCGTGGGTGACGGGCGTTCCGCTGGTGTGGGACGTGGCCGTGACGCTCACCGCGAGCTACCAGAAGATCTTCTCCGACAACCCGAAGATCGGTTTCTTCGCGCAGCGCAGCACCTACCAGGAGGGCATCGACGCCGGGAAGGTGCTCAAGCCCGCGAAGAACATGGACGAGATGCACACCGTGGTCACCAACGCCACGGTGGACGGCGTGCTGTCGGCCCTCTTCGCGCTGCTGATCATCATCGTGCTGCTCGACGCGGCCCGGACCTGCTGGAAGGCCGTCCGCAAGCCCGAGTCGGTCACCCTGACGGAGACCCCGTGGACCGAGTCGAAGATCGTCGCCCCGGCCGGACTGATCCCGACCGCGGAGGAGCGGGCGGAGCTCGCCGCGGCCGGACTCGATGCGAGCGGCGGCCGGGTCAAGGAGACCCTGGCCTCATGAGCGGCCTGCCGCGCCTGCGCAGTGCGCTGGGGAGGGCCCGGTTCTACGTACGGGAGTTCTCGGGGGAGGCGGCGTACGACCGGTACGTCGCCCACGCCCGCTCCCACGACCCGGACGCGGAGGTCCTGAGCCGCAGGGCCTTCGAGCACGCCCGTACGGACGCGCGCGAGGCGGACCCCCGCGAGGGCTTCGGCTGCTGCTGAGCCGCCCCGCACACCGAAGGCCCCGCCGGATGCTTCCGGCGGGGCCTTCGGGCTGTTCAGCGCACCCAGTCCTTCAGGGGCTCGGTCTGGAGGGTGACGTTAACGGGGTCGGGGAGTTCAACGTTATTGCCGAACTCCACCGTGCGGGTGTTCGCATATCGACGGCCGTCCGGCTCGCTGAACACGGTCACGTCGCACGCCTCCCGGTCGATGAGCAGGTACACAGGGATGCCAGTCTGCGCGTAGGCGAGGGGCTTCTCCACGCGGTCGCGCCGGTCGGTGTCAGTGTCGTACGAGGTAACCTCGACGACCATCAGGACCGGGGCGGGGTCGGCCCACTCTCCCTGGCCGACGAACGCATCATCGAGCGCGAGAGCCGCATCAGGACGGGCGCGACCCGAGCGGTAGTCCCCGACAGCCAACCCCCGCTCCACGTGAAGCCACAACTCGGGCCGGTGCTGCATGCAGATGCGTGCGAGCCACAGAACGATACGGTCGTGATCTCCGTCAGGCACTGCCTTGCTCCTGATGACCCCGTCGATGAATTCCAGCCGCAGACCTTCGACCTCTCTGGCAGCTATCCGTGCCACGGCTTCGAAGTCCTCGGTCTGCATATGGGGACGGTGATCGGTCATCACGTTCATGCCTCGCTCGCCTTCCTGGACGGTGCTCCTTCCGACGATAGCGCCGCCCGCCGGCACCCGTCCTGCACACTCGACCGCATGGACATCGTGATCAGGGCGGCACGGCACGCCGAGTACGCGGAGCTGGGTGAGATCACCGCCCAGGCCTACCTCGGCGACGGGCACTTGGACCTCAACGACAACGACGACTACCTGAACACGCTGCGCGACGTGGCCGGCCGGGCCGCCCGGGCCGAGGTGCTCGTCGCCGAGCAGGACGGGCGGGTGCTGGGCGGAGTGACCTTCGCCGCGCCCGGGAGCCCGCTGGCCGACATCGCGGGCGCGGACGAGGCCGAGTTCCGGATGCTCGCGGTGGCCCGCGCGGGGCGCGGCCGGGGCGTCGGCGAGGCGCTGGTGCGGGCCTGCCTCGAACGGGCGCGGGCGATCGAAGGCGTGACGGCGATGGTGCTCTCCACCCAGCCCGGCATGGCGGGGGCTCAGCGGCTCTACGCGCGACTGGGCTTCGTGCGGACTCCCGAGCGGGACTGGGAGCCGATCGAGGGCCTGGAACTCCTGACTTATCGACTCAAGCTGTAGCCACGCCGACACTACATGTGGGGGCTACCGCATCGGGCCGCCCCCACATGTATGCTCATGCCTGCTGTCGCCGCAGGGGAATCCGGTGTGAATCCGGAACTGTCCCGCAACGGTATGAAGTGTCCGCCTACCGGACACCAAGTCCGATGACCTGCCGACAGCGCGCCCGGCTCGACCGAACCGGGTGCCGACACGTCCGGGCCTCGCGGTTGGGCCGGTGGACGCCATGCGGTGTACGCGTTCCTGCCACGCCCGCATGCGCCCGCTCGCGCCCCGCTCCGCCGATGACCGGGCCGAGCGAGGGAGAGCTCCCGCCGTGACCATCGCGCCTTCCGCACCGCGCGCCGAGTCCGTTTCTGGCGACAACACCGAGGGCCCGGGGGCCACGCTGCTGCGTACCCTCACCGAACTGACGGCGGACCTCCCCGACACCGACCCCGGCCGGGTCGCGGCCTCCGCGCTGCGCGGCCGCAGCTCCGCCGCCGACGAGGCCGAACTGCGGGGGCTGGCCACCGAGGCCGCCGCCGGTCTCATCTCCGAGGACCCCGCGTACTCGAAGCTCGCCGCCCGGCTGCTGACGCTGGCCGTGCGCGACGAGGCCGCGAGCCAGGGCTCCACCTCCTTCTCCGCCTCCGTCGAGGTCGGCCACCGCGAGGGCCTCATCGCCGACCGCACCGCCGAGTTCGTGCGGACGCACGCGAGCCGCCTGGACTCGCTGGTCGAGCTCACCCTCGCCGAGGGCGCCGACGACCGCTTCGGCTTCTTCGGCCTGCGCACCCTGCACAGCCGCTACCTGCTGCGTCACCCGATCACCCGCCAGGTCATCGAGACCCCGCAGTACTTCATGCTGCGCGTGGCCTGTGGCCTCGCCGCGGACGAGTCCGTCCAGGCCGTCGAGGAAGTGGCCTCGCTGTACCGGCTGATGAGCCGCCTCGACTACCTGCCGTCGTCCCCCACGCTCTTCAACTCCGGCACCCGCCACCCGCAGATGTCCTCCTGCTACCTGCTGGACTCCCCGCTGGACGAGCTGGACTCGATCTACGACCGCTACCACCAGGTCGCGCGGCTCTCCAAGCACGCCGGCGGCATCGGCCTGTCGTACTCCCGCATCCGCGCCCGCGGTTCGCTGATCCGCGGCACCAACGGCCACTCCAACGGCATCGTGCCGTTCCTGAAGACCCTCGACGCCTCCGTCGCCGCCGTGAACCAGGGTGGCCGCCGCAAGGGCGCCGCCGCCGTCTACCTGGAGACCTGGCACGCGGACATCGAGGAGTTCCTGGAGCTCCGCGACAACACCGGTGAGGACCAGCGCCGTACGCACAACCTGAACCTGGCGCACTGGGTGCCGGACGAGTTCATGCGCCGCGTGAACGCCGACGCCGAGTGGTCGCTGTTCTCCCCGGCCGACGTGCCCGAGCTGGTCGACCTGTGGGGCGACGACTTCGACGCCGCCTACCGCAAGGCCGAGGCGGACGGCCTGGCCCGCAAGACCATGCCCGCCCGCGACCTGTACGGCCGGATGATGCGCACCCTCGCGCAGACCGGCCAGGGCTGGATGACCTTCAAGGACGCCTCCAACCGCACGGCGAACCAGACGGCCGAGCCGGGCACGGTCGTGCACTCCTCGAACCTGTGCACCGAGATCATCGAGGTCACCAACGACGGCGAGACCGCCGTCTGCAACCTCGGCTCGGTCAACCTGGGCGCCTTCGTCGTGGACGGCGAGATCGACTGGGAGCGGATCGACGAGACCGTCCGCACCGCCGTCACCTTCCTCGACCGCGTGGTGGACATCAACTTCTACCCGACCGAGCAGGCCGGCCGTTCCAACGCCCGCTGGCGCCCGGTGGGCCTGGGCGCGATGGGCCTCCAGGACGTCTTCTTCAAGCTGAAGCTGCCCTTCGACTCCCCCGAGGCGAAGGCCCTGTCCACCAAGCTCTCCGAGCGCATCATGCTGGCCGCGTACGAGGCCTCGTGCGACCTCGCCGAGCGCAGCGGCCCGCTGCCGGCCTGGGAGCAGACCCGCACCGCCCGCGGCGTCCTGCACCCGGACCACTACGACGTCGAGCTGAACTGGCCGGAGCGCTGGGACGCGCTGCGCGCCCGCGTCGCCGAGACCGGCATGCGCAACTCCCTGCTCCTCGCCATCGCCCCGACGGCGACGATCGCCTCGATCGCCGGCGTGTACGAGTGCATCGAGCCGCAGGTCTCCAACCTCTTCAAGCGCGAGACGCTCAGCGGCGAGTTCCTCCAGGTGAACGGCTACCTGGTGGAGGAGCTGAAGCGGCTCGGCGTGTGGGACACCCAGACCCGTGAGGCGCTGCGCGACGCCTCCGGCTCGGTCCAGGGCTTCGGCTGGATCCCGGCCGAGGTCCGCGAGCTGTACCGCACGGCGTGGGAGATCCCGCAGCGCGGTCTGATCGACATGGCGGCGGCCCGTACGCCGTTCCTGGACCAGTCGCAGTCGCTGAACCTGTTCCTGGAGACGCCCACCATCGGCAAGCTCAGCTCGATGTACGCGTACGCCTGGAAGCAGGGCCTGAAGACCACGTACTACCTGCGCTCGCGCCCGGCGACGAAGATCGCCCGTGCCGCGCAGGCGGCCGCCCCCGTCGAGCTGCCGCAGGCGGTCGCCGACGCCGAGGCGCTGGCCTGCTCCCTTGAGAACCCCGAGTCCTGCGAGGCCTGCCAGTAATGAGCTCCAACAACACCAAGAACCTCCTGGACCCGGGCTTCGAGCTCACGCTCCGCCCGATGCGCTACCCGGACTTCTACGAGCGCTACCGGGACGCGATCAAGAACACGTGGACCGTCGAGGAGGTCGACCTCCACTCGGACGTCGCCGACCTGGCGAAGCTGACGCCGGCCGAGCAGCACATGATCGGCCGCCTGGTCGCGTTCTTCGCGACGGGTGACTCGATCGTCTCGAACAACCTGGTGCTGACGCTCTACAAGCACATCAACTCCCCGGAGGCGCGCCTGTACCTGTCGCGCCAGCTGTTCGAGGAGGCCGTGCACGTCCAGTTCTACCTGACGCTGCTCGACACCTACCTGCCCGACCCGGACGACCGCTCGGCCGCCTTCGACGCGGTCGAGGAGATCCCGTCCATCCGCGAGAAGGCCCAGTTCTGCTTCAAGTGGATCAACGAGGTCGAGAAGCTGGACCGGCTGGAGACGAAGGCCGACCGCCGCCGCTTCCTGCTGAACCTGATCTGCTTCGCCGCGTGCATCGAGGGCCTGTTCTTCTACGGCGCCTTCGCGTACGTGTACTGGTTCCGCTCGCGCGGCCTGCTGCACGGTCTGGCCACCGGCACCAACTGGGTGTTCCGTGACGAGACCATGCACATGAACTTCGCCTTCGAGGTCGTGGACACGGTCCGCAAGGAGGAGCCGGAGCTCTTCGACGACGCCCTCCAGCAGCAGGTCACCGACATGCTGAAGGAGGCCGTGGAGGCGGAGCTGCAGTTCGGCCGGGACCTGTGCGGCGATGGTCTGCCGGGCATGAACACCGAGTCGATGCGCGAGTACCTGGAGTGCGTCGCGGACCAGCGCCTGGTCCGTCTCGGCTTCGCCCCGGTGTACGGCTCGCAGAACCCGTTCTCCTTCATGGAGCTGCAGGGCGTCCAGGAGCTGACCAACTTCTTCGAGCGCCGTCCGTCGGCCTACCAGGTCGCGGTCGAGGGCACGGTCGACCTGGACGAGGACTTCTAGGGTCCCAGGTCGGGACGCGGTGACGCCGCGAAGCCGGGATGCGGTACACCACCGCGTCCCGGCTTCTCGCGTTCTCGGCGCCTGGTCGGGCGGTCGTCCGGTTGCCCGGTTGCGCGCTTGCGCGGTTTCCCGAGCTCAGTGCGCGACGGGGCCCCAGTGCATCGCGGCGTGCCGGGCGCGGGTCCGGCGGGCGGTGGGCGGAAGGCCGCCCGCCTTCTGGCGCGGCAGCCAGACGCGCCGGGTCGCGACGGCCCGCAGCTGCCGGTCGATCCGACGGTCGCGCAGGGCCCCGTACAGGCTGGGGGCCAGCAGCAGCGTGGCGATGGCAAGGACGGCGAGGTAGCTCAGGAACGTGTTCATGGCTCTACTCTCGCCCCGCGGAGAAAACTCGGACAGTGGCAGGACTGTCATGAAAGAACGAATTACTGCCACACTGGGGTCATGCTGAACAACGTGGCCGTGGCCCTCCTCGACGAAGTCGCCCCCTTCGAGTTCGGGATCTTCTGCGAAGTCTTCGGAATCGACCGCAGCGACCACGGTCTGCCGGTGTACGACTTCGCCGTGTGCGCGGCGGAGGAGGGCCCGCTGACCATGGCCGGCACCGGTTTCGCGTTCGCCCCCGCCCACGGGCTGGAGCGGCTGGAGAGCGCCGAGCTGATCTGCGTGCCCGCCTTCCGCAACGCGGCCACGCGCACGTACCCCGAACCCCTCCTGGCGGCCCTGCGCCGCGGCGTGGACCGGGGGGCGCGCGTGCTCAGCGTGTGCAGCGGTGCCTACGCGCTCGGGGCCGCGGGGCTGCTGGACGGCCGGCACTGCACCACGCACTGGATGCACGCCCCGGCCCTGGCACAGCGCTTCCCGCGGGCGCTGGTCGACCCGGACGTGCTCTACGTCGACGAGGGCACGGTGATCACCTCGGCCGGCACCGCCTCGGGCATCGACGCGTGCCTGCACGTGATCCGCCAGGCGCACGGCGCCGAGGTGGCCAACACCATCGCGCGGCGGATGGTCGTACCGCCGCACCGGGACGGCGGGCAGGCCCAGTACATCCAGCGGCCGCTGCCGCGCACGGTCTGCGACACGGTGGGCGAGGTGATCCAGTGGATGGCCCGCCACCTGGAGGACGAGATCACCGTCGAGCAGCTCGCGGAGCGCGCGCACATGTCCCCGCGCACCTTCGCCCGCCGCTTCCTCCAGGAGACCGGCACCACGCCGTACAAGTGGGTGCTGCGCCAGCGGGTCCTGCTGGCGCAGGAGCTGCTGGAGTCCACCGACGAGACGGTCGACGCGATCGCCGGCCGCTGCGGCTTCGGCAACGCGGCCGCCCTGCGCCACCACTTCCTGCGGACCCTGGGCACCACGCCGAACTCCTTCCGGCGCACCTTCCGGGGCCCGCAGGCCGCCTGATCCTCCGGTGGGTCCTACGCGTTCGGGACGGTCTCGTAGCGCGGGGTGCCCTCTTCCATCTGCCGCAGGGCGTCCTTGCGGTCCCGCTTCGAGAGGCGGTCGATGTAGAGGTAGCCGTACAGGTGGTCGGTCTCGTGCTGCAGGCAGCGGGCGAAGTAGCCAGTGCCGCGCACCTTGATCGGGTTGCCCTGCGCGTCCTGGCCCTCGACCTCGGCGTAGTCCGGGCGGGCCAGCGAGGCGTACGCCGTCGGGACCGACAGGCAGCCCTCGTTCGAGTCGTCCAGCACCCGCGCGCCGGCCGGCAGCTCGACCAGCTTCGGGTTGACCACGACGCCGGTGTGGCGGTTGCCGTCGTCGTCCGGGCAGTCGTAGACGAAGACCTTGGCGTCCACGCCGATCTGGTTCGCGGCCAGACCCACGCCCTCGGCGGCCTTCTGGCTGGCGAACATGTCGTCGATCAGCTGCGCCAGCTCGTCGCCGAACTCGGTGACGTCCTTGCACTCCCGGTGCAGGACCGGGTTGCCGACGACGGTGATCGGGCGGGCCGTACCGCGCTCACGGTGGGCGAGCTCGCGCTCCGCACAGTCCTCCGTGTCCACGACGTACCCGTCGTTCACGACCTCGACAACCTCGTTCTCCTGCTGCGCCATGTCCGCCGTACGCCTTCCGTAAGTCCCGGTCACCGATGGTCGTGGTGGCCACCGATGTGCCCGTACAGCCTACGGCCCGACTCAGCAGACTTCTTCGAGATCCCGCCACTCCCGGGTGCCCGGGCTGTCCGCGACCCATCCGTCGAGCAGTCCGCGCACCAGACCGGCCGGCGCCGCGATGCCGCATTCGCGCTCGGGCACCCACAGGGAGCCGGAGCCGGCCGTACGGTGCCCCAGCGGTCCGGGATGCCCCGGCTCGCTGTGGTCGTGCGGATCGAGGTGCTCGCCGTCGCCCTCGTCGCTCGGCATCTCGCTCTCCGAGCAGGTCCGGCACAGCAGCCGCACCGACGAGGACCAGTCCTCGGCGGCGAAGCCCGCGTCCGAGGCCAGCTGCTCCAGCGCGTCGCGGTCGGCCTCGGTGGCCGCCTCCAGCAGCACCACCCAGGTCGGGACCGGGGAGGGCGCCCACAGCTCGATCTCGTCGAACACGGGATAGGAGGGGCCGGCCGCGGTCACCCGCTCGCCGTGCGGAACCCCGTCGTGCAGGACGACCTCGCCCCAGCGCCGCCCCGAGGAGGGCAGCGGGATCGACAGGACCTCCAGCCGGGCCGGGTCCAGCCGGCGGCCCCAGACCACCTCGGCCTCGCCCTCCGGCGAGAGCCGCACGGCGGCGCTGCCGAGCTCCATGCCGACCGGTTCGCCGCTGTTCTTCCCGCCCGGGCCCGCGCCGTGGGGGTCTCCGGGCACCTTCAGCCCGTACGCCTGCCAGGCCCGCCGGGCCAGCGGCCAGTCCTGCAGGGCGGTCGCGGCGATCCCCACGTTCCACCAGTCCGGGGCGCCCGTCTCGCGGTCCAGCAGGGCCACCGCGCGCAGCCCGGCGGCCCGCGCCTGCTCCCAGTCGTGCCGGAACTTGTGCAGCAGCGCCAGATTGAACCAGGACTCGGACAGCCAGGGCTCCAGGTCCGCGGCTCTGGTCAGGAGCGCGCCCGCGTCCTCGTACCGCCCGTCGCCGATCAGCGTGAACGCGCGGTCGGTGGCCTGCCGCCACGAGGCGGAGGGCCGATGCCGTACCTTCCCGAAGATCCTCACGATTCCCGCCTGCCGGTCCTACGGTGCAGCCTTGCGGACACTCTCACGGTCCCTCTTACTGGCATCCAACCATGCCCGCTCGGACGGCCGCTCATTACCCATGGGTTACCCAGGTGGGACGGGAACAACTCTGTCACGTCCGCCCCTGGCCAGAACCCTTGCCAGGCACTCCACGACCTCCGGCTGGTAGTCGTGCCCCGTCCCCAGCCGGAGCTGTTCCAGGGCGGCCAGTGAGCCGCCCGGGTGACGGCTTCCCCCGACCAGGTCGTCGTACGCATTCACCGTACGCACGATGCGGGACAGCGCGGGCTGCCGGCGATACGGATCCGCCTGCCGCTCCACCACCACGGCGACCTCGGCGGGCACCCCGGTCTGCCGGGCCACCTCCCCGCCCAGCCCGGCGATCCGGCGGGCCTCGGCGGCGGGCAGTTCGGCGGTGGCCCCGTCCGGGACCGGGTCGACGAGGGAGAGCTGCCCGATGTCGTGCATCAGGGCGGCGTACTCCAGCACCGTGAGCTCCCGCTCCGACAGGCCCAGCTCCCGCCCTACGGCGCAGCTCAGGGCCGCCACCCGGCGCGAGTGGCCCTGCCGGGTGTAGCCGGCGATCTCGGTGGCGCGGGCCAGGGAGGTGATCGTCTGGCGGTAGGTGGTGCGGATCGCGGTGATCCGGTGGAAGGACAGCTGGGTCAGCAGCAGGGGCACGCTGAAGACGGGTAGGGCCCACAGGCCCGCGACGGCCGCGCCGAGCGCCATCACGACCCCGGTGGCGCAGATCGCCGAGCCGATGCCGAGCTGGGCGCGCAGCTCGTCGCGCAGCAGGGGCCCGTACGGCCAGCCCGTGCGGGCCCCGGCCTGCGCGGCGGCGAGCACGGCGTCGCACAGGGCGGTGAGGCCGAGGAGGCAGAGCAGGAAGAGGACGAGGTACGGGCCCTGGCCCACCCGCTCCTCCAGCCGGCCGGAGTTGTACAGCGGCTGGAAACAGGCGGCGGCGAAGGCGACGGTGAGCACCCGGCGGGACAGGTGGTCGACGGCCGGGCCGCGGGCGACGTGCGGCACGATCCCGGCGAGGGCGGCCGCGACGACGACCGCGACGGCCTGGAGCACCCCGTGGTGGGTGGGCTGCCCGGCGTTCTGGCCGAGCAGGGCGTAGGCGAGGGCCCCGGCGGAGCCGAGCGGCGCGGGGTGGCGGTCGACGGGGCCCCGGTGGTCCCGTCGGGCGAGCTCCCCGACGGCGATCAGGGTGCCGAAGGCCAGGGCGGCGCCGGGCTCGACGACACCGTTCCACAGGGTGTGGCCGAGGCCGAGGACGGTGAGCACGGCCGCGGCTCCCCGCACCGTCCACACGGCCGCTGCCCTCATCCGCCCGCCCCGGCACCGCCCGCGTCGCCCGCGTCGCGCAGGGGCCTGCCGGTCTCGCCTGCCGGACCGGGGCCCTGCGCCGGCAGTCCCGCCAGGGCCGACGGCGCCGGCCGCCCGGTCTCTGCGACCCCGGCGGGAGCGGAGCCGCTGATCACTTGGAGGTCCTCGTCCGAGGTGACCACCGGATGCCAGCCGTGCCGCCCGATGGCGCCCGTCAGGGCCCGTACCATCGCCGGGTCGAACTGGGCACCCGCGCACCGCTCCAGCTCGGCGAGCGCCGTCGGCACCGGCCGGGCCCGGCTGTAGGAGCGGGTCGAGGTCATCGCGTCGAAGGCGTCGGCCACCGCCACCACCCGGGCCAGGACCGGGATCTGCTCGCCGGTCAGCCCGTACGGGTAGCCGGAGCCGTCGACCCGCTCGTGGTGGTGCAGGATCGCGGACCGGGCCTCTCCCAGGAAGCCGATGCCGCGCACCATCTCGTGCCCGTACTCGGGGTGCAGCTCGATGATCCGGCGCTCCTCGGGCGTGAGCGGCCCGTCCTTGCGCAGCAGCCGGGTGGGGACGCCGAGCTTGCCGACGTCGTGCAGGATCCCGGCGATCCGCACCACTTCCATCCGGTCCTCGGCCATGCCCAGCTCGCGGGCGATCATCGCGGAGGCCTGGCCGACCCGTTCGCTGTGGCCACGCGTGTAGCGGTCCTTGATGTCGACGGCCTGGACGAGGGCGCGGATGGTGGCCTGGTGGGCGGCGTGCTCGCGGTGGTACTGGGCGAAGACCCAGCAGGAGATGTACATCGGCAGCAGGACGAGGAGTGCGGCCGGGAGCCCGTACGGGCTGCGCCACATGACGGCCATCATCAGGCCGGCGAGGCCGTGGACGCAGTGCGGGGCGAGGGAGCCGGTGAGCTGTCCGCGCCAGGCGGTGGCGGCCGGCCGGCGTTCGGCGGCGGCCAGGATGCCCCCGTCGAGGGCGGTGAGCACCAGGCAGAAGGCGACGGCCGCGGCCGTCGCGGGAAGCAGCACGTAGGGGAAGTCGGCCACCCACCCGGGAGGCCCGGACCCGCCGGAGCGCCCTCCGCCGAGGGCGGCCGGGCCGTGCAGCAGCCCGAACGTCCGGCCCGCGGCCCAGGCGGCTATGGACTGCTGTGCACCGTGCCACACCCGGCGCACCCGGGCGGGCCGCTGGACCACGGTCCCCGCGAAGCCCCCGGGCAGCGCCACGAGCGCGGCGGCGGCGGGCGGCAGCAGGAAGACGGCGGCGAGCACCACGGGGAAGAAGGAGCCGATGCCCTCGGGCACCCGGCCGGCCGGCAGCGGGCAGATCTTGACGAGTTCGCAGCCGAGGTAGAGCGCGGCGAGCAGGGCCGCGGCCTCCCAGGGCGTACCGGAATCGGTGAGGGCCGGGGCGATGCACGCGAGTGCCGCGAGGACGGCGCACAGGATGTATCCGCGCGCCCCCGGCGGTAGTTCCCGCATGGCGCTCTCCTCCCCTGGGCCGTGGAAGCCGGGTACCGAATCGAACCAGCACCGAAGGGGGAGAATAAGTGGGGCCCCGAGCGAGGTGGGCCACATTTTCGCTTTACGCCATGCGGACGCCCCCGGATTAGCACATTCGGGTGAACGAAGTGCCCTTCCGGGGGCGTGTGTTCAATGCCTCGCCCGGCCCGGTCAGCCGGGAGCGGGATTGTCCGCGGTGACGTCGTGGTCGGGCACCGCCTGACCGGACCGGATCAGCTCGATCCGGCCCATGACCTTCGACCGCAGGTCGGTCGGCACGTCGTCCGATCCGCAGCAGCGCTTGACCAGCTTCTTCACGGCCTTCTCCAGGCCGTACTTCTCCAGACAGGGATTGCACTCGCCGAAGTGGGTCTCGAACTTCGTGCAGTCGCTGTCGGGCATCTCATGGTCGAGGAATTCGTACAGGTGGTCCAGGACCTCAGAGCACTCTGTCTCGTGCGGCTCTCCGCAACTCATGAGTCCGAGCCTTTCCGGTCGTTCGACTCTCCCGCGCCCGCGGGAACCAGCCCGCGCTCACGGGCGTAGTCCTCCAGCATTCCGCGGAGTTGACGGCGGCCACGGTGCAGTCGCGACATGACCGTACCGATGGGTGTACCCATGATGTCCGCGATCTCCTTGTACGCAAAGCCCTCTACGTCGGCAAGGTAGACCGCGATGCGGAACTCCTCCGGAATGGCCTGCAGGGCTTCCTTCACGTCCGAGTCGGGCAGGTGGTCCAGCGCCTGCGACTCGGCGGAACGCAGTCCGGTCGACATGTGCGACTCGGCCCGCGCCAGCTGCCAGTCCTCGATCTCCTCCGCGGCGCTGCGCTGGGGCTCGCGCTGCTTCTTGCGGTAGGAGTTGATGAACGTGTTGGTCAGAATGCGGTACAACCACGCCTTCAGGTTGGTGCCCTCGCGGAACTGGTGGAAGGACGCGTATGCCTTCGCGTACGTCTCCTGGACCAGGTCCTCGGCGTCAGCCGGGTTGCGCGTCATGCGCAGCGCGGCCGAATACATCTGGTCGAGGTAGCCGAGGGCGTCCCGCTCGAAGCGCGCGTTGCGCTCCGGGGTCGTCTCCTCCGCGTGGCCTTCGTCGGTCCCAGCGACAGGACCCACCTCCTCCGACAGCGTGGCGGCTCCGAAAGCGGATCCGCTCGAATCGGAGAATAGTCGACCTTCCCGGCCCTCCGCCGCCCGAAGCGTGCTGCGCTTGGGCCCCGGAAGCACCGTCCAGTCCAGGTCAGCGGCCTGCGGACGGTTCTGGCTGATGACCTGGGTCATGCGCTCCCTCTCCTCCGACGAGTTCCCGTACGTACCGACATCCGAGACAACAGAAGGGTCGGGCGGCGCATTCCCGGGCGCACCGCGGGTTTCCGGCCCTCGCCGGGCCACCGGTCCCCGGATGTGATCCGGGTCACATCCGCGCGGGTGCGCCGCCGTTCGCCTGGACGTGGCCGGACGCGCTCACGCGGCGAGCCGGGCGAGCCACTCCCCCACCGCGTCGGTGATCGTCCGCAGGGCCTCCTCCTGGGTGGTGTCCGCCTTCTTCGGCACCGCGAAGCCGTGATCTCCGTGAGCCACCTCCACGAGCTCGTACGGGTCCTGCGCGCCCGGCGGCGGGAACTCCTCGGGGCGCCCGAAGGGGTCGCGGCCGCCCTGGACCACGAGGGTGGGCCGGCCCGCCCCGGTGAGCTCCCCGGCGCGGGACTTCTCCGGCCGGCCCGGCGGGTGCAGCGGGAACGCGAGGGCCAGCACTCCGGCGGCGCCCAGCTCCGCGGCGGTCCGGCAGGCCACCCGGGCCCCGGCGCTGCGCCCGCCGGCGACCACCGGCAGTCCGGGCTTCGCGAGCGCCGGCCACAGTCCCCGCCAGCCCTCGTCCAGCACCTTGGGCGCGGCGGCGACCTTCTTGCCGGCGACCCGCCAGGGCTGTTCGACCAGCGCCACGGTGATCCCGCGGGCGGGCAGGGCGGCGGCCAGCGCCTGGAGGTCGCGGGCCTCGATGCCGCCGCCGGCGCCGTGGCTCACGGCGAGGACGAGCTTCGCCCCGGGGGCGGTGTGCCAGGTGATGCGGGCCTCGCCCGCCGGGGTGTCGACACTCTGGGTACGGGTGCTCATGCGCCCCATCCTGCACGGGTCAGAACAGCGTGCCCTCTTCTGGCGCGACCAGCTCCGCCAGCAGCTCCGGCCCGTTGTTGCGCACGTTGCTCACGGCGGTGGACACCGGGTAGGCCCGCATCAGCCCGCCCGGAGGCGGCGCCAGCAGCTCCCGCAGCGAGCCCTCGGTGTCGGTGTTCGCGGGATCCAGCCAGGCGTCCCAGCGGTCCGGGGTCAGCATCAGCGGCATCCGCGGGTGGATCTCGGCGAGCGAGCGCGGCCCCTCGGCCGGGGCCACGCCCAGCGGTCCGGTCTCGGCCTCGGTGGTGATCACGGAGCAGGTGACCCACCAGGCGAGCGGGTGCTCGTCGGGCAGGGTCCGGTCGCGCCAGAACTCGTATATCCCGGCCATGGCGAAGACGGAGCCGTCGGAGGGCTGTACGAAGTAGGGCTGCTTGCGGGCCCGCTTCTTCTTCCCCTCCACCTCCAGCTGCCGCTCGTCGTGGGCGGTGACCCACTCGTAGTAGCCGTCGGCGGGGACGATGCAGCGGCGCTGCGCGAAGGGGCGGCGGAAGGACGGCTTCTCGTGCAGGGTCTCGGACCGGGCGTTGATCATCCGGGCGGCGCCGTCGGGGTCCTTGGCCCAGGAGGGGACCAGGCCCCATTTCAGGGTGCGCAGCTGGCGAACCGGACGGGAGTGCGAAGCGTCCTTCAGAGGACGGTCGAGGACGACGTGGACCTCCTTCGTCGGCGCCACGTTCCAGTCGGGGGCCAGGGTCTCCTCCGGCTCCCACTTCTCGATGCCGAAGGCCTCCACGAGGTCCTCGGGCCCACGACTCGCCGCATACCGTCCGCACATGGCTGTCACACTGCCATGTCGCCCCCCAGCCACCGCTGGGAGGTGCCCCCGGAACACCACCGCAAGGAGTCCGCCACTCATGGACAGCAGCACGACGGCCGGCCTGTGGGACCGGCTCACGGGCATACAGACCGCGCCCGACCTGTGGCTGGTGATCGTGACCGGCGTGGTCGCGCTGGCCGCCGTGGGACCCCGCCCGCTGTGGCGGCTGTCGCGCAACGCCATCACCATCGCGCACGAGGGCGGGCACGGCCTGCTGGCGCTGCTGACCGGGCGGCGGCTGAGCGGGATACGGCTGCACTCCGACACGAGCGGGGTCACCGTCAGCCGCGGCAAGCCGACCGGGCTCGGGATGATCCTGACCGCCGCCGGCGGGTACACGGCCCCCTCGCTGCTCGGGCTCGGCGGGGCGGCGCTGCTGTCCGCGCACCGGATCACGCTGCTCCTGTGGGCGGCCACCGCCCTGCTGGTCGTGATGCTGGTGATGATCCGGAACGCCTACGGGGCGCTGACCGTGGTGCTGACCGGCGGGACCTTCCTGCTGGTGTCCTGGCTGGCCCCGGCCGAGGTGCAGGCCGCCTTCGCGTACCTGGTGGTGTGGTTCCTGGTGCTCGGCGGTGTCCGGCCGGTCTTCGAGCTGGGGGCCAAGCGCAGGAACGGCGGAGCACCGGATTCCGACGCCGACCAGCTGGGCCGGCTCACTCACTTGCACCCCGTCGTGTGGCTGCTCTTCTTCCACGTCGTCGCGCTGTGCTCGCTGGTCGGCGGCGGCCGCTGGCTGCTCGGCCTCTGACCACCCTCTGAGACCGGACAGCGATCAAGATCTGCGTCCGGGCGAAGCCACTAAAGTGGGGGCCATGACCGAGACCCCCGCGCTCCCTGCCCTCTGGCCCGCACCTCTCGCCGATGGGACCGTCCACGCCACCGTCACGGTGCCGGGGTCCAAATCGGTCACCAACCGGGCCCTCGTCCTCGCCGCGCTCGCCGCCGAGCCCGGCTGGGTGCGCCGGCCGCTGCGCTCGCGCGACTCCCAGCTGATGTCCGACGCGCTGCGCGCGATGGGCGTCGGCATCGAGGAGACCGTCTCGTCCAGCTCCGCCGGCGACGGCGAGAGCGGCGAGGCCTGGCGGATCATCCCGGCGGCCCTGCACGGACCGACGACCGTGGACGTCGGCAACGCCGGCACGGTCATGCGCTTCCTGCCGCCCGTCGCCACCCTCGCCGACGGGGACATCCGCTTCGACGGCGACCCGCGCTCCTACGAGCGCCCGCTCGGCCAGGTCATCAGCGCCCTGCGCACGCTCGGCGCCCGGATCGACGACGACGGCCGGGGCGCGCTGCCCCTGACCGTCCAGGGCGGCGGGGCCCTGGAGGGCGGCACGGTCGAGATCGACGCGACCAACTCCTCGCAGTTCGTCTCCGCGCTGCTGCTCTCCGCCCCGCGCTTCAACCAGGGCGTCGAGGTCCGGCACGTCGGCACCAACCTGCCGTCGATGCCGCACATCCGGATGACGGTGGAGATGCTGCGCGCGGCGGGCGCCCAGGTCGACACCCCCGAGGCCGGCGGCGAGAAGAACGTGTGGCGGGTCTCCCCCGGTGCCCTGCTGGGCCGCGACATGGTCGTGGAGCCGGACCTCTCCAACGCCCAGCCGTTCCTGGCCGCGGCCCTGATCACCGGCGGCACGGTCACCATCCCCGACTGGCCGCGCCGCACCACGCAGCCCGGTGACGCGCTGCGCCGGATCTTCACCGAGATGGGCGGCTCCTGCGAGCTGACCGACGCGGGCCTGGTCTTCACCGGCACCGGCAAGATCCACGGCATCGACGTGGACCTGGGCGAGGTCGGCGAGCTCACCCCGGGCATCGCGGCGGTGGCCGCGCTGGCCGACTCGGAGTCGGTGCTGCGCGGTGTCGCGCACCTGCGGCTGCACGAGACGGACCGGCTGGCCGCGCTGACCAAGGAGATCAACGCGCTCGGCGGCGACGTCACCGAGACCGAGGACGGCCTGCGCATCCGGCCGCGCCGGATGCACGGCGGCGTGTTCCACACGTACGACGACCACCGGATGGCCACCGCGGGCGCGGTGATCGGCCTGGCGGTGGAGGGCGTGCAGATCGAGAACGTGGCGACGACCGCGAAGACCCTGCCGGACTTCCCGCAGATGTGGACGGACATGCTCGCCGGGGACGCCGGTGGCTCCGGGACGCCCGGAGCGGGTGCGGGAGCGTAGGGCACGTCATGCGCAGGTACGGCAAGCACACCGACGAGGACGACATCCGCCAGCGCCCGAACCCCAAGGGCAACCGGCCACGCACGAGCATCCGGCCCAAGCACGAGGACGCCTCGGAGGGCTTCGTCCTGACGGTCGACCGCGGCAGGCTGACCTGCCTGATCGAGAACCGCACGGTCCACGCGATGAAGTCCAGGGAACTGGGCCGCAAGGCGGCGGTGGTCGGCGACCGGGTCTGGATCGTCGGCGACCTGTCCGGCAAGAAGGACACCCTGGCGCGGATCGTGCGGATCGAGGAGCGCAAGTCCGTCCTGCGGCGCACCGCCGACGACGACGACCCGTACGAGCGGGTGGTCGTCGCCAACGCGGACCAGCTGGCCATCGTCACGGCCCTGGCCGACCCGGAGCCGCGGCCCCGGATGATCGACCGCTGCCTGGTGGCGGCGTACGACGCCGGGCTGGAGCCGCTGCTGGTGCTCACGAAGTCCGACCTGACCTCCGCGGACAAGATCCTGGAGATCTACTCGACGCTCGGCGTGAACTACGTGGTGACCAATCGCGAGGAGCTCGCCACGGGCGACGCGGCCGCCAAGGTGCGCGAGCGCCTGGAGGGCCGGATCACCGCCTTCGTCGGGCACTCGGGCGTCGGCAAGACCACCCTGGTCAACTCCCTGGTGGCGCCGGACCGCAAGCGGGCGACCGGTGTGGTCAACGCGGTCACCGGACGCGGACGGCACACCACCACCTCGGCGCTGGCCCTGCCCCTGCCGGGGATGGAGGGCTGGGTCATCGACACCCCGGGCGTGCGCTCCTTCGGCCTGCACCACGTGGACCCGTCCCGGGTGATCCTGGCCTTCCCGGACCTGGTGCCGGGTACGGAGGAGTGCCCGCGCGCGTGCAGCCACGACGAGCCGGACTGCGCGCTCGACAAGTGGGTGGAGGACGGCCACGCCGACCCGGCGCGGCTGTATTCGCTGCGACGGCTGCTGGAGACGCGGGAACGGCGCGAAGGCGACTGATCGTTCTGCGGGGCCCGGCCGCGTTTGTCGGTGGCCCTGTCTGGATAAATGCATAATCGCACCAAGTGACGTGACGTCACGTGACGCGGGGAGGCATTCGACATGGCGTGGCTGCTGGTCGTGGTCGCGGGACTCCTGGAGACCGGTTTCGCGGTCTGCCTCAAGCTCTCCCACGGATTCACCCGGCTGTGGCCGACCGTCGCCTTCGCGTGCTTCGCGCTCGGCAGCTTCGGTCTGCTGACGCTGGCGCTCAAGAAGCTCGACGTCGGCCCGGCGTACGCGGTGTGGACGGGCATCGGTGCGGCCGGGACGGCGATCTACGGCATGGTCTTCCTCGGCGACCTGGTCTCCACCCTCAAGCTCGTCTCGATCTCCCTGGTCATCCTGGGGGTCATCGGGCTCCAGCTGTCCGGTTCGGCGCACTGAGGAGCCTGCGCAGCTCGCCCGGCCCCGGCTCCTCCCCCGGGGCGATCACGTAGGAGAGGGCGAGGCGGACGGCGAGTTCGCACCGCTGCGGGCCCTCCCCCGGCGCGAGCGCGGCGGCCGCCCGGTCGCGGACGGCGCGGGCCAGCTCACCGGGCCCCGGCGCCCGCCGGCCCGCGGCCGGCAGCCCCGCGTCCCAGCTGCCGGTGAGCAGGGCCCGTACGAGGGGATGCGCGCGGGCCGCCCGTACGGTCCACTCCGCGACCGCGGCGAGCCGCTCGGCGGCCTGGGCCGGGGTGGACAGGGCCCGGTCCACCCCGTCGAGGTAGCGGTCGGCCTCGCGCCGGACCAGGGCGCGGCCCAGGCCCGCCTTGCCGCCGAACTCGTTGTAGAGGGTCTGCCGGGAGACCCCGGCGGCGGCGGCCACGTCGACCATCCGCACGGACGGCCAGGGGCGGGCCGAGAGGGCCGCTCCCGCCGCCTCCAGCAAGGAATCCCGGGCTGCCGGCATCTTCGCCTCCCCGCTCGGCTCTCCGGCCAGAGTTGACGGGGCGACAGATCCTGTCAAGGGCGCCTCCCCTGTCAAGGGGCACGTCCGGCCGCACTGTGGACCTCATTGGTCGGGGTCCGGGAGTCTCGATACTGTTCGGACATGCCCGAGTATGACGATGACCTGCGCCTTGCCCTTGAGCTCGCCGACGCGGCGGACGCCGCCACGATGGAGCGGTTCCGCGCCCTCGACCTGAAGGTCGAGACGAAGCCGGACATGACCCCGGTGAGCGAGGCGGACCAGGCCGCCGAGGAGATCATCCGGGCCGGGATCGCGGCCGCGCGGCCCGACGACGCGGTCCTGGGCGAGGAGTACGGCCTGCAGGGCAGCGGCCCGCGCCGCTGGGTCGTGGACCCGATCGACGGTACGAAGAACTACGTGCGCGGGGTCCCCGTCTGGGCGACCCTGATCTCCCTGATGGCCGAGGGCGCCGACGGCGTCTTCCGCCCGGTGGTCGGCGTGGTGTCCGCGCCGGCGCTGGGCCGGCGCTGGTGGGCGGCGCAGGGCGCGGGCGCGTACGCGGGCGGGGCGCTCGGCGAGACCACCGCGATCGGCGTGTCGAAGGTGGGCGGGCTGGGCGACGCCTCGTTCGCGTACTCCTCGCTGAGCGGCTGGGAGGAGCAGGGCCGGCTCCCCGGGTTCCTGGACCTGACCCGCGCCTGCTGGCGCACCCGCGGCTACGGCGACTTCTGGCCGTACATGATGGTCGCGGAGGGCTCGCTGGACCTGTGCGCCGAGCCGGAGTTGAACCTGTGGGACATGGCCGCCATCGCGGTGGTGGTCCAGGAGGCGGGCGGCCGCTTCACCAGCCTGGACGGGGTGGACGGCGTGCACGGCGGGAACGCGGCGGCGTCGAACGGACTGCTCCACGAGGAGATGCTCGGCCTGCTGCGCCCGCGCGCCTGACGCCCTCGCGCGCCGAACGCGCTCCCTACGCGCCTCCTTGTTGGCCCCCCGTATCCGTGGGAATCTAAAACTCCCCACGCTTGTGCGCTTGTGAAGCGTTTCTCTAGTGGCGACTTCACGAGTACACCCACCCAAGCGGGGGGCTCACCCCAGGAGGTGGCTCTCTTCATGCTCGTCCGTGACGCAATGAGCACCGTGATCCTCACCCTCGGACCCGCACACACCCTCCGGCAGGCGGCCTGCCTGATGTCCGGCCGGCGCGTCGGCGCGGCCGTCGTCCTCGACCCCGAGCACAGCGGAATCGGCATCCTGACCGAGCGTGACATCCTCAACTCGATCGGCGCGGGCCACGATCCCGACCGGGAGTCCGTGGGCGCGCACACCACCAACAACGTCGTGTTCTGTACCCCCGACGCCACCGTGCAGGAAGCCGCCGAGGCGATGGTCCACGGCGGCTTCCGGCACCTGATCGTGCTGGAGCACGGCGGGCCGGTGGGCATCGTGTCCGTGCGCGACGTGATCCGCTGCTGGGTACCGGGCCGGCGGCGCACGGCCCAGCTGGCCGGCTGAACAGCGAGGAGGGCCGGACCCCCTGGACGGGAATCCGGCCCTCCTCATTCGGCGAGCGACCGTCAATCGGATGCCCCTACGGCGGGCAACCGCCTCCGCGAGAGCGGCGGCGGTTCAGCCGCACAGAGGGGATCAGCCGCGGAGGGCCTGGACCGCGGCTTCGAGCCGCTTGCCGAAGTCACCGTCCGCCTGGCGGAAGTTGTTGATCGCGCGCTCGACGATGTCGTCACGGGAGACCTTGGCGATGAAGCCGGACAGGTTCTCGACCAGACGGGCCTTCTCGTCCTCCGAGTAGAGGCGGTAGAGGTTGCCGGCCTGGACGAAGTCGTTGTCCTCGCGGTGCACGGCGGCGGCGTGGTTGCCCGTGCCGCCGGTCAGCGCGACGGGCTGCCACAGCGGACGGTCCGTCTGGTGCGGCCCGCCGAAGCTGTTCGGCTCGTAGTTCTTCGCGCCCTTGTGGCGGCCGTCGTACAGGTGGCCGTCGCGGGAGTGGGTGCGCGCCTCGGTGGCGTGCGGGCGGTTCACCGGCAGGTGGTCGGCGTTGATGCCGACGCGGTAGCGGTGGGCGTCGCCGTAGCCGAAGAGGCGGCCCTGGAGCATCTTGTCCGGGGAGGGGCCGATGCCGGGGACGAAGTGCGCCGGGGAGAAGATCGACTGCTCGACCTCGGCGAAGACGTTCTCCGGGTTGCGGTTGAGCTCCAGCTTGCCGATCTCGATCGGCGGGTAGTCCTCGTGCGGCCACACCTTGGTGAGGTCGAACGGGTTGAAGCGGTACTCGGCCGCCTCGGCCGCCGGCATGATCTGGACCTGGACGGTCCAGGACGGGAAGTCGCCGCGCTCGATGGACTCGCGCAGGTCGCGCTGGTGCGAGTCGGGGTCCTCGCCGGCGAGCCGGTTGGCCTCGGCCTGGGTGAGGTTCTTGATGCCCTGGTCGGTCTTGAAGTGGTACTTGACCCAGAAGACCTCGCCGGCCTCGTTGTTCCACTGGAACGTGTGCGAGCCGTAGCCGTTCATGTGGCGGTAGGACGCCGGGATGCCGCGGTCGCCGAACAGCCAGGTCACCTGGTGGGTCGACTCGGGCGACAGACCCCAGAAGTCCCAGACGTTGTCCGCCTCCTGCGAGCCCGTGTACGGGTCGCGCTTCTGGGTGTGGATGAAGTCGGGGAACTTGATGGCGTCCTTGATGAAGAACACCGGGGTGTTGTTGCCGACGAGGTCGTAGTTGCCCTCTTCGGTGTAGAACTTCAGCGCCCAGCCGCGGGGGTCGCGCACGGCGTCGGCGCTGCCGAGGTTGCCCGCGACGGTGGAGAAGCGCAGGAAGGTCTCGGTCTCCTTGCCGACCTCGGACAGGAACTTGGCGCGCGTCCACTGCGAGACGTCACGGGTCAGGGTGAAGGTGCCGTACGCACCGGCGCCGCGGGCGTGCACCACGCGCT
Source organism: Streptomyces sp. NBC_01294 (assembly GCF_035917235.1). Classification (NCBI taxonomy): domain Bacteria; kingdom Bacillati; phylum Actinomycetota; class Actinomycetes; order Kitasatosporales; family Streptomycetaceae; genus Streptomyces; species Streptomyces sp. NBC_01294. The sequence goes on from NZ_CP108423.1 coordinate 2,785,809, forward strand.
CCGGGATGCGCTCGCGGTTGAAGTGCGCGAGCTTCTCCAGCAGGAGCTGGTCCTGGACCAGGACGGGACCTCCGACGCCGGCGGTCTCGCTGTTCTGGTTGTCGGCGACCGGCGCCCCTGCCTCCGTGGTGAGCGGTCCCTGCGTCACGTGCGCCTCCTGCGTCATTCCTGCATGTCCTGTCCTTGGCGTTTGCCGTAACCGATCCTACGATGGACTTTGTCTAAGTCAAGCAAGCATCCAAGTCCACACCGGTTCGGGAGTTACACCGGATCCCCACTGTTAGGCTGGTGCCCATGAGTGACCTGCTGGATCGACTTCGCGGACGCGGCTGGCGCATGACGGCACAGCGGCGCGTCGTGGCCGAGGTGCTCGACGGTGACCACGTGCACCTGACGGCCGATGAGGTGCACGCGCGCGCCGTGGCCAAATTGCCCGAAATCTCCCGCGCGACCGTCTACAACACGCTGGGCGAGCTCGTCACCCTCGGCGAGGTCCTGGAAGTCTCCACGGACCGCCGCGCCAAGCGGTACGACCCGAACGCCCACCGGCCCCACCAGCACCTGGTCTGCGCCCAGTGCGGCGCGATCCGCGACGTCCACCCGGCGGGCAACCCGCTGGCCGACCTGCCGGACACGGAGCGCTTCGGCTTCGTCGTCTCGGCGGTCGAGGTGACCTACCGCGGCGTCTGCCCGAGCTGCGCGGGCGCCTGACCCGGAACACGAGAAGGGCCCGGATCCATGGGATCCGGGCCCTTGCTTCTTGAAGCCTTCTCTTCACCTCTTGGCAACCGGAAACGACTCAGGGCCCGGATCCATGGGATCCGGGCCCTGAGGCTTCAGTAGCGGGGACAGGATTTGAACCTGCGACCTCTGGGTTATGAGCCCAGCGAGCTACCGAGCTGCTCCACCCCGCGTCGGTAAACCCAACGTTACGTGAAGGCCCCCGGCAGATGCAAATCGGTTAACCGGCCAGTCCGCGGTGCAGCAGAGCGGTCAGCGTGTCCACCACTTCGCCGTCGTCGAGCCCGGCCCCGCCGGTCATGGCGGCGTACCCGAGCATCGAGATCATCGCCCCCATCGCGGCCGCGATCAGCTCGGGCTCCCCCGGCAGTTCCCGGCCCTGTTCGCGCATGTACGCGAGGTGCTCGCGCAGCGGCGCGGTGTCCTCCAGGAGCCGCCCCCAGACCTGCCCCGAACCGGGCGGCTCGGTCATGGACCTCTGGAAGAGCGCGACCACCACGGGCAGATGGTCCCGGAAGACGTTCCACGTGGCCGCCACATGGGTCCGCAGCTGCGCCGGGTCGGCGAGGTCGTGTTCACGGGGGTGCCCGCCGGCGCCGACCGCCTCGTCCACCTGGGCCCCCATGTCCGCGAGCAGCGCGTTCAGCAGCTCGTCCTTGCCGGCGAAGTGCTCGTAGAACGACCCGGTGGAGCGTCCGGCGGCCTTCGTGATGTCGGTGATCTTCGTCTGCGCGAACCCGCGCTCCAGGAAGAGAGCCCGCGCCGCCTCCTTGAGCGCCGCCTCCGTGCCGGCCGCCCGCTCCTTGCGCACTCCCACCGCGATCCCCGTTTCCGCTTGACGCCGTCTTCGCGCCCTCATCATACTGAACCCAGTTTCACCGAATCAAAATTCAGTGAACAGTTATTCAGCGAACAGCGATTCATTGAGGGAGAGGGGTCGGACATGCGTGTGTCAGTCATCGGGGGCGGCGTCGCCGGAGCGGCGAGCGCGATCGCCCTGCGCCGGGCGACCGGCGCGGAGGTCACGGTCCACGAGGCGTACGAGGACCCGGCGGGGCAGGTGGGCTCGTTCTTCAGCCTCGCCGTCAACGGGCTGCGCGGGCTGGACTCGCTCGGCTGCCTCGCCGAGGTCCAGGCCGCCGGGTTCCCGGTCGCCCTGCAGCGGATGTGATCCGCCTCGGGCAAGCTCCTCGGGGAGGTGCCCCGCGGCCGGCGCGCCTCGGACGGCCTGCACAGCACGACACTGCTGCGCGGGCGGCTGGTGGAGGTCCTGCGCGCCGAGGCGGTCCGGGCGGGGGCCCGGATCGAGACGGGGCGGCGGGTGGACCCTGCGGACCTGGACGCGGACCTGGTGGTGGCGGCCGACGGCATCTGGTCCGCGACCCGCTCCGCGTTGGACCCGGCGGCGCCACAGGTGCGGTACGCGGGTCTCTACAGCGTGTCGGGAGTCTCCGAGGGCGTGCACCTCACCCCCGGCACCTACCACTTCGTCTTCGGGCTCCGCGGGGCGTTCCTCTGCGTCCCTGCGGCCGACGGCACGGTCTGGTGGTCGGCCCAGGTGCCCGCACCGGAGCCCCCGGCCTCGGAGGAGGTCACCCGGGGCCTGCTGGCCGGGCTGTACGGCAAGGAGGAACTGCCACTGTCCCTGATCCGCGCGGCGACCCGCGTCGACCGCCCGATGCCGATGCACCGGCTGGCGGAGGTGCCCGTCTGGCACGACGACCGCACCGTACTGATCGGCGACGCGGCCCACCCGGTGGGCGCCGGGCAGGGCGCGTCGATGGCGATCGAGGACGCGGTGGCCCTGGCGCGGTGCGTGTCGACGGTCCCGGGCGTCCGCGCGGCCCTGACCGAGTACACCCGCCTGCGCCGCCCGCGCGTGACGCGCATGACCCGCGCCGCGGCGACGAACCGCGACTCGAAGACCCCGGGCACGATGCAGCGCCGCGTCAACGACCTACTGATGCCCCTGGCCTTCCGCCACGTCTACGCCCGCTCCACGCCATGGCTCTACCGCTGACCCGCACCCTCACAACCCAGCCTCGCCACACACACCCCAGCCTCGCCGGGCCAAATCCAGCCCCGCCGGCGTTTGAGGCGCGGGGTCCGGGGCGGAGCCCCGCTCTCTCAGCCCCGCCGGCGTTTGAGGCGCGGGGGTCCGGGGGCAGCGCCCCCGGCAACGGCGCCGCACCCGCGGACCTCGGCGGAGCCCCCGCCAGGGATCACGCCGAGAGCTCCTCCGCCAACGCCTCCCGCAGCCGAGCCGCCCGCTCCGAAACCTCCGCCGGCCCGAGCTCCATGGCCCGAACGCACCACTTCTGCCCCTCCGCAAGGTCCCCGTGCCGCGCCGCGAGCAGCCCCAGCCGCAGCGCGGCACGCCCGTGCCCCGCCACCGCCGCCCGGGTCCACCACAGGGCGGCCTCCGGCTCGCTCCCCTCACGGGCCAGCAGCAGCCCCAGGTTGAACGCCCCGTTGCGGGACCCGGCCTCGGCGGCCTCCCGGTACCACCGCGCGGCGACCGCCAGGTCACCCCGCGCGGCGGCCAGCATGCCGACCCGCACCTGGGCCCGGCGGTGCCCCAGCTCGGCGGCCCGCTCGTACCACTCCTCGCTCTCGGTGCGCGGCGCGCCGCCCACCGGCTCGCCCAGCGCCACCGGCTCCGGCGGCGGAGCCAGCGACTCCAGCAGCGCGGCCAGGCGGAACGCCGCCTCCGCGCTGCCACCGCCCGCCGCGCACCGCAGGTGTCGCTCGGCGGCCCGCTCCTCCCCGTCCCGCACCAGCGCGATCCCGACCTGCAGCGCCGCGTCGGTGTGGCCGGCGGACGCGGCCCGCTCGTACCACTTCAGCGCCGTCCGGTCCTCGTCCCGGCTGGCGAAGAGGATCCCGAGGTTGAACGCGGCGTCGACGCTGCCCGCCTCCGCCGCCTTCGAGAACCACGGCTCGGCGCCCGCCGCGTCCCCGACCTGGAGCAGCATGATGGCCAGCGCGTTGGCCGCCTCACGGTGCCCGGCGTAGGCCGCCCGCCGGTACCACTGCTCGGCCTGCGCGGTCCGCTCCTGTGCGACGCACAGCAAAGCAAGGTTGTACGCCCCGTTTTGATCGCCCGCGTCCATGGCGGTCCGGTACCAGCGCTCCGCGGTCTGGGTCTCGCCGCGGGCGGCGTGCAGCGCGCCCAGCGCGTTCGCCGCGTTGCCGTCGCCGTCCTGCGCCGCCCGGTGCCACCACGTGGCCGCGCTGTCCTCGTCGCCGGCATCGCGCAGCAGGAAGCCGAGCGCGCACGCGGCGCGCGCCTCCCCCTGCTTGGCGGACGTCAGGTACCAGCGCCCGGCCTCCTTGAGCTCCCCGCGCGCCTCCAGGAGCGCGCCCAGGTGCAGCGCGGCACGGCGGTGGCCGCGGGCGGCGGCCTGCCGGTACCACTGCTCGGCCTCGGCGGGGTCGCCCTTGCGCAGGTGCCTCGCCAGCCGGTACGCGGCTTCGCGGTGGCCCTGTTCCGCGGCAGCGCGGAACCACCGCTCGACACCCTTGTCCCCGCGGTGCTCCAGCAGGTCGGCCAGCCCGTACGCGCCCAGCGCATGGCCGGACTCCGCCGCCTGCCGCATCCAGTACTCGGCGGCGGGCTCGTCCCCGCGCTCGCGGAAGTGGCGGCCCAGGGCGTGCGCGGCCGGCGCGGATCCGGCCACGGCGGCGACCCGCCACCAGTCGGCGGCCTCTTCGGGGTAACCCCGCTGGTGCAGCAGCACGCCGAGGTTGTTGGCGGCGGCGCGGTCCCCTTCGCCGGTGGCCCCGCGCAGGTACGGCTCGGCCCCGTCCAGGTCGCCGCGGCGCAGCAGCAGCGCGCCGAGCACGCTCATGGCACCGGGGTCGCCCTTGTCGGCGGCCACCCGGTGGCGGGCTTCCAGCTCGGCGTCGCTCGCCGGGTCGGTCTCGGCGAACATCTCCTCCGTGCTGTGCTTGTCCAAGAAGTCCGCATCGGTCAGTGCGGTCTGCGCGTCGGCGACCGGAGCCGCCCCCTGGGCCTCTGCGCCCGACTCGGCCTCCGCCCTCACAAACCGCCCTGTCTCCAGCAGAGTTGACCTGTCCCCCATAAATCCCATCGTCGCATCACCTGCTACCCGCGTACACCTGGTATGTCGCAGCCAGTGAGGTCACTACAGCGTTTTGTCGACATGCCCACAGTGGGGTAAGTCAAACACGCTCCACCGACAACTCACCCGCCTCAGCTACCGCGTGTCCGCTCCGGACATGACGAAGGCCCGGATCCCATTGGATCCGGGCCTTCATCTTCAGTAGCGGGGACAGGATTTGAACCTGCGACCTCTGGGTTATGAGCCCAGCGAGCTACCGAGCTGCTCCACCCCGCGTCGGTGAAACCACAGTATCACGACGCGGGACGGAGCCATTACCCATTGATCATCAGCCGCCCGGCGCGGGTGCGGGTGCCGTGGTCTTGGCCTCCGCCTCGATCGCCCGCTTCAGTGCCGCCTTGATCTCGTCCTGGGCCTTGCCGAAGGCCGCCCAGTCGCCGGCCTGCCGGGCCTTCTCGGCGTCCTCGATGGCCTTCTGCGCGTCGGCGAGGGCCGCCTTGACCGTCGGGTCCTGGCTGGTCGGGGGCGTGACGGTGCCCTCGCCCGGCGGCTGGTCCGGCGGCACCGGCGTGGTCGGGGCCTCGGCCCCGAAGACCACGTTCAGCGCCTTCTCCAGGGTGTCCTCGAAGGCGGTCTGGCCCCCGTAGGTCACGAGCACCTTGCGCAGCAGCGGGTACTTCAGACCGGAGCTGCGGACGTACACCGGCTCCACGTAGAGCATTCCGCCGTCGAGCGGCACGGCGAGCAGGTTGCCGTACTCGATCTCCGAGTCACCACCGCGCAGCAGGCGGATCGACTCGGCGATCTTCGGTTCGGACTGGAACTTGCTCTGGACCTGACCGGGGCCGTCCGGCGGCTTGCTGGTCGGCATCTTGAGAATGCGGATCTTGCCGTAGTCCGGGGTCCCGGGATCGGCGTTGACCGCCATGAAGGCACTCAGGTTGGGCCGCTCGTTCGGCGTGAACGTCGTGGTGAGCGAGAAGACCTGGTCCTTCTCCTTCTGGCCCGGCATCTTCATCGACAGGTAGTACGGCGGAACCGCCGTGCCGGCCTTGGTCGTCGGGTCGTCCGGGACCGCCCATGCCTCACTGCCGCTGAGGAAGGTCTGCGGGTCGGTGACGTGGTACCGGGTCAGCAGCTCGCGCTGGACCTTGAAGAGGTCCTGCGGGTAGCGGAGGTGGTCCATGAGCGGCTTGGAGATCTCGCTCTTCGACTTCACCGTGCCCGGGAACGCCTTCATCCAGGTCTTCAGGACCGGGTCCTCGGTGTCCCACTGGTACAGGTTGACCGAGCCGTCGTACGCGTCGACGGTGGCCTTCACCGAGTTGCGGATGTAGTTGACCTGGTTCTCCTGGGCCACCACCGCGCGCTGGCTGTTGGTCAGCGAGTCGGCGGTGCTCTGGCCCAGCGTGGTGCGCGAGGCGTACGGGTAGCCGTTGGTCGTCGTGTAGGCGTCGACGATCCAGACGACCCGCTTGCCGATGACGGCCGGGTAGGGCGCACCGTCGATGGTCAGCCAGGGCGCGACGGCCTCGACGCGCTGCTTGGGCGTGCGGTTGTAGAGGATCCGCGAGCCCTCGCCGATGGCGCCCGAGTACAGGATCTGCGGCTCGCTGAAGGAGAGCGCGTACGCGGCGCGGTTGAGCGGGTTGTCGAGGTTGACGCCGGAGTCGCCCTTGTAGCTCGTCTCCTTCTCGCCCTTGTCGTCGGAGTAGTCGAGCTCCTTCTGCGGCCCGCCGACGATCGAGTACTGCTTCGTCTGCTCGCCGTAGTAGATGCGCTGCTCGAAGTCCGTGCCGAACATCCCCTTGGAGGGCAGGTCGGACTGGGTGAAGTCGGGGGCGCCCTGGTCACCGACGGTGGTGCCCTTGGCCGCGACCACGCCGTAGCCGTGCGTGTACTTGAAGTGGTCGTTGATCCAGTTGTTCTTCGGGATGCCGCCGATGTTCAGCTCGCGCAGCCCGATGACCGTGTCCTGGCCGCTGTACCGGTCCACGGCGAGCGTGGACGGGAAGGCGTAGTAGCCCTTGACCTGCTGGAGCTGCTGGAACGCGGGCGACACGATGTTCGGGTCGAGGAGCCGGATGCTGGCCGTGGAGTCGGCCACCGGCCGCAGCTTGCTGCGGTCCTCCGTCTGCGGGGAGCCCGGATAGTCCGACACCTCGGACCCGGCGACCCCGTAGGCGTCGCGCGTGGCCTTGATGTTCTTCTGGACGTACGGGGATTCCTTGGCCTGCTCGTTCGGCTGGACCTGGAACTTCTGCACGATCGCCGGGTAGAGCCCGCCGATCAGGATCGCGGAGAGCACCATCAGGCCGAAGCCGATGACCGGCAGCTGCCAGGTGCGGCGCCACAGCGTCGCGAAGAACAGCACGGCGCAGATCGCGGCGATGGCGACGAGGATCGTCTTCGCCGGCAGGTAGGCGTTGGCGTCGACGTACCGCAGGCCCGTCCAGTTGTCGGCGGCCTTGAAATCACTCGACTTCACGGCGAGCCCGTACCGGTCGAGCCAGTACGCGAGCGCCTTGAGCGAGACGAAGAGGCCGAGCAGCACCGACAGGTGCCCGGTCGCGGCGGCGGTGGCCCGGGCGCCCGGGCTGGTCACGCGCAGTCCGCCGTACAGGTAGTGCACGACGGCCGCGGCGATCACCGACAGCACGACCGCGGCGAAGCCGAAGCCGAGCAGGAAGCGGTACCAGGGCAGGTCGAAGGTGTAGAAGGACACGTCCATGTTGAACTGGGGGTCCTTCGTTCCGAAGGCCACCCCGTTCACGTACATGAGCCAGGTCTTCCACTGACCGGCCGCCGAGGCGCCCGCGATCAGGCCGACGAGCACGGCGATGCCCAGCAGCAGCCACTTCTTGTAAGGGGCGATGCTCATCCGGTAGCGGTCGAGGCTCTGCTGCTCCATCGACATCGCGCTGAGCGGCGGCCGCAGCCGGTGCGCCAGCCAGATGTTGAACCCGACGGCACCGGTCATCAGCAGACCGAAGACGGCGAAGAGGCCGATCTTGGTCCACAGGGTGGTGGTGAAGACCGTGGAGTACTTGACGGAGCGGAACCAGAGCCAGTCCGTCCAGAACCCCGCGAACATGATGAAGAGCATGGCCAGGACGGCCAGCACGCCCAAGGTCATAAGGAGAGTGCGGGCTCGCCGGGACGGGCGGCCGACTCTCATCCGTGGCCCGGAAGGGCCTCCGCCGCGGTCCGGCATCTGGAAAGCCAAGGTGGCCACCTCGAAAGTCGCTGAGTCTGGTATTGAACGGGACCCCCGATCGTAGAGCCCATTCATGCAACTTACTGAGGCTCCGGTCAGTTCCCGGTATGGGGCGGAAAGGAGGCAGGATGTTGCCCATGTCCAACGTTTCGCCTTCCCCCGGCACCCCCATGGCGGCCAGCCCGCTGACCCGCGCCTGTCTCGAGATCGACGAGTACGCGGCCGGCCTCGGCTGGGACAAGCCCGCGCGGCTGTTCGCGCTGGTCGACACCGCCCGGCTCAAGAAGCAGGAGCCGCGTCTCGCGAGCCAGCTCGGCCTCGACCAGGACGACGCCGGCAAGTCCTCCCTGACCCCGATCGAGCAGGACGAGGTCCCGGCCGGGACCCCCCTCGACAAGTTCCTGGGCACCATCGCCTGGCCGGACGCCGTCGTCGGCTGCGCGCTGACCGTGGAGCGGCTGATGCTGCCGCCGTCCGCGGAGGCCTCCGTACCGGAGGGGCTGAACGACAAGCAGCTGGCGAAGTGGGTCGCCGGGCACCCGGAGCGGCAGGAGGTCCGCCTCACCGTGGCCGTGCTGCGCGACGGCTCGCGCGAGTCGGCCGTACGGCTGCGCGAGAAGGACTCCTCGACCGAGGTCCTCACCGGCGGCGGCCTGGTGCCCGGGCTCGCGGAAGCCCTGGCCGCGACCTTCTCCTAGGGCTTCAGCGGGGGGACGGACCGGTCAGGGCTTGGTGCTGCACTGCGGCAGCCCGGCCGGGTCCCCCTTGCTGATCTTCTCCAGCGACTTCGCGGCGTCCTCGATGGTGGAGACCTTCACCAGGGTCAGCCCGTCGGGCACGTGGGCGGCCGCGGCGGCGCAGTTGTCCGCGGGCGTCAGGAAGTACTCCGCCCCGGCCTGGCGGGCGCCGATGGTCTTCATCTGGATGCCGCCGATGGGTCCGACCTTGCCCGTGTCGTCGATGGTGCCGGTGCCCGCGACGAACTTGCCGCCGGTCAGGTCGCCCGGGGTGAGCTTGTCGACGATACCGAGGGCGAACATCAGGCCGGCGCTCGGGCCGCCGACGTCGGCGAGCTTGATGTCGATCGTGAACGGGAAGGCGTGGTCGGTACCCGCCCGGATGCCGACGATGGCGTGGCCGTCGCCCTCCGCCTTGCCCGCGGTGATCGTGATCTTGGAGGTGCCGGCGGGCTCGCGGTTCGCCTTCGCGGCCTCGGCCGCCTCGGCGGCGGGCACGATGGTGAACTCGACCGGTTCGCCCGGCTTGTGCTTGGTGACGAGCTTGGCGACGTCCTCGGGGGCGGTGACCGGGCTGCCGTCCACGGCCTTGATCACGTCACCGGCGTGCAGCCGGCCCTCGGAGGGGCTGGACTTCACGACGGAGGAGACGATCACCCGGGCGGTGACCGGGATGCCGAGCTGCTTCAGGGCTGCCACCTTGGCGCTCTGCTGCGACTGGCTGAACTCCTCGGCGTTCTCCTGGGTGGATTCCGCGTCCGTCTTGCCGTTCGGGTAGAGGTTCTCGTGCGGCACGACGATGTTGTCGCCGGCCACCCAGCCGTACACGGCCTCCACCAGGCTCATGTCGTAGTCGGCGCCCGTGACGCGGACCGTCGTCATGTTGAGGTGCCCGCTGGTCGGGTACGTCTGGCGCCCCGAGATGTGCAGGACGGGCTCGCCGTGCGAATCCCCGAGCGTGTTCACGGTCGGTCCCGGGCTCATCTCGGAGTACGGGACCTTCATGAACACCCCTGCGCAGAGCAGCGCGAACAGCACCAGGGTGGAAGCGAGCATCGTCGCAGTGCGGCGTGGCATGGATCCGACAGTACGGGACGGCCCTGGCGGGCGGCCCTCGGGGCCGGTCCGTACGGGCGCCGCACGCGAAACTCTCAGCGGAATCTCACGGAGGGGGAGCGGGCCTGGAGGGGACGGGCGCCTCAGACGGCGTCGGAGCCGGAGTGCGCCTCGGTCTTGGGCCTGGTCTGATCGGCGTGGGCCATGGCTTCACGGAACCGCGCGTAGCCGGCGAGCTCGGATATGTCACCTTGTGTGCGGTCGCGTGCCGCCCAGCTGCCCCATATGCCCGCGCCGACCGCCGCGAACAGCGGAATCAGCAACCACGCCAAAGACGCCATGGGCGTGCCTCCCTACCCCGAACTACGTTTCGTTGGTGGCTTCAACGCTCGTGCCCGTGGGGGGGTTACGCAAATCGAGGGCGTGTTGCGCGGCCGAACGGGTGCGAGGTTACCGCCATCCGGGGAGAGCACAGCGACCGGGGGTTCAGCAGGCGCCGACCCACTCCTCGGTGCCGTCGGCGAAGGTTTGGTGCTTCCAGATCGGGACCTCGTGCTTGAGGTCGTCGATCAGCATCCGGCAGGCCTCGAAGGCCTCGCCGCGGTGCGGGCAGGAGACGGCGACGACGACGGCCAGGTCGCCGACGGCCAGGTCGCCCACGCGGTGCACGGCGGCCAGGGCGCGGACCGGGTACTTGGCCACGACGCGCTCGGCGACCCGGCGCATCTCGGCCTCGGCCGTCGGGTGGCAGGAGTAGCCGAGCGAGTCGACGTCCGCCCCGCTGTCGTGGTTGCGCACCGTGCCGACGAAGAGCGTCGTGCCGCCCGTCGCGTCGTCGCCGACGGCCTGGAAGACCTCGTCGATCGAGAGCGGGGTGTCACGGATCTGGAGCAGCCGGATCGGGTCCTGCGCGGCCTGCTCGCCGGGGTGATCGAAGTGCGGTGCCATGCCTTCATCGTGCCCTAGCGGCTGACGAGGCGAAATAGCAGATTCGCCCGTGCCGCACCCAATCCCTTGGGACCCTCCTACGAACCCCACCCCTTCCGGCCCCGCCGCACCAAATCAGCCCCGCCGGCGTTTGAGGCGCGGGGTCCGGGGCGGAGCCCCGCTCATTTCAGCCCCGCCGGCGTTTGAGGCGCGGGGGTCCGGGGGCGGCGCCCCCGGCAACGGCGCCGCACGCGACCGGGTGCTCCGGCCCGGCAGGGTCAGATCCCGCGCCGCTTCCGAGCCAGGCGCACCGCCGCAGCCGCACCCAGCAGCGCAACCGTCGCACCCGCCGCACCCGCGGCCGTCGCGGCGTCCCGGCGGCCCAGCCGGCGCCCCGCGACCGTATGACGGCCCGCGACCTCCTGGAGGAGCTCCGCGAGCACCTCCTCGTTCGTCCAGCGCGGCCGCCAGCCCGCCGCGTGCAGCCCGCTGACGCTGACCACCCACGGGTGCATCGTGTACGCGAGGTCCCCGGCCGGGGACGGCGTCAGGCCGATCCGGTGCAGCCGGGCCGCCGCGCCCAGCGCGACCGCCGACGGGAGCTCCATGCGGCGGATGCCGCTGAGCTCCTCGACCTCCTCCTGCTCCAGCCACCCCTCGCAGCCCACGGCCAGCTCGCCCTCGACCTTCTCCAGGGCCGCGTACTCCAGGGCGCTGACCAGGTCCTCCACGTGGCAGAACTGCCACTTCGGGCGGGATCCCGCCACCACCAGCAGGCGCGGGGACTCGAAGTACCGGGTCAGTGCGGTGTCCGTGCCGCCGACCAGGACCGCCGGACGGATCACGGTGACGTTCAGGCCGGGGTGCGCGCGCGGGGCCCGGCGGCCGAGGCGCTCGATCTCCAGCAGGTCGCCGACGCCGGTTGCCTCGGCCGTGGCCCGCAGCTCGGAGTCCTCCGACAGCGGGATGTCATTGTCCGGCAGGGCCCCGTAGACCATCGCCGACGTGCAGAGCACGACCCGGTGCACGCCCGCCGCGGCGGCCGCGGTGAGGACGGTCTGGGTCCCGCGCACGTTGTACGCCGTACGGGCGGCCGGGTCGGTCTCCAGATCGAGGTCCAGGGCGAGGTGGACCACGACGTCCGCGCCGCGCAGCTTCTCGGCGATCGCGGGGTCCCGTACGTCCAGGACGTGCCACTGCGCGGTCGCGCAGTCCCCGCGCCGCTCGTCGATGGCGACGACCTGCTTGACCTCGTCGGAGGCGGCCAGGCGGCTCACCAGGGCCGCGCCGACGCCCGACGCGGCGCCGGTCACGGCGATCACCGGGCCTCGCACGGCCGGGTTTCGCGGCCGGCGAACGCTCTGGGCGCTGTCACCGTGGTCAGGGCGGTCTTCGTCGTCGGGCGTCGCGCGAAACTGCGGATCTGGGGAACTCACCGGGCGTCTCCAGCGGTTGTCTTCAGTAGGGACGCGCCGTGACGCGTACCCACCAGGTGATGTCCATCCTGCCGCAGCCCAGGAGTCGGCGGAGCACCGAGCCCGTATGCGGGCTCCGGTGTCTACGCTGGGTGGTGTTGTCGGACCATTGCCCGTCGGCTCCCGCCGGCGGCCCTACGAGCCGAGGAAACCCGTGAGCGACACCCCATTCGGATTCGGCCTCCCGCCGGAGGAGCCGGACAACGGCGACGAAGGCAGGAAGAAGGGCAACCAGGGCGGTCAGGGCGGCCCGGCGAATCCCTTCGGGTTCCCCGGCATGGGCCTGCCGGGCGGTGCGGGCGGACCCGGTGGCGCGGACAATCCGTTCGCCGCGATGTTCGGTTCGATGAACCCGAACGACCTGGGCGCGGCCTTCCAGCAGCTCGGCCAGATGCTCAGCTACGAGGGCGGTCCCGTGAACTGGGACATGGCCAAGGACATCGCCCGCCAGACCGTCGCCCAGGGCACGGCGGACGGCGTGAAGGACGCGAGCGTCGGCATCGCCGAGAAGTCCGCCGTCGAGGAGGCCGTGCGCCTCGCCGACCACTGGCTGGACGGCGTGACCTCGCTGCCCTCGGGCGCCACCACGGCCGTGGCCTGGAGCCGGGCGGAGTGGGTCGAGGCCACCCTTCCGGTGTGGAAGGAGCTCGTGGACCCGGTCGCCGAGCGGGTCGGTGCGGCCATGGGCAGCGTCCTGCCCGAGGAGATGCAGGCCATGGCGGGCCCGCTGCTCGGGATGATGCGCTCCATGGGCGGGGCCATGTTCGGCCAGCAGATCGGCCAGGCCGTCGGCACCCTCGCGGGCGAGGTCGTCGGTTCCACGGACATCGGCCTGCCGCTGGGCCCGGCCGGCAAGGCCGCGCTGCTGCCGCTGAACATCGAGAGCTTCGGCAAGGACCTGAGCGTGCCCCCGGACGAGGTGCGGCTGTACCTGGCCCTGCGCGAGGCGGCCCACGCCCGGCTCTTCGCCCACGTGCCGTGGCTGCGCTCGCACCTGTTCGGCGCGGTCGAGGGCTACGCCCGCGGCATCACGGTCGACACCTCGAAGCTGGAGGACGTGGTCGGCCGGCTGGACCCGTCCAACCCCGAGCAGCTGCAGGAAGCGCTGCAGGGCGGCATGTTCCAGCCGCAGGACACCCCCGAGCAGAAGGCCGCCCTGGCCCGCCTGGAGACGGCGCTCGCGCTGGTCGAGGGCTGGGTCGACGCGGTGGTGCACGAGGCCGCGAAGCCCCGGCTGACCTCGGCGGACGCGATGCGCGAGACGATGCGGCGGCGGCGCGCCTCGGGCGGCCCTGCGGAGCAGACCTTCGCGACGCTGATCGGTCTGGAGCTGCGTCCGCGCCGGCTGCGCGACGCCTCGCGGCTGTGGGCCTCGCTCACGGACGCGCGGGGTGTGGACGGCCGCGACGGGCTGTGGGAACACCCGGACATGCTGCCGACGGCCACCGACCTGGACGACCCGGACGGCTTCGTGCACCGCGAGCAGCTGGACTTCTCGGAGATCGACAAGATGCTCGGCGAGGCCGCCCGGAAGCGCGACCAGCGGGACGCGGGCGACGGCGACGGCACCGGCACCGGCACCGGCACGGACGAAGGCGAAGCGAAGAAGTGAGCCTGTACGACGACGCGGTTCTCGTGCTGAAGGGCTACGAGGACCAGCCCGAGCTGCGTGACGCCTATCTGGAGCACCTCGCCGCCCACCCGGACGGGGTCTACAAGCCCTGCCGGGCCGGGCACGTCACCGCCAGTGCGCTGGTGATCGACCCGGCGGCGCGGCGCGTGCTGCTGACCCTGCACAAGAAGCTGGGCCTGTGGCTGCAGATGGGCGGCCACTGCGAGCCCGGCGACGACACGCTGGTCGCGGCGGCGCTGCGCGAGGCCCGCGAGGAGTCGGGCATCGCGTCGGGGCTGAGCGTGCTGCCCGGCGGCCCGGTGCGCCTGGACCGGCATCCGATCCCCGCGCCGTGCCACTGGCACCTGGACGTGCAGTACGCGGCGCTGGCTCCGGCCGACGCGGTGGCGGAGATCAGCGAGGAGTCGCTGGACCTGCGCTGGTTCCCGTACGAGGAGGTGGCGGCGGTGGCCGACACCTCCGTCGTCCGGCTGATGGAGGCGACCTTGGCGCGGCTCGGCGGCTGAGCCACGGGCACGGCGAAGGGGCGGTCCCTCTCGGGGCCGCCCCTTCGCCGTGCCGGAAACCGTGCAGGTGACCGTCAGTTCCAGGCGTTGTTCTGGTTCTGCCCGTGTGCGCCGTTCTGCCCCATGCCGAACTGGGCCGCGGCGCCCTGTCCGACCTGGGCGTTCTGCGGCGGCAGCACCTCGCTGGGCTGCACCAGCGCGAAGCCGGTGCCGAGGAAGCTGAGCTCCCAGCCCTCGCCGGTGTTGCCGCGCCGCCGCCAGACTCCGCTGGAGTGCGTCTGCGCCTGCATCTGCACGCGCAGCGAGGTCGACCAGGCGACGATCGCGTCCGCGTCGACGTTGACGTACTTGTCGGGCGTCACGTGCATCATCAGCGGCTGCCCGGAGGTCATCAGCGCGACCTTGCCGCGGCCGGTGATGTTGAGCTGGTACTTGCCGGAACCGGAGATCCCGTACTGGCTGTCCACCGCGATGACCTCGGTGTGCAGGGTGGAGTCCAGGGCCAGCACGTAGCTGCTGTCGACCGTGAGGCCTTCCTGGTCCACGTCCACGACGTGCACGTACTGGGCGAGGTTGGCCAGATAGACCGTGCCCTGCCCGGAACAGCGCATGAGGTCCAAGCCCTCGCCGGTGCGGCGGCGGGCGTTGCGCTGGCTGGTGCTCTGGTACTCGCCGTCGAAATCGATGAGGCCCTGGTAGGCGACCATCGCGCCCTTGCGGGCGAGTACGTCGTCGGAGCCGGTCAGCGAGACCCGCAGCAGCTGCGGGTTCTGGATGGCGTACCGCTCCTGGGACTGCGCCTCGGCGTGGGCGAAAAGTGCGCTCTGCATGATGTGTCCGCTCCCCCTCAGCCCCGGATCCGGAGCCGGTCGGTGCTGTCCTCGCTGGGCTGTACTACGACGATGCCCTGGCCGGAGAAGGCCATCTGGTAGGCCTCCCCGCTGCCCCGGCCGATCATCGACGAGGCCTTGAAACTGCGCTTGCCCTTGACCTTGAGGTTCGGCGACCAGGCGACGAGGGCGTCCGGGTCGACGTACGTCTCGTCCTCGCCGCGGCCGCAGTCGACCACGATCGGGGTGCCGCGCGAGGTCAGGGCGACCCAGCCGGTGCCCGCGATCTCCACGTTGAACAGGCCCTGGCCGGCGAACTTGGCGAGACCCTTGACCCGCTCGACGCCCCACTGGAGGTGGGCGTCGAAGGCGAGCAGGTTGGTGCCGTTGACCGAGAGCGAGTCGTTGTTGAGGTTGATGACGACGACGTCGGCGCCGTAGTCGGCCAGGTAGAGCAGGCCGTCGCCGGTGCACTTCATCAGGGGCGCGCCTTCGCCGGTTGCCCACTGCGAGGCCATCTGGCGGACGGCCGGCGGGTTGGGCTCGTACTGGACGAAGCCCTCGTAGGCGACCATCGAGCCGGTGCGGGCGAAGAGGTCCTGGCCGCTCTGCATGGCGACCTTGAGCATCGCCCGGCCGTGGTTCTCCATGCGGGCCGTGACGGGGGTCGGGGCGAAGCCCGCGAGCTGCTGGTTCATTGCGTTCATGTCGGGCTCCCTCAGACCTCGTACGGCTGGACGACGATGAAATTGCCGGGAGCGCCGCGGAACTGGAGGTTCACGGTCTCCCCGCTGTGGCCCGGGTAGGCGTTGCGCCGCAGCCGGACCTGGCTGGACAGGATCACCTGCGCGGCGGAGGACCAGGCGACGATGGCGTTGCTGTCCGCGAAGGTGGTCGGGGTGACGGGCAGGACCACCGGGACGCCGTGCGTCTTGACGATGACCGTGCCGGTGCCCTGGAACTGCATGGTGAACAGGGCGCCGCCGGGAATGCCGTGGCCCTCGATCCGGCGGATCTCGTGCTGGAGCGACTCGTCGAAGGCGAGCACGGCCTCGGCGGAGACGCAGATTCCGTCGCCCTGGAGCTCGATGGCGTGCAGGTGGGCGCCGTCCTCGGCGAGGAAGACCTGGCCGCGGCCGGTGCACCGCATGAGCTGCATCTCCTGGCCGGTGGCGTTGCCGACGATGCGTCCGGCGAAGCCCGCGCCCTTGTAGCTGAAGTCGACCTTGCCCTGGTACAGCACCATGCTGCCCTGGCGTGCGAGGACGGCCTGGCCGCCCATCGCGAGGTCGACCCGCATGAGTTGCTGGTTCTGCGGGGTCCAGCGGCTGCCCGTGGGGGCTTCCTTGTACGGCTGGAGCGCGGCGGCCAGTCCGGCGGCCGGGGCCGCGGCCTGGGGCGCGTAGCCGGGCTGCTGGCCCGGGACCTGGCCCGGGGGCTGGCCGGGGACCTGACCGTAGCCCGGCTGCTGCCCGTAGGGCGCCGGGGCGGGCGGCGGGACCTGGCCCGGGTACTGGCCGGGGACCTGTCCCGGAACCTGACCGGGGACCTGGCCGTACGAGGGCTGCTGCGGCTGCGGCGGCTGGCCGTACGGCGCGGGGGCCTGCGGGGCGATCGGCGCGGCCATGGTGGGCGCGGCGTGCACCGGAGCGGGAGCCGCGGGCTGCTGGTACTGCTGCGGCTGCGGCACGGCGGCGGGCGCGGGCGCACCGAAGGACGGCGCGGGGGCCGGTGCCTGCGGGGCCTGCGGGGCCGGAGCCGGGGCGCCGAAGGACGGGGCCGGTGCGGCCGCCTGCGGCGGCGCGCCGAACCCGGGCGAGGCGGCGGCCGGGGCCTGCTGCTGCGGCTGCGCCTCCTCGGCGACCTCGCCGCCGAAGTTCTTCAGCAGCGCGTCGAGCCCGCCGTCGAAGCCCTGGCCGACGGCGGCGAAGCGCCACACGTCCTTGAGGTAGAAGTCGCCGAGCATCACGGCCCGCTCGGTGGTGAACTCCGCACCGGTGAACGCGTACCGGACGACTTCTTCGCCGCCGGCGACGATCCGGATGTAACCCGGGCCGACCTGCGACATCTGTCCGGCGCCGTCGATGGTGGCGGTGAAGGACAGCTTGTGGATGGACGCCGGAATGCGATCCAGCGTCACCCGGAAGGATTCGGTGTCGCCCGACTGCGCACCGAGTTGCTGAATGGACTCTTCCGGCGACTTCGGCTGATTGAAGAAGACGAAGTAACGGTCGTCCGACAACTGCTCATTGGCGTCGAGGCCGAAACAGCTGATGTCGAAGGTGAGTCCGGGCCCGGCGATCTGGACGCCTACGTACAGATCGGTGCCCGCCGTCAGATCACTGATCTTGGCCTTGTGGCCGCGTTGGAATTCCCTGGCCATACGTAACGACCGTCCCCCATCCCGACTGTGAATACGTGCCGCTCAGGCTAACGGCATCTGCCGACATCCGGCCAAGTCGGTACCGACCCGGTACAAAGACACTGGGTGACACGACCGGCGGACGCCGGAGTTCCGGGCTCATTCATCGCGGGCGGCGGGCACTTTCGGGAGGCGCTCGGCCGCCACCACGCCCTCCAGGTACCCGCGGGCCCGCTCGGTGCGCGGGTAGGCCTCCAGCAGTTCCCAGAAGCGGGGGCCGTGGCCGGGCACGAGGAGGTGGGCCAGCTCGTGCAGGAGGACGTAGTCGATGACGTACTCCGGCATCCCCTGGAGGCGGTGCGAGAGCCGGATGCTGCCCTCGGCCGGGGTGCAGGAGCCCCAGCGGGTGTTCTGGTTGGTGACCCAGCGGACCGTGCGGGGGCGGGCCCGGCCGTCGAAGTACTGCTCGGACAGGCGCTCGGCGCGCTCGGTGAGTTCCGCGTCCCCGAGGGTGCGCTTGCTCTCCTGGGCGGCCAGCTTGTCGAGCATGACGCCCACCCAGCGCTGCTCCTCCGCCTCGGACATCCGGGCAGGGATGAGGACGACCGTACGGTCACCCTCGCGATAGGCGGATACGGTCCTGCGGCGGCGCGCGCTCCGGCGGACTTCGACGGCGCGCTGCGGTGGGTCGGCGGACACGCCACGACGGTACCCGGTACCGGTGGCCGAAGTCCCGACCGTCCGGCCCTCGAACACGGGCGATTCGCGGCCGATATCCGGAACACCATTTCCCTTCATCTCATATGCCTAATACCTCTCACCTGTGGACAATTTCCTGCACCGTTTCCGGCGGACGGGCAGTGTTGCGGGAGAGCGGGAAACAGGCGGCGCGAGTCCGCACGGGAAATCGAGGGGGGACCGGACATGTATCCGAAGGTGAAGCCGGCGCTGGCGCGGGCCTGGCGGGATCGGGAGACGGTGCAGTTCGGGGTGACGCCCGCCCATGCGGTGGTGCTCGGCCCCGTGGACACGGCGACGGGTGCGCTCATCGACCGGATCGACGGAACACGGGGGATGGAGCTGCTGCGGGCCGAGGCCTCGGGGATGGGCCTGCCGGACGGCCGGGCCGACGAGGTGGTCAGGCGGCTGGCCGGGGCGGGTCTGCTCGACGACGCGACGGCGGGCGGCCCGCGGGCCCAGGCCGTGCGCAGGCATCCGGAGGCCGTGGAGCGGCTGGGGCCCGATCTGGGCTCGCTCTCCCTGGTCCACCGGGAACCGGGCGGGGACTTACGGGGTGTCGCCGCGCGCCGGGTGATACGGGTGCGGGTGCGCGGGAGCGGCCGGGTGGGCGCCGTCATCGCCGCGGTCCTGGCCGGGGCCGGCGTGGGCCGGGTCGACGTGCTCGACGGGGGCCGGGTGGAGCCCGCGGACGTGGCCCCGGGCGGGCTGGATCCCGGGAGCGTGGGCCGGCTGCGGGCCGAGGCCGCGGGGAAGCTGGTGCGCGCGTCGGCCCCGGGGCGCGGCCCGCGGACCGCGGAGGACGAGGGCCCGGAGCCGGGGCTGGCCCTGGTGGTGGTCGCGCCGCGGGACGGGCTGCAGGCCTGGGCCCCGGATCCGGACACCGCGGCCGACTGGGTCGCTACGGGCGTCCCGCACCTGTACGCGGGGGTGTTGGAGGGGACGGGGCTGGTGGGGCCGCTGGTACTGCCGGGCGCGACGGCGTGCGCGGGGTGCATGGAGCGCGAGCGGGTGGACCGGGACGCGGCCTGGCCGAGGATGCTGGTGCAGTGGCGCTCCGCCCACCGGCGGCGCACGGGCGCCGCGTGCGACCTGGGCCTGTCGACGGCGGTGGCCGGCCTGGCCGCGGCCCACGCGCTCTCCTTCCTCGACGGGCGGCTGCCCGCGTCCACCGCGGCCCGCTGGGAGACGGCCCTGCCCGCCCTCCACTGGGAACCCACCCCGGTCCACCCCCACCCCGACTGCCCCTGCGGCGCGAGCGCGGAACGTCCGGGCCCGCCCGAGTACGCCGGACCGGTCGCGGGGGAGGATCGGGAGCGGACCGGCCAGTAGGGCCATGACAGGATGCGTTGAGGCTGTCGGGTCGGAGGGTTCCTGAAACCGCCGCTTGCTGCGCAGCTGTCTGGGAAATGGAGGGGCGTATGTCTGATCTTCCCCGGAAGGCGGTCACCCGTACCGTCAAGCTGGCCGCGCTGCCGCTCGGCATCGCGGGCCGGGCCACCTGGGGGCTGGGCAAGCGGATCGGGGGCAAGTCGGCGGAGATCGTGGCACGCGAGCTCCAGCAGCGCACCGCCGAGCAGTTGTTCCGCACGCTCGGGGAGCTGAAGGGTGGTGCCATGAAGTTCGGGCAGGCCCTGTCGGTCTTCGAGTCGGCCCTGCCCGAGGAGGTCGCCGGGCCCTACCGGGCGGCGCTGACCAAGCTCCAGGAGGCGGCCCCGCCGCTGCCCGCGGCGACGGTGCACCAGGTGCTGTCGGACCGTCTCGGCGCGGACTGGCGGGACCTGTTCGAGGAGTTCGAGGACAAGCCGGCCGCGGCCGCCTCGATCGGGCAGGTGCACCGGGCGGTGTGGCACGACGGCCGGCAGGTGGCGGTCAAGGTCCAGTACCCGGGTGCGGGTGAGGCGTTGCTGTCGGATCTGAAGCAGCTGGGCCGGTTCG
Source organism: Streptomyces sp. NBC_01294 (assembly GCF_035917235.1). Classification (NCBI taxonomy): domain Bacteria; kingdom Bacillati; phylum Actinomycetota; class Actinomycetes; order Kitasatosporales; family Streptomycetaceae; genus Streptomyces; species Streptomyces sp. NBC_01294. Next base: position 2,806,054 of record NZ_CP108423.1, read on the forward strand.
CGGGGCTGCTGGGTCCGCTGATCCCCGGCATGGAGATCAAGCCGCTGATCAAGGAGTTGCGCGACCGGGTCTCGGAGGAGCTCGACTACGAGCTGGAGGCCGAGGCCCAGCGGACGCACTCGGACGCCTTCGTGGACGACCCGGACGTGGTCGTGCCGGACGTCGTGCACCAAGGCGACGAGGTGCTCGTGACCGAGTGGATGGAGGGGACCCCGCTGTCGGAGGTGATAGCGGACGGGACCCAGGAGGAGCGCGACCGCGCCGGACAGCTGCTGGCCCGGTTCCTCTTCTCCGGTCCCGCGCGCACGGGCCTGCTGCACGCGGACCCGCACCCGGGCAACTTCCGGCTGATACCGGGGGCGGACGGCCGGATGAGGCTGGGCGTCCTGGACTTCGGCACGGTCGACCGGCTGCCCGGCGGCTGGCCCAAGCCCATCGGCCGGTCGCTGCGGATGACGCTCGACGGCGATGCCGAGGGGGTCTACGGGCACCTGCGCACCGAGGGGTTCGTGAAGGAGTCCATCGATCTGGACCCCGACGCGGTGCTGGACTACCTGAAGCCGATCATCGAGCCCGCCGAGGCCGAGGAGTTCACCTTCACGCGGCCGTGGCTGCGCGGACAGGCCGCGCGGATCGCCGATCCCCGCTCCCCCGCGCACCAGTTGGGCCGGCAGATCAATCTGCCGCCCTCGTACCTGCTGATCCACCGGGTGACGCTCAGCACCATCGGGGTGCTGTGCCAGCTGGGCGCGACGGTGCGGCTGCGAGACGAACTGGACGCCTGGCTGCCGGGGTTCGCATCCGCCGAGTGACGCCGTAGGGGTGTCACCACCAGGACGAGTCGAGCCTGCCTTCGATCGCCCGGAGATTGGCGCGCGCGCAGTCGACGCAGAAGTACTGTCTGGTCCCGTTCTCCACCGAACAGGTCCAGGTGGGCGGGGCGCCGTCGGGGGCTTCTGTGCCACAGCTCGCGCAGACGACGGGCTGGGCCTCGGATCCCGACGGGGCGGGGTGGGGAGTCGGCTGGTCCACCTCCAGACGATATCCCCGTCCGGGGTGGACAGCCCCGCGCAACGCACCGGGGGGACCGGTCCGTTCGGACCGGTCCCCCCGGGGACGCTGTTTTCAGCTCTTAGTGCATGACGGCCATGGCCAGCGCACGGCGGGCGCGCATGGAGACGCGCTCGGCACGCCGCTGCATGCGGCGGGCGGCGACCAGGCGTACGGCGTGACGCTCGACGTCCACCTCACGCATGAGCTCGTCCATATGAGCACGAGCCAGGGCTTCTGGGATGAGTTGCATTTCGCGGGTCCTGTTCTGACGCGAGGTCATCGCGCCGGCGGTGATGAAGTCTGCGTGGGCGGCGCCGTGGGGCTGCTCGCTCGTGGTGTGGGCGGTCATGAGGGCCTGCTTCAAGGGGTCGTGCGTCAGGGGGCGGTCGATGGTTCCGATGGCGGTCATGCCGCGACAACCGGGTTCTTGCGCGGACGGCCACGGGGCCGCTTGCGGGCGACGACGACACCCTGGACGAAGAGCTCGCCACCCCAGACACCCCAGGGCTCGCGGCGCTCGATCGCCCCGGCGAGGCAGGCCTCGACCAGCGGGCAGGTGCGGCAGAGCGACTTGGCGTACTCGACGTCGGCCGGGGACTCGGCGAAGAAGACCTCGGGGTCGAAGGTACGGCAGGGAACCGGGACGCCGAGGTTCTCGATGGCGTCGTCGAGCGCGGTCAGCGCGGTGAGCGGGGTCAAGGTGTGGTCCTCCGGGACTGCGGGCGGGGAGATCGTTCGGGACTGCGGTACGGACGGGGCGTGCGCTTCGAGTTGCACGGTGGTTTCTTCCTCGTCTTGTTCGGCTGGTCGTTCCGGCCGGTCGGCCGGGTTCGGCTGGGCTGCCATCACACCGACTGGTGCTGCCAGTCCCGAGACCCCTTCGCTCCGTCGTCCCCGATCGGGGACAAACAGAAGGGCCGCGGATCCCGGGTGGGGTTCCGCGGCCCTGAAGGCGCCGGCCTGATCATGCGATCAGACTGGATCACTCCAGGGTTCGAGCCCACGGAAGGCCCACATCAGGTGGTGCTGCTGCTTCGTCTGCTTCGTCTTGGCTCCGGCACCGGCTGCGGCTGCGGCTGCGAAGCCATAGCCGCCATGCGCCTGAGCTTCTGCTGCCAGTACTGCCACCGGTGCCAGGGTCGGTCGCTCATTGCGCTCACTGACCGGAAGGGTCGCCAGCAGGGCGGGGCGGTCGGCGGAAATCGCGGACACACCGGTACCCAGAAGGGAGACGGAACCGAGCAGGCAGGAAGCGTCGACCGAGCGATCGGTCATTTTGGTGAAGGTCATGAAGCTGGTCACTGGTCTCGCCTCCTCTCGGCGTCTCGGGGACCCGGCCCGAGGGCCTGTCCCATGCGTATTCGGATAAGTACAGCACGGATCCAGGGCTTTGGAGAAGCCACCGTTTCCGTTGCTAAGAACCTATGGGTCTTCGCTGGGCATGTGCAAACTATTTTTCCGACGAGTTTCTACGCGTCGTCAGGATCCACTGACCCGGGCTCTTGACCTGCGCAGATGGCCAGGACCTCGGCTCCGTACCGGTCGAGCTTGCGGCCGCCCACCCCGGAGATCATAGAGAGCTCCCCCGGCTCGCAGGGCGCCGCCTCCGCGATCGCCATCAGCGTCTTGTCCGTGAAGACGCAGTAGGCGGGCAGCCCCTGCTCCTTCGACTGGCCCGCGCGCCACTCCCGCAGCCGCTCGTAGAGGCCTTCGTCCATGTCGGACGGACAGTCCTCGCAGCGCATCAGCTTCAGCTCGCCGGCCTCGGTCAGCGTCTTGCCGCAGACCCGGCACAGCACCGGGCCGCGCCGTCCGCGCTTGCGCGCCCCCCGCTCGGCCGCCGCGCCCGGACCGCTCACGGGGGCCACGGAGCCCGGCCGCAGGCCGTTCAGGAAGCGGCTGGGGCGTCGGGAGGCCCGGCCGCCCGGAGCCCGGGAGAGGCCCCAGGAGAGGCCCAGGTGGAGCCTCGCCCGGGTGACACCGACGTACAGCAGCCGGCGCTCCTCCTCGACCTGCTCGTCGGTCTTCGCGTAGGTGATCGGCATCATGCCGTCGGTGAGGCCCACGAGGAACACGGCGTCCCACTCCAGGCCCTTCGCCGCGTGCAGCGAGGCCAGGGTGACGCCCTGGACGGTCGGGGCGTGCTGGGCGGCCTTGCGCTCCTCCAGCTCGATCGTGAGGTCCGCCAGGGTGGCCCCGGGCCGGGCCCGGGCGAAGTCCTCGGCGAGCCGGACCAGCGCGGCCACGGATTCCCACTGGTCGCGCACGGCCCCGGAGCCGGCGGGCGGCTCGGCGGTCCAGCCGGTGGAGCTGAGCACGGCCCGGACCTGGGAGCCCAGTTCCACGACGTCGTCGAGCAGCGGGTCGTTCCCGCCGGAGCGGGCGGCTCCGCGCAGCGCGAGGGTCGCCTTCTGGACCTCCTGGCGTTCGAAGAACCGCTCGGCTCCGCGCAGCTGGTAGGGGACCCCGGCGTCGGCGAGGGCCTGCTCGTAGACCTCGGACTGGGCGTTGATGCGGTAGAGCACGGCGATCTCGCCGGCCGGGACGCCCGCGGCGATCAGGTCCCGGATCCGGTGGGCGACACCCTCGGCCTCGGCGGGCTCGTCGGGGTACTCGGCATAGACCGGATCGGGGCCGGTCTCGCGCTGGGAGACCAGCTCCAGCCGGTGCTCGGCGGCGCGGCCCTTGGCCTGGTTCAGGAGGCCGTTGGCGAGGTGGACCACCTGGGGCGTGGAGCGGTAGTCGCGGATCAGCTTGACCACGGTGGCCTGCGGGTAGCGGGTGCGGAAGTTCAGCAGGTGGTCGGGGGTGGCGCCGGTGAAGGAGTAGATCGTCTGGCTGGCGTCGCCGACGACGCAGAGGCTGTCGCGCTCGCCGAGCCAGAGGTCCAGCAGCCGCTGCTGGAGGGGGCTGACGTCCTGGTACTCGTCGACGACGAAGTGCTGGTACTGGGCGCGGATCTGCTCGGCGATGTCGTGGCGGTCCTGGAGGATGCCGACGGTCAGCAGCAGCACGTCCTCGAAGTCGATCATGCCGCGGTCGCGCTTGAGCTGCTCGTACGTCCCGTAGATCTGGGCGATCTCGGCCATGTCCCGGGGTGCCTCGCGGCCCGACTTGAGGGCCGCCACCGGATAGTCGGCGGGCACCGTCTGGGTGACCTTGGCCCACTCGATCTCGCCGGTGACATCGCGCAGCTCGCCCCGGTCGAGGCGGATGCGGCAGCGCGCGCCGGCCTCGGCGACGAACTGGATCTTGCGCTCCAGCAGCCGGGGCACGTCCCCGCCGACCGCCTTGGGCCAGAAGTACTGGAGCTGGCGCAGGGCGGCGGAGTGGAAGGTCCGGGCCTGGACACCGCCCGCGCCGAGGGTGCGCAGGCGGCCGCGCATCTCTCCGGCGGCGCGGTTGGTGAAGGTGACGGCCAGCACGCTGGCCGGCATGAGCTGGCCGGAGCGGACGCCGTAGGCGATGCGGTGGGTGATCGCGCGGGTCTTGCCGGTACCGGCGCCCGCCAGCACGCACACCGGCCCGCGCAGGGTCGTCGCGACCTCGCGCTGCTCCGGGTCCAGGCCCAGGAGCACCGCGTCGGCCGAGTCGCCGGCGGCGGAGAAGGATGAGGAGTGCGTTGCTGCTGTCACTCCGCCATGCTGCCAGGTCTCGTGGGGCGGGCGGGAAATTCGTCCACAGGCCCCGGGCATCCGTCGTATCGGTCACACCGGCCGCGCGGGGGCGCCCGTACGGGAATGGCCGCGCAACCACGTACGTTCGAGTAGTCGGACCACCCAGCCTCACGAAGGAGCGCAGCATGCAGGACACGGGCACCGTCACGATGTACAGCACGACCTGGTGCGGCTACTGCCGTCGACTGAAGACGCAGCTGGACCGGGAGGGCATCGCGTACAACGAGATCAACATCGAGCTCGACCCCGCGTCCGCCGCGTTCGTGGAGAAGGCCAACGGCGGCAACCAGACGGTTCCCACCGTGCTGGTGAAGTCCTCCGCCGGCAACGAGTCCGTGATGACGAACCCGAGCCTGGCCCAGGTCAAGCAGGCCCTCGCCGTCTGAGCGAGCGCCTCGGAGCATCCCGAGCACCAGAAAGGCCCCCGCCGCGGCGGGGGCCTTCTGCTGTGACGAACGTTACGCCGCGCCCCTCGGCAGCGGCTCGCCGTACCAGAGCTCGACCAGCCGGGCGGCGATGGAGATCCCCGACGGCGGCAGCACCGCGCCCGATGCGAACGCCGCGCGCAGCTCCTCGCGGGAGAACCAGCGGGCCTCCTGGATCTCCTCGCCGTCCACCGTGATCTCGGAGGTGGTGGCGCGGGCCGTGAAGCCCAGCATCAGGCTGTACGGGAAGGGCCACGGCTGGCTGGCCACGTACTCGACCTGGCCGACCCTGACGCCCGCCTCCTCCCACACCTCGCGGACGACGGACTGCTCGATCGACTCGCCCGGCTCCACGAACCCGGCGAGCGTGGAGAAGCGGCCTTCCGGCCAGTGCACCTGGCGGCCCAGCAGCGCGCGGTCGTGCTCGTCCGTGACCAGCATGATCACGGCCGGGTCGGTGCGCGGGTAGTGCTCGGCGCCGCAGCCCGGGCAGCGGCGGATGTGCCCGGCGGCCGCGACCACCGTTCGCTTGCCGCAGCGGGAGCAGAAGCGGTGCATCCGCTGCCAGTTCTCCAGCGCCACCGCGTGCACCATCAGCCCGGCGTCGCGCGGGGACAGCAGCAGCCCGGCCTCGCGCAGGCCGGCCGGGCGGGCCGACTGGTCCATGCGGCCGGGCAGCGCGTCCTTCTGCAGGGCGAAGTACCGTACGCCGTCCTCGTCGGTGCCCAGGAAGTAGCGGTGGGTCTCGGTGACCGGGGCCTCGAAGGCCGGGGTCATCACGATGCCGGTGCCCCCGTCGGGGGTGTCGTCGATCAGCACCTGGCCGCCGGAGACGACGAAGACGCGGGTCGTCGGGTGGCTCCAGGCGGCGGCGAGCCAAGCCTCGTCGAGGCGGTGGTGCGCGGCACGGTCGATTCCGCTGGGCGCGGCGAGCGAGAGGGGCCGCTCGATATGGATGCTCACGGGTACTTCCAACTCCCCCGGTGGTGGGACAGGCAGGCTCGGTACGTCGGGTGTGCGTCGGTGTGCGTCGGGTCAGGCGGGTGTGCGGTGGGCGTCGGCCAGGTCTCCCCAGAGGTAGGCGGCCGTCTCGACGCCCTTGAGCAGGAGGTCCAGCTCGACCTTCTCGTTCGGCGCGTGCCAGCCGTCGGACGGTACCGAGATGCCGAGGAAGAGGACGGGTGCGTCCAGGACGTCCTGGAGGTCGGCCGCGGGTCCGGAGCCGCCCTCGCGGGTGAAGCGGACCTTCTGGCCGAAGGCGCGGCCCATGGACCGTACGACCGACTGCAGGGCCGGGTGGTCCAGCGGGGTCAGGCACGGGCGGGTCGGTGCGCCGAAGGTGATGGAGTGCCGGATTCCGTCGGGGACGCGTGCCGCGACCCAGTCCCGGACGGCGGCCTCGACCTCGTACGGGTCCTGTCCGGACACCAGGCGGAACGACAGCTTCAGGTGGGCGGAGGCGGGCACGATGGTCTTGCCGCCGGGGCCCTGGTAGCCGCCGCCGATGCCGTTGACCTCGGCGGTCGGGCGGGCCCAGACGCGCTCCAGGGTGGAGTACCCGGCCTCGCCGGAGGCCGCGTGGGACTTGGCCGTACGCAGCCACTCGGACTCGTCGAAGGGCAGCTCGGCGATGAGCGCGCGCTCCGCGTCGGTGAGCTCGGTGATGCCGTCGTAGAAGCCGGGGACCGTGACCCGCCCGTCGTCGTCGTGCAGGGCGGCGACCAGGCGGGCGGCGGCGGTGGCCGGATTGGGAACGGCCCCGCCGAAGGCGCCGGAGTGGATGTCCTGGTCCGGGCCGTGGAAGTCGATCTCGCAGTCGGCGACCCCGCGCATGCCGGTGCAGACGGTGGGGGTGGTCTCGGACCACATGCCGGTGTCGGAGACGATCACCACGTCGGCGGCCAGCTCGGCGGCGCGGGCCTCGACGAGCGCGCGGAAGTGGACGGAGCCGGACTCCTCCTCGCCCTCGACGAGCAGCTTGAGGTGCACGGCGGGGGCGGAGGCGCCGGTGGCCGCCAGGTGCGCCCGTACGCCGAGGGTGTGGAAGAACACCTGGCCCTTGTCGTCGGCGGCGCCGCGCGCGTACATGCGGCCGCCCTGGACCACCGGCTCGAACGGGTCGGTGTGCCAGCCGTCGGCGAGGGCGGCGGGCTGCACGTCGTGGTGCCCGTACACGAGGACGGTGGGGGCGTCCGGGTCCTCGCTCGGCCAGTGCGCGAAGACGGCGGGGGCCCCGTCGGTCTCCCAGACCTCCGCGACCGGGAAGCCGGTCTCCTTGAGCTTCGTCGCGAGCCACTCGGCGCTGCGGCGTACGTCGCCCGCGTGCTCGGGCTGGGCCGAGACGGAGGGGATGCGGAGCCACTCGGCGAGGTCGTCGAGGAAGGCGGCGCGGTGGGTGTCGATGTACGTACGGACGACGTTGTCCGGCGGGGTGTCGCTCATGCCCCGAGCCTAGCCGTCCGTCCGATGGTCACCGGCGGTGTCCGTTTTGCCTTGGAGGATCCGCTCAAGGCGGGTGCGGTCGGGGAGGTTGCGGGGCCGGATCACGCGGCCGCTGCGGACGTGGAGGAAGACGGCGGCGACCCGGCTGAGCGGGGTGTCCGTGGCCTCGGCCCAGGCCACGCGGTAGACGGCGAGCTGGAGGGGGTCGGCCTCGGTGGTCCGGCCGGTCTTCCAGTCGACGATCTCGTACGAGCCGTCGGGGTTCTTGTAGACGGCGTCGATCCGGCCGCGGATGACGCGGCCGGCGAGGGTGAGCTGGACCGGGGCCTCCATGCGGTGGGGGGGCCGGTCCGCGTACGGGCTGCGCTCGAAGGCGGCCTTGAGGGAGTCGAGGTCGGCCTCGTCGGCGATCTCCTGGTCGGAGCCCGCGCCGGGGAGGTCGGCGACGGGGTCGAGGACGTCGAGGAACGGCAGCGGCAGCTCGTCGAAGCGGGACTCGACCCAGGCGTGGAACCGGGTGCCCTGGCGGGCGGCGGGCTGCGGGGGCTTGGGCATGGGGCGGGCGAGGTCGCGTACGAAGCCCTGCTCGTCGGCGGCGAGCCGGAGCAGCTGGCTGGCGGAGAGCGCGGCGGGCAGCTCGACGTCGCGGACGGCCGCGCGGGCGCGGCGCAGCTCGCCCTCCAGGGCGTCGAGGTCCCGGTCCCAGGAGGCGACGGCGCGCGCGTCCTCGGGGGCGAGCCCGGCTGCGCCGTGGCCGGGCCGGGCGGCCGGCCGGGACTCCGCGGCCCAGGCCTCGCCGGCCCAGGGGTCGTCACCGTGCGGGCCGGCGGCTGCGGTGCGCGGCTGCGCCGCACGGCGGGCTCCGCCCCGGCCCTCGGCGCCGGCATCGGCGCCGGCGTCGGCATCGGCATCGGCATCGGCGTCGGCGTCGGCGTCGGCCCAGTGGGCCGCTTCCGGCCAAAGGTCGTCGTCCTGCGGGTCGGCGACCTTTGGGCGGGCCGGCGGCTTCGGTGCGCGGCCGCGCCGCACGGCGGGCTCCGCCCCGGCGCAAAGGTCGTCGTCCTGCGGGTCGGCGGGGGCGGAGTCCTCCCCCGCCCCGCCCCTTCCCGGAACCGCGGCGGCGGCTCGGGGCGCGGGCACGCCTGCGGCGGGCGCCGCGGGCGTGCCCGCCCAGGCCTCGTCGGCCCAGGGGTGGCCGGCGTCCTGCCCCGCGACGGGGGCCGGCTCCGCCGCCTCGGCCGGCAGGAGGCGTGCGTGCTCGCCGACGGAACCGTCCGGGGCCACGGTCCCGGACGGTTCCGTCGGGTCGGCGGGCCAGGGCTCCTCCGGGGGCCAGGGCTCGTCGTCGTAGGAGGGGTCCTCGCAGTCCGGGGGCCAGAGGTAGGCGTCGTCCTGCTCCGGCGGCGGCGGGGTCGCCAGGTAGGACTCCACCAGGGCGGCCGCCGCCCGGCGCAGGGTGAGGGAATGCGGGTCGAGCGGGAGGGGCCAGGAGTGGTCCTGGGTGGCGTCGTCGGACAGGGCCGGGTTCCCGGCGTCGGGGTCGGGCTCGTCCGCCCAGGCCTCGATCTCGCCGAAACCGGCGGCGCAGTGCTCGTACAGGGACTGCAGGAACTCCGACGGGCCGCGGCGCTTCTTCTGGGTCGGGCCCCACCAGTGGCCCGAGGCCAGCAGGAGGGAGCGCGGCCGGGTGAAGGTCACGTAGCCGAGGCGGAGCTCCTCCACCGCCTTGTGGTCCTTGAGGGCGGCCTTGAAGGACTTCAGGCCCGCGGAGGTCCAGGCCGGGTCCCCGGGCAGGGTGGGGGCGTCGCCGCGCAGGGCGTACGGGAGCACCTTCGCGTACGAGGTCCAGGCCTCCGGCGCCTTCTCCTTCGGGAAGGATCCCGCGCACAGGTCCGGGACGACCACCACGTCCCACTCCAGGCCCTTGGACTTGTGGGCGGTGAGCACCTTGACGGTGTTCTCGCCGCCCGGCAGGGCGTGGTCCAGGCCCTTCTCGTACTGGGCGGCCGTGCGCAGGAACGCCAGGAAGGCCAGCAGCGTGGCCTCGCCGTCCAGCGCGGCGAAACCGGCCGCCACGTCCATGAAGCTCGACAGCGTCTCGCGCCGGCGGGCCGCCAGCGCGTGCGGGGAGGCGGACAGTTCCACTTCGAGGCCGGTCGCGGACAGCACCCGGTGCAGGACGTCCATCAGCGGGTCGGCGAGGGACCGCCGCAGGTCGCGCAGCTCCTGCGCGAGGTGCGCGAAGCGGATCCGGGCCTCCGCCGAGAACGGGAGCTCGTCCGGGGCCTTTCCGGCGCCGTCGAGGAAGGTCTCCAGGGCGTCGGCCAGCGAGATGATCTCCGCCGGGTCCACGCCCTCCACGGCCGCCGCCAGCCGCTCGTCCGGGTCCGCCTCGGCCGGCGACCGGCCCACGAGCAGGCGCGCGCGGCGGCCCAGCAGGGCCAGGTCGCGCGCGCCGATCCGCCAGCGCGGGCCGATGAGCAGCCGGACGAGGGAGGCGTTGGCGCCCGGGTCCTGGAGGACCTCGCAGACGGCGACGAGGTCCGCGACCTCGGGGAGGTGCAGCAGCCCGGACAGGCCGACGACCTCCACCGGCACGTCCCGGTCCACCAGCACGGCCTGGATCTGTGCGAAGTCCCCGGCCGACCGGCACAGTACGGCGATCTCACGCGGCTCGGTCCCGGTGCGGACCAGGTGGGCGACGGAGTCGGCGAGCCAGTCGAGTTCCTGGGCGTGGGTCTCCAGCAGGGCGCAGCGGACCTGGCCGGATCCCTCGGCGCCCGGCGCCGGGCGCAGCGCCTCCACGCCCTGGTGCATGGCGCGCAGCGGGGCGGCGAGCTCGTTGGCCAGGTCCAGCAGGCGGCCGCCGCTGCGCCGGTTCTCACTGAGGGAGAGCCGGGTGGCGGGGCTGCCGTCGGCGTGCGGGAAGTGCTCGGGGAAGTCGTCGAGGTTGGCCACGGAGGCCCCGCGCCAGCCGTAGATGGCCTGGCAGGGGTCGCCGACGGCGGTCACGGCGTGGCCGGAGCCCGCGCCGAAGAGGCCGGACAGCAGCAGCCGCTGTGCCACGGAGGTGTCCTGGTACTCGTCGAGCAGGACCACCCGGAACTCCTCGCGCAGCAGCGCCCCCACCTCGGGCCGGGTGGTGGCGAGCTGCGCGGAGAGGGCTATCTGGTCGCTGAAGTCGAAGAGGTCGCGGGAACGTTTGGCGGCGCGGTAGCGGCTGACCAGTTCCAGCAGTTCGAGGCGGCCGTGCACGGCCTCGGGGACCTTGCGCAGGTCGTCGTTGGTGAGCCGGGTGCCGGCGAGCACGTCCAGCAGCCCGGTGTCGTACAGGCGCAGCCGGTCCGGCTCGACCAGGTGCTCGGACAGCTCCGCGTCGAGCGCGAGGAGGTCCCCGACCAGGTCGGGGAGGGACTTGGTGAGCGAGGGGTACGGGCCGGGGGCCTCGCGCAGCACCTTCGCGGCGAGCTGGAAGCGGGTGGCGTCGGCGAGCAGGCGGGAGCTGGGCTCCAGGCCGATGCGCAGGCCGTGGTCCTTGAGGAGCTGCCCGGCGAAGGCGTGGTACGTCGAGATGCGGGGCTCGCCGCCGGCCTCCTCGGCGTCGGCCGGGGAGGGGTCCGGGTCGGTGATCCCGGCCCGCGCGAGGGCCTTGCGCACGCGCTCGGACAGTTCACCGGCGGCCTTGTTGGTGAAGGTCAGGCCGAGCACCTGGGCGGGCGCCACCGCGCCGGTGCCGACGAGCCAGACCACACGCGCGGCCATGACGGTGGTCTTGCCGGAGCCCGCGCCCGCGACGACGACCTGAGGGGCGGGCGGGGCGGTGACGCAGGCCATCTGCTCGGGCGTGAAAGGGATCCCGAGGAGCTCCTTGAGCTGCTCGGGGTCGGTGAGGACGGGCGGACGCGCGGACACGTAAAAAGGCTAGCCGCCCCCACCGACAGCCCCGACCGTCGTGGTCGCGCCGCCGGGCGCCTCCGCCGTCGTCCTGGTCACTCCACGGTCTGGCGGCCTTCCGGGCGGGCGGTGCACGAGCTGCGGAAGGAGCAGTGGTCGCAGTGCCGGCCCGCGGCGGGGGCGAAGCGCTCGTCCAGGACCCGGCCGGCGGCGGTGGCGAGGAGATCGCCGACCCATTCCCCGTCGAGGGGCTGCTGGGCCTGGATCTTCGGGACCGCGTCGCCGCCCTCCTTCTTGGGCGCGGCCTGGCGGAGCTGGACGAGCTCGGCGCCGCCGGACGCGGGGCGCAGGCCGTCGAAGACCTCGTCGACGGCGCCCTCGCGGACGGCGAGCTGGTAGACGGCGAGCTGGGGGTGCCGGTCGACCTCGGCCTTGGTGGGCGACGCCTTGCCGGTCTTGAAGTCGACGACGTACGCGCGCCCCTGCGGGTCCGCCTCGACCCGGTCCATGGAGCCCCGGATGCGGACGGCGACGTCGCCGGCTTCGAGCGTGACGTCGAACTCGTGCTCCGTGGCGACGGCCTCCCGGCCCCCGCGGTCGGTGGTGTGCCAGCGCAGGAAGCGCTCCAGGGCGGCGCGGGCGTTGTCCTTCTCCTGGCGGGACTTCCAGGGCGCGTCGAAGGCGAGCGCGTCCCAGACGGAGTCGAGGCGTTCCATGAGGACGGCCAGGTCGGCGGGGGTACGGCCGGAGGCGACCTCGTCGGCGAGGACGTGGACCACGTTGCCGAAGCCCTGGGCGGCGGTGGAGGGGGTGTCGGCCTTGACCTCGCGGCCGAGGAACCACTGCAGGGAGCAGGTGTTGGCGAGCTGTTCCAGGGCGCTGCCGGACAGGGCCACGGGCCGGTCCCGGTCGCGGAGCGGGACGCTGCTGCGGGTGGGCTCGTACAGGCCCCACCAGCGCTGCGGGTGCGCGGCGGGGACCAGCGGGCGGTCCTCGTCGTCGGTGAGCGCGGCGAGGCGGGCGAGGCGGCGGGCGGCCGCGTCGCGCAGGGCGGGCGAGGCGTCGGGGTCGACGGTGGTGGCGCGCAGCTCGGCGACGAGCGCGGGGACGGCGAGGGGGCGGCGGGGGCGGCCGGTGATGTCGCGCGGGGGGACGCCGAGCTCGGTGAGGAAGCGGGAGGGCTGGTCGCCGTCGTCGGCGGGGGCCTTGACGGCGGTGACGACGAGGCGGTCGCGGGCGCGGGTGGCCGCGACGTAGAAGAGCCGGCGTTCCTCGGCGAGGAGGGCGCCGGGGGTGAGGGGCTCGGCGAGGCCGTCGCGGCCGATGCGGTCGGCCTCCAGGAGGGAGCCGCGGCGGCGGAGGTCGGGCCACAGGCCCTCCTGGACGCCGGCGACGACGACGAGGGACCACTCCAGTCCCTTGGAGCGGTGGGCGGTCATCAGGCGGACGGCGTCGGAGCGGGTGGCGCGGGCCGTCAACGTGTCGGCGGCGATGTCCTCCGCCTCCAGTTGTTCGAGGAAGTTGAGCGCGCCGCTGCCGCCGGTGCGTTCCTCGGCGCGGGCGGCGGTGTCGAAGAGGGCGCAGACGGCGTCGAGGTCGCGGTCGGCGTTGCGGCCGGCGGCGCCGCCGCGGCGGGCGCTCCGCTCCAGGCGCTGGGGCCAGGGGGTGCCGTCCCAGAGGATCCACAGGGCCTCCTCGGCGGTGCCGCCGCCCTGGAGCAGCTCGCGGGCCTTGCGCAGGAGCAGGCCGAGGCGCTGGGCGCCACGGGCGTACGCCGGGTCGTGCGCGGTGAGGCGCTCCGGCTCGGCCAGGGCGCGGGCGAGCAGCACGTCGGAGGGCGCGGGGACCTTGACGCCCGCGGCGCGCTCCTCGTCGCGCAAGGCGCGGCCGAGCCGCCGCAGGTCGGCGGCGTCCATCCCGCCGAGGGGGGAGCCGAGCAGGGTGAGGGCCGCCTCGACGGTGATGCCTCCGGCAGGGTCGGCAGGATTCCCGGGCTCGGCCTCCGGACCGGGGTCGCCTGCGCCTGCGCCTGCGCCTGCGCCTGCGTCGGCGTCGGCGTCGGCGTCGGCGTCGGCGTCGGCGTCGGCGTCGGCGTCGGCGTCGGCGTCGGCGTCGGCGTCGGCGTCGGCGTCGGCGTCGGCGTCGGCGTCGGCGTCGGCGTCGGCGTCGGCGTCAGCGGATGTTTCCCGCCCACCCGCCCCGAAGACACGCGCGAGCTCGCCCGCCTCACCGCCGCCGGCGTCAGCCGCACCGGCCTCGGCCAGGCCTGCGGCCGGGGCCGCCTCCGCGGAGCCGGGGGCGGGGACATCCCCGTCGGCCCGGCCGCCCTCCGGGTCGTCGGGAACGCCGGGCTCGGCCCTCAAACCCGCGTCGCCTGCGGCGGGGGTCGGGGCCTCGGCGGCATCGGGCTCCGCGTCGGCGGTCGGGTCCGCGGCCGGGGTCTCCGGGGCCGTGGTCTCCGGGGCCGTGGCCGTTACCGCCGTGGCCGTGATGCGGAGGGCCGTCAGGAGGGGGGAGACGGCCGGTTCGTGGCGCAGCGGCGTGTCCGTGCCGTCCGTCTCGGCCGGGACTCCCGCCGAGATCAGGGCGCGGCGCATCGCCGGGAGGGTGCGGCCGCCGGCGCGGACCAGGACGGCCATGTCCTGCCAGGGCACGCCGTCCTCCAGGTGCGCCCGGCGCAGGATGTCGGCGATGTTGTCCAGCTCGGCCCCGGCGGTGGGGTAGGTGAACACCTCCACCCGGCCGCCCTCCCGCGCGGCGCGCAGCTCGCGGTGGGCGCGGACCGCGGCCGCCGGGAGGCGGGGCAGCGGCATCCGGGTCGTGAGGAGGCGGGTGGCTGCGAGCAGGGCCGCGCCGGAGCGGCGGCCCACCGTCAGGGCGGTGACCGCCGCACCCGCGAACGCGGACTCGAAGTCCAGGATGTTGTTGATGTCGGCGCCGCGGAAGGCGTAGATCGACTGGTCGGGGTCGCCGAAGGCGACGAGCGTGCCGCCCGGCCCGGTCAGGGCCTTCAGCAGCCGCAGCTGCGAGGCGTCCGTGTCCTGGTACTCGTCCACGAAGATCGCGTCGTAGGCGGAGGCGAGGGACGGGGTGCGTTCCGCGAGCAGCACCGCCCGGTGCAGGAGTTCCGCGTAGTCCAGCGTGCCCTGCATGTCCAGGACGTCCAGGTACTCGGAGAGGAACGCGGCCGCCGCCTTCCAGTCCGGCCGCCCGATGCGGTCGGCGAACGAGGCGAGGGCCTGCGGGCCGAGGCCCAGTTCGCGGGCGCGGGCGAGGACGGCCCGGACCTCGTCGGCGAACCCGCGCGTGGTCAGCGCGGCCCGCAGGTCGTCCGGCCAGCGGATGGAGTGGACGGAACGGATGCGCCGCTGGCCCTCCAGGAGGGTGCGGACCATCACGTCCTGCTCGGGGCCGGACAGCAGTCGCAGCGGGTCGGCGAAGAGGTCGGTGTCCTGGTGGGCGCGGACCAGGCCGTAGCAGAAGGAGTGGAAGGTGGTGGCCTGCGGAGCCCGCGCGCCGCCGAGGCGCAGGGCGGCCCGGTCGCGCAGTTCCACCGCCGCCTTGCGGCTGAAGGTGAGGATGAGGATGCGGGCGGGGTCCGTGCCCGCTTCCACCCGGGCGGTGACGGCCTCGACCAGCGTGGTCGTCTTCCCGGTGCCCGGTCCGGCCAGGACGAGCAGCGGTCCGCGGGCGTGGTCAACCACCGCCCGCTGCGCTGCGTCCAGCACAGGGGGATCCACCCGTTCCGGCCCGGTGCGCACGAGGCGGTACGCGTCGGGGGTCCGCGTGCGCCGCCGCTCGGTGCGGTCGGAAGAGGAAGAGGTGATCACGTGAGGTGCCGGTCCTGGTGGGTCTACGGGTGTTGCTGGGTCTGCGTTTCCGGCGGGGGCCGCCGGGTCCGCGCGGTGTGCCGGTGCTGCCGTGACGGCTCCCGCGGAAGCCGAAGAGGCAACGCTACGGCAACCGGCGGGCGCCGCGCAGTCCACCCGGGTACCCCGGACGGGCGTTCGCACGGTCGCCCGATCGCCCGCTCAAGCCGCGCATGGCCGAAGCTGTCAGGTGTGAGCCTCGTCGCGCGTGCCGTCCTGTCCGGGGGCCCCGTCCCAGCGCGCCCGCCGCATGTCCAGCCGCGGCTCACCGCCGACTCCGGGCGTCAGACGCAGCGGCGTGGACTCGGCCCGGTAGTGCTCCAGGGCGCGCGGCTCGTGGCCGGGCAGCGGCAGTCCGTCCGCCCGTACGACGCGCCACCAGGGCACGGCTCCCCCGTACAGGGCCATGACACGCCCGACTTGGCGCGGTCCTCCCTCGCCGAGCCACTCGGCGACGTCCCCGTACGTCATCACCCGGCCGGGCGGAATACGCTCGACCACCTCCAGCACGCGCTCCGCGTACGCGGGCAGCTCTTCACTCATTCAGCACATGGTGCAGTACGCCGGCCGCCCACCGGCGGAAGTCTCGGTTCCGGACCGGCGCGCACCCTGCTGCCCCGATGGCACGCCGGTCCGTGCCACCATCTTCCGGGCGGTGACTGGTGATACGTGATCAAGAAGAGACGGATGTGACGACGAAGGAGCAGGGTGTGAGCCCTCCGGACGGCGCGGCGGCGGACGACGACGCACGCCCTGACGACGGCCCGGACTCCCGCCCCGACCCCCACGCGGAGACCCTGCCGCAGACCCGGCCGGAGACACCGCCGGAGCCCCGGCGCCCCGCCGGCGACACCGAAGGCGCAGCCAACCGCAACGGCAACGGTGACAACGGTGACGGTGACGGCGCGGAGGGCCCGCACGGCCACGCCCCCACGGCCGCCGACCAGGTCGAGGTCGACGAACCGCTGCTCGCCGCCCGCGTGCACCGCCCCTCCGACCTCGTCCGCCTGCTCGTCGGCATCCTCGGCATCGCCGTCGTGCTCGCCGTCGCCGCCTTCGCCCACGGCACCACCGTCGGCCTGGAGGAGGACATCAACAAGGGCACCGGCCAGGCGCCGGACCTGTTGATCAAGGTCGCCGCACTCGTGTCCAGCATCGCGGTGCTGCTGCTGCCCGTCGCCTTCGCCATCGAGCGGCTCATCAAACGCGACGGCCTGCGCATCGCCGACGGCGTACTCGCCGCCGTCCTCGCGCACGGCGTGACCCTCGCCACCGACCTGTGGGTCTCCCAGGCCGCCCCCGACACCATCCAGGACGCCCTGACCCGTTCGGCGGGCGGCGGGGCCCTCACCGACCCGGTGCACGGCTACCTCGCGCCCGTCATCGCGTACATGACCGCCGTCGGCATGACCCGCAGACCCCACTGGCGCGTCGCGCTGTGGGTGGTCCTGCTGCTCAACGCCCTCACCATGCTGGTCAACGGGTACACCACCCCGTTCTCGATCATCCTCACCGTCCTGATCGGCTGGAGCGTCGCGTACGGCACCCTGTACGCCGTCGGCTCGCCCAACGTGCGCCCCACCGGGCAGAACCTCCTCGCCGGACTGCGCCGCGTCGGCTTCCAGCCGGTCAGCGCGATGCGCGCCGAGGCCCCCGACGGCCCCGAGGCGTCCGAGGTCAGCGACCGCGGCCGGCGCTACCACGTCACGCTGGAGGACGGGCCGCCGCTCGACGTCACCGTCGTCGACCGCGAACAGCAGGCCCAGGGCTTCTTCTACCGGGTCTGGCGCCGGCTCACCCTGCGCGGCATCACCACCCGGCGCAGCCTGCAGTCGCTGCGCCAGGCACTGGAGCAGGAGGCGCTCCTCGCGTACGCGGCGATCGCGGCCGGGGCCAACGCGCCGAAGCTGATCGCCACCTCCGAACTCGGTCCGGACGCGGTGATGCTCGTCTACGAGCACCTGGGCGGCCGGACCCTGGACTCGCTCCCCGACGAGGAGATCACCGACGAGCTGAGCCGCAACGCCTGGGAGCAGGTACGGGCCCTCCAGTCGCGGCGGATCGCGCACCGCAGGCTCACCGGGGACGCCCTGGTGGTGGATCGTTCCGGCAACGTCATCCTCACCGACCTGCGGGGCGGCGAGATCGCCGCCGGCGATCTGGTGCTCCGGATGGACATCGCTCAGCTGCTGACCACGCTCGGCCTGCGGGTCGGCGCGGAGCGGTCGGTGGCTTCGGCGGTGTCGGTGCTCGGCCCCGACACCGTGGCGGACTGCCTGCCGCTGCTCCAGCCGATCGCGCTGAGCCGTTCCACCCGGGCGACGCTGCGCAGGCTGGCCCGGGAGCGGGCCGACCGGCAGCGCGAGGCCGTACTGGAATCCTCGCGCGCGGCGAAGGCGGCGCGCGAGGCGGAGTCCGCGGCCTCCGCCACTCCGGTCTCCGCCTCGGCCGCCGCCGACCGGAAGGCCGAGAAGAAGGCCCTGGACGACGCGCTGGACGGGGCGCGCGAGGAGGACCTGCTCAGCCAGATCCGCCAGCAGGTGCTGCTGATCCGCCCGCAGGCGCCGGTGGAGCCGGCCCGGCTGGAGCGGATCCGGCCGCGCACGCTGGTGTCGTTCATCGCGGGCGCGTTCGGTGCGTACTTCCTGCTCACGCAGCTCGCCCACGTGGACTTCGGGACCGTGATCGGCGAGGCGCAGTGGGGCTGGGTCGGGGCGGCGCTCGCCTTCTCGGCGCTGAGCTACTTCGCGGCGGCGATGAGCCTGCTGGGCTTCGTGCCCGAGCGGGTGTCGTTCCTGCGGACCGTGGTCGCGCAGGTGGCCGGGTCGTTCGTGAAGCTGGTGGCCCCGGCGGCGGTCGGCGGTGTCGCGCTGAACACGCGGTTCCTGCAGCGGGCGGGGGTCCGGCCGGGGCTGGCGGTCGCGAGCGTGGGCGCCTCCCAGTTGTTCGGGCTGGCCAGCCACATCCTGCTGCTGCTGTCCTTCGGCTACCTGACCGGGACCGAGAAGACCCCGGAGATGACCCCGTCCCGGGCGGTCATCGCGGGGCTGCTGACGGTGGCGGTGCTGGTGCTGGTGGTGACGGCGGTCCCGTTCATGCGGAAGTTCATCGTGACGCGGGTACGGGCGCTGTTCGCGGGCGTGGTGCCGCGCATGCTGGACGTGCTCCAGCGGCCGAAGAAGCTGATGACCGGGATCGGCGGGATGCTGCTGCTGACGGGCTGTTTCGTGATGTGCCTGGACGCGTCGATCCGCGCGTTCGGGGGCGGCGAGGCCATCAGCTACGCGAGCATCGCGGTGGTGTTCCTGGCGGGCAACGCGCTGGGGTCGGCGGCGCCGACGCCGGGCGGTATGGGCGCGGTCGAGACCACGCTGACCCTGGGGCTGATCGCGGCCGGGCTGGACAAGGAGGTCGCGATCTCGGCGGTGCTGCTGTTCCGGCTGATGACCTTCTGGCTGCCGGTGCTGCCGGGGTGGATCTCGTTCAACTTCCTGACGCGCAAGGAAGCCATCTAGCCTCCGGCTCGGTCTGCGGGTGTCCGGGTTCCGCCCGGGCGTTCCGGTCCGCGCCCGCGGGGTGTCCGTACCCCCTACGGCGCTCCGCGCCCGCGCCTCAAACGCCGGCGGGGCTGACTCGGCCGGGCGAAGCACGGAGGCGCCGGCGGACCCCCGGATGGGTCAGCGCGGGGGCGGTGGTGGGGAAGCGCGCACAGGATGGGGGCATGTCGAGAAACGCCTGGCGGGTCACCGCCGCCGCCGCGCTCGCCGCCACCCTCCTCACCACGGCCGCCTGCTCCGACGACGGCGACGAGAAGAAGACGGCGGCCGACGGCACCCCGGAGGTCAAGCCGCTCAAGTGGGGCGAGTGCCAGGCTCCCACCACCGCCCAGGGCGGCGGCCAGGCCCCGCCCAAGGACTGGCAGTGCGCCACGCTCGACGTCCCGCTCGACTACGCGAAGCCCGAGGGCGAGACCATCCCGATCGCCCTGATCCGCGCCAAGGCGCGCGACCAGAAGAACCGTCTCGGCTCCCTGGTCTTCAACTTCGGCGGCCCCGGAGACTCCGGCATGGCCACCCTCCCCAGCGCCGCCAAGGAGTTCGAGGCCCTGCGCGCCCGGTATGACCTGGTCAGCTTCGACCCCCGCGGGGTGGGCGCCAGCGTCCCCGTGCTGTGCGCGAGCGACCGGCAGCTGGACGCGTACTACGCCGAGGACGCCTCCCCCGACACGCCGCAGGAGGAGAAGGCCTTCACCGACGCCGGCAAGGAGTACGTCGAGGCCTGCGAGAAGAACTCCGGCAAGCTCCTGCCCCACGTCGGCACCGAGAACGCCGCCCGCGACCTGGACCGCATCCGCCAGGCCCTCGGCGACGAGAAGCTGAACTACTTCGGGATCTCCTACGGCACCGAACTCGGCGGGGTCTACGCCCACCTCTTCCCCAAGAACGTCGGACGGGCCGTCTTCGACGCCGTCGTGGACCCGACCCAGACCTCCGAGGAGGGGGCACTGGGCCAGGCCAAGGGCTTCCAGCTCGCGCTGGACAACTTCTCCCAGGACTGCGTGGACCGCGGCGACGAGTGCACGCTCCAGGGCAGCAGCGTCAAGGAGATCGAGGCCGGGATCATCAAGCTCCAGAAGGACCTGGCCGCGAAGCCCATCCCGGGCATCGGAGACCGGATGCTGACCGAGAGCCTCGCGACCAACGGCATCGCCCTGGCCCTGTACTCGCAGGAGCTGTGGCCGCTGCTGGAGCAGGGCCTCGACGAGGCGCAGGGCGGTCAGGGGCAACTGCTGATGGCCCTGTCGGACTCGCTCAGCGGGCGTGACGAGCAAGGGCGTTACAGCAACCTCGGCGCGGCCAACATCGCCATCAACTGCCGAGACAGCAAAGACCGTTACACCCTGGAGCAGGCCAAGGCCAAGCTGCCGGCCTTCCGCGCGGCCTCGCCCGTCTTCGGGGACCTCCTCGGCTGGGGGATGCTGGGCTGCACCGACTGGCCGGTCCCCGGCACCTGGGAGACCCCGGACGTCTCGGCGCCGGGATCCGAGCCGATCCTGGTGATCGGCAACACGGGCGACCCGGCCACCCCGTACGAGGGCGCCCGCAAGATGGTCGAGCGGCTCGGCCCCGGTGTGGGCGTGGAGCTCACGTACAAGGGCGAGGGCCACGGCGCGTACAACAGCGGCGACCCGTGCGTGCAGGAGGCGGTGAACACGTACCTGATCGAGGGCAAGCCCCCGGCCGCCGGCACCGTCTGCACGGCCGCGCCGTCCGATCCGACCGCGCCGACCCTGCCGTCCGAGCCGTCCGAGCTGCAGGGCTGAACAGAGCCGCGCAGGGCCGCCGCAGGGCCGGGCAACGCCGAAGGGGCCGTACCCCGTGATCGGGGTACGGCCCCTTCGGGCGACTGCTAGTAGACCGGCTTCTCGGGCTCGATCTGGTGGACCCAGCCGATGACGCCGCCGCCGACGTGCACCGCGTCCGCGAAGCCCGCGGACTTCAGGACGGCGAGGACTTCCGCACTGCGGACACCCGTCTTGCAGTGCAAGACGATGCGCTTGTTCTGCGGCAGGTCCTGGAGGGCGGTGCCCATCAGGAACTCGCCCTTGGGGATCAGCTTCGCGCCGGGGATCGAGACGATCTCGTACTCGTTGATCTCGCGGACGTCGATGATCTCGATGGGCTCGTCGGTGTCGATCCACTCCTTGAGCTGCTTGGGAGTGATCGTCGAACCGGCGGCCGCCTCCTGGGCCTCCTCCGACACGACGCCGCAGAAGGCCTCGTAGTCGATGAGCTCGGTGACGGTCGCGTTCGGACCGCAGACCGCGCAGTCGGGGTCCTTGCGGACCTTGACCTGGCGGTACTGCATCTCCAGGGCGTCGTAGATCATCAGGCGGCCGACCAGCGGCTCGCCGACGCCCGTGAGGACCTTGATGGCCTCGGTGACCTGGATGGACCCGATGGACGCGCAGAGCACGCCCAGCACGCCGCCCTCGGCACAGCTCGGGACCATGCCCGGCGGGGGCGGCTCCGGGTAGAGGCAGCGGTAGCACGGACCGTGCTCCGACCAGAAGACCGAGGCCTGGCCGTCGAAGCGGTAGATCGAACCCCACACGTACGGCTTGTTCAGCAGCACGCAGGCGTCGTTGACCAGGTAGCGGGTGGCGAAGTTGTCCGTGCCGTCGACGATGAGGTCGTACTGGCTGAAGATCTCCATCACGTTCTCGGCTTCGAGCCGCTCTTCGTGAAGGACCACGTTCACGTACGGGTTGATGCCCAGCACGCTGTCGCGGGCCGACTCGGCCTTGGAACGGCCGATGTCCGCCTGGCTGTGGATGATCTGGCGCTGCAGGTTCGACTCGTCGACCTCGTCGAACTCCACGATGCCCAGCGTGCCGACGCCGGCCGCGGCCAGGTACATGAGGGCGGGCGAGCCGAGGCCGCCCGCGCCCACGGCCAGCACCTTGGCGTTCTTCAGGCGCTTCTGGCCGTCCATCCCGACATCGGGGATGATCAGGTGGCGGGAGTACCGACGGACCTCGTCAACGGTGAGCTCAGCAGCTGGCTCGACCAGGGGTGGCAGCGACACGGGGACTCCGTAGATGGTGACGTCTTAACGGTGGTTCTCTCCGTAACACTGCCACGCCCGTCTTCATTCCAAGACACCTGTCCCGATCCTTGAGACGATTTCGTCCCAGTACGCGGGCATCGAGGCCCATGGGTCACGGTCCGCGGACCCGCGCCGGTCGGTGAACCAGATGGTGCCCGCGCCCTGCCAGCGGGCGATCCGCATCGCCTCCTCGAGATGGGTGCGCGGCACCCCGTGCACGAGGTGGCAGAACCGCTCCGCCGGGTACTCCGCGGTCCACTCCGCCACCTGCGACCAGCGGTAGTCGACCCAGGTGCCGGAGAAGGTGACCAGCTGGTCCGCCGCCTCCGCGTAGCCCTCGTACGGGTGCGTGCCGTGGCCGAGCACGATCCGCAGGTCCTGCCCCAGGCCGCGCAGGGTGTCGACGACCCGGCACACCGAGGCCAGTTCCGCCTTGTCGGCCGGGGCCTCGGCGAGGTAGAAGCCGCCGACCCCGTACCAGTCGCGGAAGCGGTGGGCGTCGGAGACCAGCTCCCCGAAGGAGCGCGATCCGCCCCGCATCGCGAGATGGCCGAGGACCGTGCCGCCCGCGCGGCGCAGCTTCGCGGCCGCCTCGGTGCAGTGCGGGTCGGGCCGCCCGCCCGGGCCGTCCGTGACGTTGAGCACGGCCCAGTGCAGCGGGGTGCCGGGGCGGGTCAGCTCGGCCCATTCGACGGGGGCGAGCAGCGGGTGCGCGTAGCCGGGGGTGCCGAGGCCGAGGCGGCCCGCCTCGGTCGCGGCGGCGGTCACGGCCCCCGGCGGGGTGGTCAGATGCGGCACGCCGCCTCCATCCAGATGTCTGCGAGCGATTCCTCCAGATTGATCCGCGGCCGCCAGCCGAGCCGGTCGCGGGCGGTGCGCACGTCGGCCTGCTGCCAGGCCCCGCAGCCGTCGGGGTAGGGGTACGGCTGGGGGGCTGCGGCGGCGATCTGCTCAGCGGTGGCCTCGGAGCGGGGCGCCCCGATGGAGGCAATCCCGGCCGGGCGGCCCGGGTGTCCGTGCCCCTGCTGCGGTCCGCCGTACGGTACGTCCAGCTCGTGCAGGGCGCCTCCGTACCCGGCGACCCGGGCCAGGACGGCGGCCGCGTCGCGCAGCCGGACCGCGCGGCCGGTGCCGATGTTGACGACGCCCTGGGCGGCCGACAGGGAGGCGGCGTGCACGGCGCGCGCCACGTCCCGTACGTCCACGAAGTCGCGCTGCACGCCGAGCCCGCTGAGCTTGAGTTCGCCGTCGCCCGACTGCATCGCGCGGCGCATGGCCTCGGCGAGCCGGCCGAGCGGGGATCCGGCGGGGGTGCCGGGCCCGACGGGCGAGAAGATCCGCAGGACGACGGCGTCCAGCCCGGAGCCCAGGACCAGCTCGGTGGCGGCCAGTTTGCTGACTCCGTACGGCCCGCCGGGTCTCGGCACGGCGTCCTCGGCCGTGGACGAACCGGGCTGGCTGGGCCCGTACTCGGCGGCGCAGCCGAGCTGCACCAGCCGGGCGCCGCAGCCGCTGCGGCGCAGCGACTCGCAGATCGTCGCGACGGCGACGGTGTTGTGCCGGGTCAGCTCCCGGGCCCCGCCCCGGGTGGCGCCGGCACAGTTGATGACGACGCCCGGGTGGACGGCGTCGAGGAAGCGGGTGAGCGCGCCGGGGCTGCCGGTGGCGAGGTCGAAGCGGACGTCGGCGTCGTCGCCGCGGCCGAGCGCGGTGAGCTGGACCGCGGGGTCGGCGAGCAGCCGGTCGGCGACGTAACGGCCGAGGTATCCGTTGGCTCCGATCAGCAGCACCCTCATCGCGTGACCCCTTGTTTGGTTGGCTGGCCGGTCATGTCTGTTTCTCCTTGCGGACGGGCGGATGGATGGTGGGGCGGGGTACGGGTACAGCGATTCGGCGTCGGCTCCGAAGGTCGGTGGTGGTCGCGGGGACGTCAGGGCCGCGCGTGCGCCGATGCGCGGGACAGGGCGAGGACGGCGTGGACGAGGAGTCCGGCCGCGGCGGCGAGGACCGCCGCAGGGACCGGGACCAGGGCGAGGGCGAGGGCGGCGCAGACGGGTCCGCGGTGGGCCGCGTGCCGGAGCAGGAGCCGCGTCAGGAACAGCAGCAGGGCGAACGGCACGGCCACCGGGAGCGGTGTCCCGGCGAGCGCGGCCGCCCCTGCGGCAGCCCCGGTGAACACGGCGACGGCCGCGATCAGCAGGGGCCGGGTCCGGTCCGCGAAGTCCTCCAGGGCGCGGCTGCCGTCGAGCCGCGCCCGGGCCCCGGCGGCGAAGGCGGTGGCGACCAGGTGCCCGGGGGCGACGGCCAGCGCGAGGCCGACCGCGAGGGCGGCGCCGTGCCGGTACGCGGCCCAGCCGACGGCGGCCGCGGCGAGCAGGTGCGCGAGGGAGGGGAACCGGCCCCCTGCGGCCCGCCCGGGCCACACCAGGGCGGCGACGGTCGCGGCGACGGCGGCGGGCCCGGCCCACGCCTGCCCGGCGGCGGCCACGCCGAAGGCGAGTGCCCCGGGCAGCAGCGCGTAACCGAAGCCGCGGAAGGCCGACGGCCCCGCCGGGACCGGGGTGGGCGCGGCGGCGGGAACCTGCTCGCGCGGGCTCCGGGCGTACAGCTCCTCGGCGAGCGAGAAGACGTCCCGGTGCCGGAAGCGGGCGGCGGTACGGTCGGTGATGCCGTGGGCTTCCAGCCCGGCCGCGATCTCCAGCGGATCCACGGCCCGCTCGCACAGCTCCCGGTGCCGGTGCAGCAACGCCTTGACGGGATCCCCGCCACCCCTCCGCCGGGCCGCCTGCGGCGTCGCTCCCCGGACACTCTCAGGCTCGGCATCTTCGGCTTCGGCCTCGGCTTCGGCGTTTGACGCGCGGGGCCCCGCACACTCAGCGCCACCGCGGCCATTCTCAGCCTCGCCGGCGTTCGACGCACGGAGGTCCGCACACTCAGCGCCACCGCGGGCACTCTCAGCCCCGCCGGCGTTCGACGCGCGAGGCCCCGCACACTCAGCGCTGCCTCGGGCATTCTCAGCCTCGCCGGCGTTCAACGCACGGGGGTCCGCACACTCAGCAGCGCCGGGGACATGTTCAGCCTCGCCGGCGTTTGAGGCGCGGGGGTCCGCACACTCGGCGCCGCCGGGGACATGTTCAGCCTCGCCGGCGTTCGACGCACGGGGGTCCGCACACTCAGCGCCACCGGGGACATGTTCAGCCTCGCCGGCGTTTGAGGCGCGGGGGTCCGGGGGCAGCGCCCCCGGCAACGGCGCCGCGCCGGACCTCGAGCCGAAGGACCGGATCACGGGTGCAGCGCCGCTGCCGGGGCTCTGCCCCGGACCCCGCGCCTCCATCGCCGGCGAGGCTGAATACGCCGCCGAGGCTGACGGCGGCTCGGCAGCGAGTGGCCAGGCGGGGGAAACGGCCGGTGGCGCTGCCGTGTCCGGGTCGACGGTGGTCATACGGCGGCCTCCGGGGTCGGGTCCGGGGCCGGGGCCCACGTCGGGCTGGTCCAGTGCCCGGGCACACGCGCCTCCGGGGGCCGCGCGAAGGGGACCTCCCCGTCCGGCCGGACGGAACCCTTGGCGAGCAGCCGCAGGTAGATCTCCTGGAAGGCGGCCACGTTCTGCTCGACGGTGAAGAGCTCCAGGGCCCGCGCCCGGGCAGCCGCGCCGAGCCGCTGCGCCCGCTCGGGATCCCGCAGCAGCGACAGACACGCCTCGGCGAGCGCCCGCGGATTGCGCGGCGGGACGACGAGCCCGGTGCCCCCGATGACCTCGCACACCGCGCCCACGTCGGTGGAGACGGTGGCCCGGCCGCAGAACATCGCCTCGGCGAGGGTGATCGGGAAGCCCTCGATCACGGAGGACAGCACCACGACGCGTCCGGCGCCGTACGCCTCGGCCGGCGAGGGGGCGTCGGGTCCGCCGACCTCCTCGAAGGTGACCGGGCTCTCCCCGACGGTGACGGAGTCGGCGGCCTCGTCGGGGAAGAGCTGCGCGGCCAGGGACCGGCAGTCGGCGAGGTAGCCGGGCGCCACGGCCGTGGCGAAGAGACGCAGCCGGGTCTCGGGCGCGGCCCGTCGGACCTCGGCGAAGGCGTGCAGCAGGGCGATGAGGTCCTTGGCGGGCTCTATCCGGCCGACCCACACGAGCGTGTCGGGGTCCCCGCAGTCCGCGGCCTCCCCGACGGTGGCGAATCGGTCCGCCTCCATCCCCGGGTAGACCGTGCGCAGCCGCTCGCGGGTGGCCCCGCACCGCTCCTGCCAGCGCCGGGCGTGCGCGTTCCCGGGGGTCAGGAAGTCGGCCCGGGCGTAGATCTCGGCGGCCAGCCGCAGGTGGAAGGCCGCGAGCAGGGCCCGTACGGCGGGACGGGTCTCCGCAGCGTGCTGTGCGTCGAGTTGGGCCAGGTAGTGGGCCCGGAGCTGGACCCCGTACTCGGTGACCAGCAGCGGGACTCCGAAGAAGCGTTTGGCCAGCAGTCCGGGGAGCGCCGCGACCCCGCCCGCCGCCGCGTGGGAGATGTCGACCGCGCCGAGCCCGCCGGGCTCCTCGTACCAGTCGAGGGACAACGGCCGGAGCATGCGCTCCAGTTCGTCCACGAATTCCAGCAGGTCGGTCACCTGCGCCGCCTGTACGGTGCGGCTCGCGCCCGGCGCCCGGCAGGCGGCCTCCAGCGCCCGTACCGCGGACTCGGAGCGCAGGGCCGCGTACAGCCCGCCCTGCTCGCGGGCCAGTTCGGCGAGCCCGTAGAGCCCGGAGGCGAAGGGTTCCGGCTCGCCGGCGCAGATCCCGCGGACCAGCTCCTTGAAGCGGTCCGCGAACCGCCGGCGCTCGCGCCGGGAGTAGGACCGCCCGTCGTCGGCGGGGGCCCACAGGGGGGCCGTCCGGACCTGGGTGACGTGCTCGGGCAGAGGGACCCGTGCGCGTTCCTGCTCGGCGCTGCGGCTCAGTGCGTAGAGCTCGAACTCGTGCTGCGGGAGCCCGCGCACGAGCCGGTCGCACCACAGCCTCGCCTCTCCCGTCGCATACGGATAACCACCTTCCGTGAGCAGTCCGATCCGCACGAGTGGCACCCCCGATCTCCCGTTCAGGCGGTCGCCGTTCGGTCAGGCGACCCGCCGCGGGAGAACTCAAGCGGATATGCCGAAGGCGCGACGGACGGTTGTCCGTCGCGCCACCGGAAGGGGTGAAGAGTCGTAACTTTCCCGTACGGTTCGCGTTCGAGCACGCTAGAAGTACTGCCTCGGGAAGCGGCGTCCCCAAGGCGAGGACCTCGTCCCTAGGCGAGGACCTCCTGGCGCGACGAACGGCGCTCGGCGGCCAGCCCGGGGTCCAGAGCCGGTACGGCGGCCAGCAGCTGCCGGGTGTAGGCGTGGGCCGGGCGGTCGTAGACCTCGTCCACCGGGCCCTGCTCCACGATCTCGCCGGCCCGCATGACGGCGACCCGGTCGCTGACCTGCCGGACGACCGCGAGGTCGTGCGCGATGAAGACCAGCGCGATGCCCAGCTCCCGCTGGAGCTCGGCCAGCAGTGCGGTGACCTGCGCCTGCGTGGTCACGTCGAGGGCGGAGACCGGCTCATCGCAGACGATCAGCCGGGGCCGGGGCGCGAGCGCCCGCGCGATGCCCACCCGCTGGCGCTGGCCGCCGCTGAACTCGTGCGGGTAGCGGTCGTAGTGCTCGGCCTCCAGCCCGACGCGGAGCAGCAGCTCCCGGACCCGGGCCCGGACGGCCGCGTCGTCCCGCTCCCCGGCCGCGCGCAGCGGGTCGGCGATGGACTCGCCGATGGAGCGGCGCGGGTTGAGGGAGGACACCGGGTCCTGGAACACCATCTGCACGCCGCTCGCGATCCCGGTGACCTCGACGCCCTCGTGGCGGACCTGCCCGGACCCGGGCTCCAGCAGTCCGACGAGCATCCGCCCGAGCGTGCTCTTGCCGGAGCCGCTCTCACCGACGATCCCGAGCGTCTCCCCGGCACGCACGGCGAGCGACACCCCGGCCACGGCGACGACCCGCCGCTTCCCCCGCCCGAACTCCCGCCTCAGCCCAAACGCTTCAACCACCGGCTCCCCCGGCCCGGCAACCAGCGTCCGAGGCGCGAAGCCCCACTCCTCCAACCCCGCCGCACCCTCCAACCCCGCCGCACCCTCCAGCCCAGCCGCACCCTCCAGCCCCGCCGGCGTTTGAGGCGCGGGGTCCGGGGCGGAGCCCCGATCTTTCAGCCCCGCCGGCGTTTGAGGCGCGGGTCCGGGCAGCGCCCGGGAGACCCGCGGCGCGTCCAGCCTCGGCACCGCCGCCAGCAGGGCCTGGGTATACGGGGCGGCCGGCGCCGACAGCACCCCGCCCACCGCCCCGCGCTCCACGGCGGAGCCGTCCCGCATGACCAGCAGCTCGTCCACGCTCTCCGCCGCCACCCCCACGTCGTGGGTGACCAGCAGCAGCCCGAGCCCCCGCTCCACCCGCAGGTCGTGCAGCAGGTCCAGGATCTGCGCCTGGACGGTGACGTCCAGCGCGGTGGTCGGCTCGTCGGCGATCAGCAGCCGCGGCTCGCAGGCCAGCGCCATCGCGATGAGGGCCCGTTGCCGCATGCCGCCGCTGAACTCGTGCGGCCGCGCGCGGGAGCGGCGTACCGCGTCGGGGATGCCCACCCGGTCCAGTACCTCGACGGCCCGCGCCCGGGCGGCCCGCCGCGAGACGTCCGCGTGGACCCGGAGGACCTCGGCGATCTGGTCGCCGATGGCGTAGTACGGGTCCAGGGAGCTCAGCGGGTCCTGGAAGACCATCGCGGCGGTCCCGCCCCGCAGCCGGCGCAGCTCCGCCGCCGGCGCCGCGCCCACGTCGATGCCGCCCACCCGGACGGTGCCGCCCAGCCTGGCGCCCGTACCGCGGTGCAGCCCCAGCAGGGCCGCGGCCACGGTGGACTTGCCGCTGCCGGACTCGCCCACGATGCCCAGGGCGCGTCCCGGTTCCAGGGTGAAGGAGACCCCGTCCACGGCCCGTACGTACTCCCCCGCCCCGCCGACCGGGAAGTCGACGACGAGGCCGGTGACGTCCACCAGCGGTTCGGTCATGCGAGGGCCACCCTTCGGTCCGCAGCGGCGTACAACACGTCGGCGATCGCGCCCGCGAGGACCACGGCCGTCCCGATCGCCAGGACGACGCCGACCACGACGGGCAGGTCCACGACCCGCACCCCGTCGATGAGGGTCTTGCCGAGGCCGGGGATCCCGAACAGCGACTCCGTCAGCACCGCGCCGCCGATCATCGTGCCGAAGTCCACGGCGCTGAGCGCGATCACGGGGGCCACGGCTCCGCGCACCGCGTGCCGGGTGACGACGGCCCGTTCCCCCACCCCGTAGGCGCGGAAGGTGCGGATGTGGTCCTCGGCAAGCGTCTCCAGGGTCGAACTCCGGGTGAGACGGGCGTACTTGGCGCTCTCGAAGAGGCCGAGGGTCACCCAGGGCAGCAGCAGGTTCCAGGCCCACTGCTCGGGGTCCTCGCCCAGCGGGACGTACGTCGGGAACGGCAGCCACTGGAGGTAGGCGCAGACGGTCATGAGCAGCAGCAGCCCCAGGATGAAGACGGGCGTGCCGGTCCCGGCGAGCGTGAGGACGGTCAGCGCCCGTTCGGTGATCCCGCCGCGGCGCAGCGCGGACAGCAGCCCGGTGCCGACGCCGACCACCAGCCAGATCACCAGCGCGCCCAGCGCCAGCGACAGGGTGGCGGGCAGCCGCTCCAGGATCAGCTCGGTGACCTGCTGGTCGTTCTGGTACGAGAATCCCAGGCAGGGCGCGTCGCAGTGCAGGACCAGCCCGGCGCCGCCGGAGTGGTCGCGGCCCGCCAGCAGCCCCTGGAGGAAGTGCAGGTACTGCACGACCACCGATTCGTTCAGCCCGAGCTGTTCGCGGACCTGGGCGATCTGCGCCGGGTTGCAGCGCTCCCCGCAGGCGAGGCGGGCGGGGTCGCCGGGGGCGAGGTAGAAGAGGGCGTAGACGACGACGGACAGGGTGAGCAGCACGAGCAGTGCGCCCCCGGTCCGTTTGAGCACCAGGGGCACCCCCGGCGGTAGCTGGGGGAGGGTCACCCCTTGCGCTCCTTTCTGGTGCCGACCCGCAGGCGGGAGCCTTCGCGCGGGTCGAGGGCCGTGCGCACGGCGTCGCCGAGCACGGTGAAGGCGAGCACGGTGACGAAGAGCAGCCCTGCGGGGAGCAGGACGTAGGCGGGGTCGGCGCGGAACCAGGTCTGGGCGCTCGACAGCATCTGTCCCCAGGAGGGGGTGGGCGGTTTCACGCCGACGCCGAGGAAGGACAGCGAGGCCTCGGCCACCATGGCGGTGGGGACCTTGACGGCGGCGAGGGTGATGACGGGCGCGGCCAGTGAGGGCAGCAGTTCGCGGCGGGCGATGCGCAGCGTGCTGTTGCCGGAGAGCCGTGCGGCGTCCACGAAGTCCAGGTCGCGCAGGGCGAGGGTCTGGGCACGGACCATGCGGGCGGTGCCGCCCCAGTCGAGCAGGCCGATGATCAGGATCAGCAGCAGCGGCCGCGGGAAGTCGGGCGGGACGACGGCGGTGAGGGCGATGCCGAGCACCAGCATGGGCAGGGCGATCATCACGTCGGTGAACCGGCCGATGAGCTGTCCCACGAAGCGGTTGCCGAGGGCGGCGGCGAGTCCGGCGGACACGCCGACGAGGATCTGCACGGCGGTGGCGCCGAGCGCGACGAGCAGGGAGATCCGCGCGCCGTAGACGAGCCGGGTGAAGAGGTCGCGGCCGGTGCCGGGCTCGACGCCGAGCCAGTGGTCGGCGGAGATCCCGCCGAAGGAGCCGATCGGGACGCCGCCGCGCGCGGAGTCGACGAGGTCGTCGTGGTACGCGTTCGGGTCCTGGCCGGTGAGCTGGGCGAGCAGCGGCGCGGTGAGGGCGAGGAGGACGAGCAGCGCCAGGACGCCGGCGGCCGCCAAGGCCGCGGGGCGGCGGCGCAGGCGCCGCCAGACCTGGCGCGCGGTGCCCGCGCCCGGGGCGGTGCCCCCGGGCGGGGGCACCGCCGCGGGCACCGGCCGTTCGGCCATGACGCTCACTTGACGGAGACCTGCGAGATGTCGAGGACGCCCGTCCAGTCGCTGATCACGACGTTCTTGACGTCCTTGCCGACGAGCCGCTTGTAGACCGGGTGGAAGAGCGGCACGGTGAGGGCCTGCTCACCGATCTTCTTGTCGAGGGCTCCCCAGCGCTTGCCGGCCTCCTTGAGGTCGGTCAGCTTGGCGATCTCGTCGATCTCGGTGTTCACGGCGGGGTCGTTGAGCTGCGCGTGGTTGTAGTTGGAGCCCTTGGCCACGATCTGCCGGCCGTCGAAGATCGGCGCGAGGAAGGGGCCGCCGGACGGCCAGTCGGCGCCCCAGCGGGAGAGGAAGAGGCCGGGGGTGTTCGCGGCGTCCCAGCGCTTCTCGTTGAAGGCGTTGTTCTCCAGGCCTTCCAGCTTGACGGTGATCCCGGCGGCGGCGAGCGCCTGCTGTACGGCGGTGGCGACTTCGGGGCTGGTCTGGCGGTTCTGCGCGGTGGAGTGGGTCAGGGTGACGGTGAGGCCGTCGGGGAAGCCCGCCTCCTTCAGGAGTTCCCTGGCCTTGGCCGGGTCACCGGTCTTGCCCGCCGGGAATTGGTCGTACGGGGTGAAGCCGAAGGCCTCGTGCTCGGGCAGGAAGGTGGTCGCGGGCTCGGCCAGCGCGGATCCGCCCGCCGCGTTGATCACGCTGGTGCGGTTGATCGCGTGGGAGACGGCCTGGCGCACCTTCGGGTTGTCGAAGGGGGCCGCCTTCGGGTTGAAGGCGAGGTAGTTGATGTAGCCGAAGTGGCCGGTGCCGACGCGTCCCGCCAGCTCCTTGTTGTCGCCGATCTGGGCGAGCTCGGCCGGGCCCAGGTTGGTGTCGGTGGTGACGGCGGCCGCGTCCGGGCCGGAGCTGGTGGACAGGCGCTGGTTGATGACGGCCGAGTCGAGGCCGGAGCGGACGTCGATCCGGTCCGGGTAGGCCTTGCGCTCGGGGTCGGTCTTCTCGTCCCAGTGCTCGTTGCGCTCCAGGGTGAGGTGCTCGCCGTCGTTGTCGTTCTTGACGACCTTGTAGGGGCCGGAGGAGACCGGGTGCTCCTCGTACTTGGCCCCGGTGTCCTTGGCCTTGGGGACGGGTGCGAACTGCGTCTGGGTGGCGACGAAGGGGAATTCGCCCTCGGGCTTGCGCAGTGTGAAGACGATCGTCTTCGCGTCGGGGACGACGATCGAGTCGAGCCCCTTGCCGCCGTCCTTGTACGGGCCCTCGTACGTCTCCCCGCCGACCAGCCAGTCCCGCAGGTAGGGGGCTCCGCCCGACAGTTCGGCGGCGAAGGACCGCTCGATGCCGTACTTGATGTCGGCGGTGGTGATCGGGGAGCCGTCCTCGTACTTCAGCCCGTCCTTGAGCGTGTACGTCCACTCCGTGGCGTCGGCGTTGGGCTTGCCGGTGTCGGTGGCCAGGTCGGGCACGACCTGGGCGCCGGGCTTCCCGGCCTCGCGGTTGCGGGTGGTCAGCGTGCGGAACACCAGTGAGGGGACGTTTCCGCCGCCCGAGGTGTAGAGACGGGCCGGGTCGAAGTCGCTCTGCGGCTCGGAGTTGAGGACGGTCAGGGTGCCGCCCTTCTGCGGAGCGCCTCCGGCGGCGCCGGAAGCGTCACCCGAACCCGCCTTGTCCGAGGCGTCCTTGGGGCCGCAGGCCGCGGCGCCCCCGGCCAGTACGAGGCTGACGGCGACCGCGGCCACGCGGCGCGATATGTGGGACTGGCGGAACGTCGGACGAAGCATCGGAAAGTCGACCTCTCGGCGTGAAGGAAAGACGGGAAGGGCCACGCGAGGGGCAGCGGTCGACGGCGGTACCGGAGGGCACCGAACAGGAGGAAGCCGCGCCTGCGGGCATGGGTACACCCGGGCGCGGCGAAGGGTCGGAAAAGGGTCGCGGCGCGGTCGGGCAGGCTCAGCGACAGAAGATGTCGGCCACGCTGTGCGCGGTCACACCAAGCAGCGCCAGCTCAATGGCGGCGCTCGCGGTCATGGTGTGGTGGTGCGACATGCGGAGAACCATTGCCGATGATCGGACGGATTGTCAACGCGCGCTCGGCCCCGGGGTGCGGCACACGGCATCAACTGCCGGGGTGCACCCACGGGTTGGCCTTGCATTCGATGCCGCCGATGTCGAGGGACTTGGTCTGCTGCTGCATGATCGGGGCGAGCGCGCCGGGCGTGCGGCAGTTCACGTGCCCGTGTCCGAGCCGGTGGCCGACCTCGTGGTTGATGAGCATCTGGCGGTAGGCGAACATCTGGTCCGGTCCGTAGGTCGCGGACCCCTGCGCCCAGCGGAACGCGTTGATCATCACCCGGTCGGTCGACGCGGAGTCGCAGGAGACGTTGTCGACGGTGGTGTCGAGGTCGGACTTGGCGCACCAGACGCCGGTGGTCCCGGGGCTGGCCAGGGTGATCACGAAATCGGCCTCGCCGCCCGGCACCCGCTCGAAGGTCATCGCGCCGCCGTGGGCCCAGCTGCGCGGGTCGTTGAGGGTGCGGTGGACGGCCTCGGCGAAGAGCTGCGGGTCCAACTCCAGGCCCTTCTCGACGTCGACCCGGTAGCGCACGAGCTTGCCCTTGCCGGGGGCCTTGGCGACACCGGGCACGGTGTCGAAGGTCCCGGGCCCGGCGAGTTTCGCGTCGATCGGCAGCTGCTGGGCCATCTTCTGCTCGTACGTCAGCTCCGGCGGGGGCGGGGCGACGGATGGCGCCGCGGGCGCGGCCGCGGGCACGTCGGGCGTCGGGCGCTCGTCCGAACGGGAGGCGGCCGAGTCGGACCGGGCGTCGTCGTTGGCGGCCAGTGCGCCGGTCTTGCCGCCGTCGCCGTCCGTGGCCACCTGGCCCGCGACGACGACGGCGAGGACGGTGGTGACGGCCGCGGCGGCCATGCCGGTGTACGTACGGACCTTCAGCCCGCGTCCGGGGCCGGAGCCGGAGCCGGGAGCCGGCTCGACGACGGGGTCGATCGGCTTGCGCGGCCCGGGCACCCTGCGGTG
Source organism: Streptomyces sp. NBC_01294 (assembly GCF_035917235.1). NCBI lineage: Bacteria > Bacillati > Actinomycetota > Actinomycetes > Kitasatosporales > Streptomycetaceae > Streptomyces > Streptomyces sp. NBC_01294. The sequence continues at coordinate 2,840,081 of NZ_CP108423.1, forward strand.
CGAGCCGGTGGAGGTGAACGGGTCGGGTGCGGGCTCGGGCACGACCGTCCGCGGGGCCGGCGGTGCCAGGGTGACCTGCGGGAAGCCCACGGCGGGGGTGCCGAAGGCCGGGGTGTCGGAGTCCAGGAGCGCGGCGGGGGCCGCCCCCGCCGTCGCGGTCGCGGTGGCGCCGCCGGCGCGACGCGGTACGCCGTGCCAGTCCCCGTACACGGAGTCGGGGCCGGCTCCCCAGGCGCCGCCGGGCTCGTACTGCTGGGGGTGGCCGCCGGCCCGCGCGCCGTCGGCGACGGGCAGGTCCCGGGGCACGTACCCCTGGTGGGTGACGGTGGGTTCGGGCCACCGCGCGACGTGCTGTTCCTCGTACGGCAGCGGCGCGGGTTCCGCGTACGGCGGCGGCGCGGGTTCCGCGTACGGCGGCGGCGCGGGTTCCGCCTGCGGACGGACGGGGGCAGCGGAAGGGGCCTTGCGACTATGTCGTCCCACGGTCCTCAGCCTCTGCCGTCTTCGGTATCCCGGTCGTTCTCGCCCGTTCCGGTGTCGCGCAGCAGCTCTCGGAAGGCTGCGGCCACCACCTCGGGGTACTCCATCATCGCCACGTGCCCGGCCTCCGGCAGACACAGCAGCCGCGAACCCCGGTAGGCGGCGGCCGCCTTGTGCGCCATACGGTACGAGACGAGTTGGTCCCGGCCACCGTAGACCAGCAGGGACGGGGCGAGAACCCGCTGTGCCTGCCGCCACAGTCCGTGCTGGCCGCCGAGCGTATAGGCGTCGACGATCCCGCGCGAGGAGCGGGTCATCGCCTCCCAGAAGTACGGCAGCGCCATCCGCCGCTCCATCTCCTCGACGGCGTTGCGGAATCCCTCGGACGTCACCCGGGAGGGGTCTCCGTAACAGAGGTCCGTCACCCCGCGGGTGCGCTGTTCGGCGCTGAGTCCCTGCGTCAGCCGGCTGAAGAGCGCGGCCACCCCGGGTACGGCGAGCAGTGCGGTCGGCACCGCCGACTTCTGCACGCGCAGTTCGGGCAGGGCGGGCGAGACCAGCGTCAGGGTGCGCACGAGGTCGGGGCGGACGGCCGCGACCCGGGTGGAGACGGCGCCGCCGAGGGAGTTCCCGAAGAGGTGGACCGGGCCGCGCCCGGCGGCGTCGAGGTGCCGGATGACGGCGCGGGCGAACGCCGTGACCGAGTAGTCCCGGTCTGCGGGCGGTGGGGACCAGCCGAAGCCGGGCAGGTCCAGGGCCTCCCCGTCGACGGTGTCCGCGAGCTGCGCCATCAGATCCGACCAGTTCTGCGAGGAACCGCCGAGTCCGTGCACGAACAGCGCGGGCGCCAGCCCCGCCCGCAGGGGCGGGCGCACCCGGACGTTCAGTTCCAGCCCGGGCAGGACGGCGGTGCGCAGCTGCTCACCCTCGGCCACCCGGACGGCTCCCACCAGGGAGGACAGCTCGGCGGTGGACCGTACGCCCGGCAGCTCGGTCGAAGACATGCAGGCAATGTTACGAGACGATCACGTTCCACTTCCTGTGTTCGCCGTCACAGACACAAGCGGGTCGGGATCCGCATAGCGCTGCATCCGCGATCCTCCTAGGCTCGTAAGTGAACACAAGGAAGCGAGGGGAGCGGCATGACTGTCGACCCTGCGGAGCCGGACACCTTCCGGGAGCCGTTTCCGGAAACCCTCGATCCTGAGGCGCCCGAGGCGGATGTGGCGGAGCAGCTGGCCGATCTCCGGCCGGACGAGGACGACCCGATCACGGGTGCGGAGGCGGGCGAGGCCGCGGACGGCGATGCCGCCGAGCAGGCGCGGGTGGTGCCGCTCGACGAGGACGACTACCGCTGACCGTCGACGACAGCCCGCCGGCGACCGCCGGCCGGCCGCTGACCAAAACCGCCGACCAAACCGCTGACCAGCGCCGTCGGGCCGTCCGTACCGCGAGAAAACTCGGCTTGAACCCTCCAGATTCGGTTACCGAAAAGTACGATGGCGGCGCGGCGCAGAGCGCACTGTGTTCTTAGAGAAAGTGGGAGGCGGCGTGACAGCCATCGAGCAGACCGAAGCAGCGCGTCCGCGGGGCACGCGACTGCCGCGCCGAGCCCGACGCAACCAGCTGCTGGGCGCGGCCCAGGAGGTCTTCGTCGCGCAGGGTTACCACGCGGCGGCGATGGACGACATCGCCGAGCGTGCCGGGGTGAGCAAGCCGGTGCTGTACCAGCACTTCCCGGGCAAGCTCGACCTGTACCTGGCGCTGCTGGACCAGCACTGCGAGGCCCTGTTGCTGGCCGTGCGCACCGCTCTCGCGTCGACGACGGACAACAAGCTGCGTGTGGCCGCGACCATGGACGCCTACTTCGCGTACGTGGAGGACGAGGGCGGCGCCTTCCGGCTGGTCTTCGAGTCCGACCTGACGAACGAGCCGGCCGTGCGCGAGCGCGTCGACCGCGTCTCGATGCAGTGCGCCGAGGCCATCTCCGACGTCATCGCCGAGGACACCGGCCTGTCCAAGGACGAGTCGATGCTGCTGGCCGTGGGCCTGGGCGGGGTCTCGCAGGTCGTGGCCCGCTACTGGCTCTCCAGCGAGAGCCCGGTCGCCCGCGACACGGCCGTGGGCCTGCTGACCTCGCTCGCGTGGCGCGGCATCGCCGGTTTCCCGCTGCACGGCTCGGAGTCCGGACCGACGGAGTCCTGAGCGACGCAGTCCCGGCCGGCGGCCCGTCGGCTCTCTGTTCGCTGCGAGCGTGTCCGGTGCGCGCGGTCCGCATCCCCTCTCCGGGCTAATGTGGACCGCGTACGGCGCGGCTGATCGCGCGAACCGGATCGTCGGAGGGACAAAGCCGTGGAGGTCAAGATCGGCGTGCAGCACGCACCCCGGGAGATCGTGCTGGAGAGCGACCTGAGCGCCGAGGAGCTGGAGCGCATCGTCACCGCCGCGCTGTCCGGCACCGCGCCGCTGCTGAGCCTCACCGACAACAAGGGCCGCAAGGTCCTGGTGCCGTCCGACCGCCTGTCGTATGTCGACCTGGGCGAGCCGAGCGTGCGCAAGGTCGGTTTCGGCGCGCTCTGAGAACTGTCGCAAACGGCCCGGTGGTTGATCCCACCGGGCCGTTTCTCTTTCTTCCGCTTCGGGTAGGACGGCAGTGACACGGTTCGCCCTGACACATGGGAGTGACCTCATGCTGCTGCTGGAAGTGCTCGGCTCCGCCCTGCTGGGCCTCGCCCTGTCCGCAACAGCCGCGCGAGTGCTCGCGAGCCGCTTGCCTTCCATGAGAGTGGTGCTGGTCAGCGGGGTGCTGGGAGCGCTGTTCGGGGCGTACCTCACCCACTTCGCGCTGGGCCCCGGGCACAACACCCTGACCGCGACCCTCATCGGCGGGGTGCTGGTGTCGGCGGTGGTCCTGTCGCTGCTGCTCCGTCCGGCCCCCGGGCCCCGCAGGCCGTCCCACAGGACTCCGTTTTCGCTCCCGTCGCGGGGCTGACCCCAAAGGACCCGCCCCCCCCGGGGACCCACCGCCTGAGGGCTCACCGCCTGAGGAGCCACCCCCTGAGACCCCCTGAGGGCTCACCCGCTGTAGACCCGCCTCCGAGGCCCGGATCCTGACCCACGCACGTCGGCCCCGGTGCGCACGGAGCGCGCCGGGGCCGACGTGTGGAGCCGTACCGGCTCCGTGGGGAGCCGTCCGATCAGGCAGCGAGGCCGAGGGCGGCCATCCGCTTGGTGTGCGCCTTGGTGATCCGGGTGAACATCTCGCCGACGGCCGCGAGGTCGAAGCCCGCCGCCATCCCGTCGACGCCGCCGACCAGCATGGTCGAGAGCGCGTCGCGCTCGGCGACCACGCGCTGGGCCTGCGAGAGGGCCTCGCCCATCAGCCGGCGGGCCCACAGCGCGAGCCGGCCGCCGCAGCGCGGGTCCGCCTCGATCGCGGCGCGCACCTTCTCGACGGCGAAGTTGCCGTGGCCGGTGTCGTCGAGCACACCGAGCACGAGCGCGCGGGTGTCGTTGTCCAGGTGGGAGGCGACCTCGCGGTAGAAGTCACTGGCGATGGAGTCGCCGACGTACGCCTTCACCAGGCCCTCCAGCCAGTCCGACGGTGCGGTCTGGCGGTGGAAGTCGTCGACGCCCTTGGCGAAGGGCTCCATGGCGGCGGTGGGCTCGACCTCGATCGCCGCGAGCCGGTCCCGAAGCCGCTCGAAGTGGTGGAACTCGGCGGAGGCCATCGCGGCGAGCTCGGCCTTGTCGTCCAGGGTGGGCGCGAGCTTCGCGTCCTCCGCGAGGCGCTCGAAGGCCGCGAGCTCGCCGTACGCGAGTGCGCCGAGCAGGTCCACGACGGCGGCCCGGTACTGCGGCGAGGCAGAGGCGGTCGCCCAGTCCTGGGAGGCGATGCCCGCGGCTCCGGCGGGCGCGCTGTCGTCGGCGGGCGAGGCGTTTTCTACGGTCGACATGCTCCGCACAATAGCCCGCCGAATGCCGCTCCAAGTCATCACGGCGGTTGACCGGCTGTCCAGCTAAACGCGTCCGCCCGGTGAATTCACCCGACACACCTGCGCGATTCCGGGGTACAGTGGTAATGCGCCTGCCGAACACTCGGCGGGCCATCCGAATGAGGATGCCCGGTCGGTGGCCCGATCGGCTCCAACCGACCGCCCTCGGTGTGGTGCGTGCGTTCATGCGCACCGCCTCCTACGAGGGGCCCCCTCAGCGGCAGATGCGCCTGAGCGAAGGCTAGTGGTCCCGCGCGGCTTCGTACGTAGCAGTACTGCAAGCACGGCACGGTACGACCCCCCTCGCCGCCTCGCGCCGCGTCTCACAGAAGAGGCAGCACCCTGACTACGTTCCGAGACCTCGGGATCCTTCCCGAAACGGCCGAAGCCCTTGAGGCCGTCGGCATTGTGTCCCCCTTCCCGATCCAGGAGATGACCCTCCCCGTCGCCCTTTCCGGCACGGACGTCATCGGCCAGGCCAAGACCGGTACCGGCAAGACGCTCGGTTTCGGCCTTCCCCTGCTGGAGCGGGTCACCGTCCCCGCGGACGTCGAGGCGGGCCGGGCCAAGCCCGAGCAGCTGACCGACGCCCCGCAGGCCCTCGTGGTGGTTCCGACCCGCGAGCTGTGCACCCAGGTCACCAACGACCTCCTGACCGCGGGCAAGGTCCGCAACGTCCGCGTCCTCGCCATATACGGCGGCCGCGCGTACGAGCCGCAGGTCGAGGCGCTCAAGAAGGGCGTCGACATCATCGTCGGCACCCCGGGCCGCCTGCTCGACCTGGCCGGCCAGAAGAAGCTCGACCTCTCGCACGTCCGCGCGCTCGTCCTGGACGAGGCCGACGAGATGCTCGACCTGGGCTTCCTGCCCGACGTCGAGCGGATCATGAGCTACCTGCCGCCGAAGCGCCAGACGATGCTGTTCTCGGCGACCATGCCGGGCGCGGTCATCGGCCTGGCCCGCCGGTACATGACGCAGCCGACCCACATCCGCGCCGTCTCCGAGGACGGCGAGGGCGCGACCGTCGCCAACACCACGCAGCACGTCTTCCGTGCGCACAACATGGACAAGCCGGAGCTCGTCTCCCGCATCCTGCAGGCCGAGGGCCGCGGCCTGGCCATGATCTTCTGCCGTACCAAGCGCACGGCGGCCGACATCGCCGAGCAGCTGGAGAAGCGCGGCTTCGCCTCGGGCGCCGTCCACGGCGACCTGGGCCAGGGCGCCCGTGAGCAGGCGCTGCGCGCCTTCCGCAACGGCAAGGTCGACGTGCTGGTGTGCACCGACGTCGCCGCGCGCGGTATCGATGTCGAGGGTGTGACCCACGTCATCAACTACCAGACGCCGGAGGACGAGAAGACCTTCCTGCACCGTGTGGGCCGCACCGGCCGCGCGGGCAACAAGGGCATCGCCGTCACCCTGGTCGACTGGGACGACATCCCGCGCTGGCAGCTGATCAACAAGGCGCTGGAGCTGGACTTCCACGACCCGCTGGAGACGTACTCCACGTCGCCGCACCTGTTCGAGCAGCTGAACATCCCGGCCGGCACCAAGGGCATCCTGCCGCGCGCCGAGCGCACGCGGGCCGGCCTGAAGGCCGAGAACGTCGAGGACCTGGGCGAGACCGGCGGCCGCGGTGCCCGTGGCGGCCGCGGTCCGGCCGCCGCCGCCGTGGTGACCGAGGAGCGTCCGGCCCGTACCCGTACGCCGCGTCAGCGCCGCCGTACGCGGGGCGGGGCGGAGCTCGCCGAGGGCGCCGAAGCCGTGACCCCCGTCGACGCGCCCGAGGCCCCCGCGGCCCCGGCCGCCGACGAGCCGCGCAGGCCGCGCCGCCGCCGCACCCGTGTGGCTGCGGTGCCGGCCCAGGCCGTGGAGGCCGTCCAGGCCGCTCCGGTCGTCGAGGCCGCACCGGTCGTCCAGGCCGCTCCCGTCGTGGAGGCCGCTCCGGTCGCCGTGGCGGAGGAGGCTCCGGTCAAGGCGAAGCGCACCCGCACCCGCAAGGTGGCGGAGGCCGCTCCCGAGCCCGACTTCCAGACGGCTGCGCCCCTGGAGCCGGTCACGGCCCCCCGGGCCCGGGTCCGCAGGGTCGTCGAGACCGCTCCGGAGCCGGACTTCCAGATGGCGCCCCCGGTGGAGCCCGTGAAGGCCCGCCGGACCCGTCCGCGCAAGGTCGTCGAGGCGGCTCCGGCCGTCGCCGAGGCCGTCGCGGTGGCGGAGGAGGCTCCGGCGAAGCCGAAGCGCACCCGCACCCGCAAGGTCGCCGCGGCCGCTCCGGTCGCCGAGGCCGCCGCCGTGGCCGAGGAGGCCCCGGCCAAGCCGAAGCGCACCCGCACCCGCAAGGTCGCGGCCGCGCCCGAGGCGTAGCACCCGGCACGTACGCCGATGGCCCCGCTCCCCTTCCGAGGGGGCCGGGGCCATCGGCGTACCCGGGCTGTGCCGGAACCTACGGGCCGGTAACCTCGGGCCATGAGCAAGCCGCCGTGCCTCACCCTGCCGTCCGCCGCCCGCGCGTACCTCCTCGCCACCGACCGCGGCGGGTTCGCCGTGCAGGAGGCCGGTGAGCCGCTGCGCGGGACCGCCCTGCTGGTCCCCGGCTTCACGGGCAGCAAGGAGGACTTCATCGGCCTCCTGGAGCCGCTGGCCGCTGCCGGGTACCGGGTGGTCGCCGTGGACGGGCGCGGGCAGTACGAGAGCCCCGGCCCGCGCGAGGAGTCGGCGTACGCGCTGGAGGAGCTGGCACGCGACGTCCTCGCCCAGGCCCGTGCGCTGGGGGCGGGCCCGGTCCACCTGGTCGGCCACTCGCTCGGCGGGCTGATCTCGCGCGCGGCGGTGCTGCGCGACCCGTCGCCGTTCGCCTCGCTCACCCTGATGAGCAGCGGGCCGGCGGCGATCTCCGAGGGGCAGCAGGCACGTACGAAGCTGCTCGTGGCCGCGCTGGAGGCGATGGGCGGCGACATGCCCGGGATCTGGGCGGCGATGCGGGCCCACGATCCGCAGGACGCGGCCGGGGACTCCCCCGAGCTGGCGGACTTCCTGCGTGACCGGTGGCTGGCCACCGTGCCCGAGCAGCTGATCGTCACGGGCCGGGCGCTGATCTCCGAGCCGGACCGGGTGGAGGAGCTGGCGGCCGTACCGCTCCCGAAGCTGGTGCTGTCCGGAGAGCTGGACTACGCGTGGCCCGTGCCGCTGATGGATGACATGGCGCACCGTTTGAGCGCGTCGCGCGTGCTCGTGGAGGGCGCCGAGCACTCCCCCAACGCGGAGAATCCGCAGGTCACAGCTGGTGCGCTGGCCGCGTTCTGGGACGCCTGCACCGCATAGTCGTTAGCGAGTGAAAAAATTTCTTTAGCGTAGGGAATGTTTCTCTCCTACGCTCGGTTGAACCCCATGCAAGGAGAAACACCGACGAAGGGAGAAGCCCCGTGCGCTTCGAGATTCTGCGCCTGGACGACGTCGACGGATCCGCCGTGGACAGCACCGTCGTGGACGCGGCCTCCGTCAACGGGATCGTGCAGCACGCCGCGTCTGTCGGCCAGCGCATTCTGATCCGACCGGCCGGGACGGCGTCCTGCTGACGCGTCCCACACCACACCGCACACACGTCGACGCCCCCGCACCGGTACCGGTACGGGGGCGTTCGCGCGTCGCGCGCCGGGCGGTCAGGCTCCCTGTACGACCTGGAGCACGCCGTTGATGATCTGCTGCACGGCGATCGCCGAGAGCATCATGCCGGCGAGCCGCGTCACGAGGACGACGCCGCCGTCCTTGATGACCCGGATGATCACCAGCGAGTAGCGCATGGTGATCCACAGCACGATGTGCATGGCGACGATCGCGGCCCAGACGGAGACCTGGCCGGCGGCGCCGTCCACCTTCTGCACGGCCAGGATGACGGACACGATCGCACCGGGCCCGGCCAGCAGCGGCATGCCCAGCGGGACCAGGGCGACGTTCACGTCCTTGGTCTGCTTCGGCTCGTCGGTCTTTCCGGTGAGCAGGTCCAGCGCGATGAGCAGGAGCAGCAGACCACCGGCGATCATCAGCGCCGGGACGGAGACGTGCAGGTAGTCCAGGATCTGCTGGCCGCAGAGACCGAAGACGGCGATGACCCCGAAGGCCACACAGACGGCCTGCCAGGCCATGCGCCGCTGCACCTTGACGGGGCGGCCGGAGGTCAGGGCGAGGAAGATCGGCGTGATCCCCGGGGGGTCCATAATCACAAAAAGCGTGAGGAAAAGGGATCCGAAGACGGCGAAATCAAACACAGTGATGCCTTGCAGGAGAGAGGGGTGTCGCGAAGAAGAAGAGCGGGACGGGTGGAGCGGTCCGGACCCGGGGGAAACCGGGCCGATTCAGCGCTCGCGTCCGCCGGCGCCGGGCACCGGGAAGGCCCCGGTCGCGCGGCGCGTGATCTCGCCGTAGATCTCGGGGTCGGTCGTGTACTCCCCGAGGCCGCAGGTCTTGCGGCTGCCGTGGTAGTCGCTGGAGCCGGTGGTGAGCAGTCCGAGGTCCCCCGCCAGGCCGCGCAGACGCGCGCGGGTGTCGGCGTCGTGGTCCATGTGGTCCACCTCGATGCCGTCGAGGCCCGCGGCCGCCAGCTCGGCTATCGCGGCCTCCGGCACGCACCGGCCGCGCTTGACGGCGGCGGGGTGCGCGAAGACGGTCACGCCGCCGGCCGCCTTGACCAGGCGGATGGCGTCGAACGGGTCGAGCTCGTGCTTCTCGGCGTACGCGCGGCCGCCGTCGGCGAGCCAGTCGGGCGTGAAGGCGTCCGAGACGGTGGACACGACGCCCAGCTCGACGAGGGCGGTGGCGATGTGCGGCCGCCCGACCGAGCCCTCACCGGCGATCCGGGCCACCTGCTCCCAGGTCACGTCCACGCCGAGGGCCTGGAGCTTGCCGACCATGGACTGTGCGCGCGGGGTGCGGTCGTCGCGGACGAGCTCCCGCTCGCGGGCGAGCTCGGGCTCCTCGGGGTCGAAGAGGTACGCGAGCATGTGCACGCCGACCCCGTCGAGCCGGCAGGACAGCTCGGCCCCGGTCACCAGCGTCAGTCCGGCGGGAAGGGCCGCGAGGGCCTCGCCGTATCCGCGCACGGTGTCGTGGTCGGTCAGCGCGACCACGTCCAGCCCGGCGCCGGCGGCGTTGCGCATCAGCTCGGCGGGGGTGTCCGTACCGTCGGAGGCCGTGGAGTGGGCGTGCAGGTCGATGCGCACAGCCGGGCTCCATGGGTCGTACGGGACGGGGGGACACCCCAGGATAACCGCGCAGGGGTTCCCTTTCGCCCTCCTAAGGGCTGTCCGGGCCCAGGATGCGCGGGCTCAGGGCCCCGCACGGAAGGAGCTCGACCTCGGCTCCCGCGTCGCGGAGGTCGGTGAGGACGAGCTCGTCGTACAGCAGGAGGCCGGACTGCTCCGGCCAGACGATCGCCCAGAGCCACAGGCCCCGTGCCTCGCCGGCGAAGACGGCCCGGTCGTCGGGGCCGCCGTTGACGTGCCAGAGCGGTGTCGGGCGGCCCGCCGCGACGACCTTGGCGTGGGGCGGCGCCGACACGTTGATGGACGAGCCGGGGTCGAGGCCGTCGATCCCCGCGAACCGCGCGCCCATGCCGACGCCCAGTTCCTCCGCGATCAGCAACAGCTCGCCGATGCCCCCCAGAGGTCCGGGACCCGAACAGGCCACGGCGGTCGCCCGGCCGCCACTGCGGTCGTCACCGGCGGACGCGACCCCCGTGAACAGCCATCCCACCGGCAGCGGCCACGGCATCCACACGGGCACCCGCGCCCGGTGCACCACGACGCTCAGGCCTTCGACACTGGGCGGAATGACGGGTTGCAAGGGGTGGACGGTGCCGTGCACCGCGCACTGCCAGGAGTCGGAGAAGAGTCCGGGCGCCCTGACCCGGCCACCGCACTTCGGGCAACTTGGTTCACCCCTCATAAGAAGCCACGCTCCTCCCCGCCCGGGCCCCCGTCAAGGCGCGGTCACCCGTCCGGGCTGTCGGTCAGTCCAATGCGACGGCCGTACGCAAAGGGTCCCGCAGGTCCGTCCCCCGCGCGAGCCAGCGTTCCTGCAGGGCGGCCGCGCCGTGCACGCGCTTCCAGGCGGCCTCGTTCGCCGTCATCGGCAGGAGGGGGAGGAACTGCACCGGGTCCATGGGCTCGTCGAGTTCCAGGTCCTCCACCAGACCGCCCGGTTCCGCCACGAGGACGGAGCTGAACGGCGCCCCGTCCCAGAGCGGATCGCCCACGTCCAGCGAGGCCCCGGGGGCCACGATCAGCCCCTCGACCTGGGGCGAGGCGGCCAGTACGGCGAGCGGCCTGAGCAGTTTGTCGGTGGCCGCCAGTCCTGCGCGGACGGTCAGCACCAGCTCGGCGCGCGGGCCCCGTACGGGGTCGGCGACCACGGCGGTCGGATCGGTCATCGGGTGTGCGGACATCCCGAGGGTCGCGTACCGCACGAGGTCGCCCTCGGCGAAACGGAGTACCTCGATGCGGTCGGTGCCCAGGAAGGTGACGGCGGCGCGTGCGTCGGGTTCACCGAACGCGGTGCGCAGCCGGGCCTCGACGAGGGCCAGAATTTCTGCCATGGAGCGAGCATAGAACTCGTATCAGCCGGGTAAAGGGCGGGTCTTGACCATCCGTCGGCTGATAGTGTTGACAGCTGTTCGGGGCCGCATGCCGAAGCATGCCTGACGCCCCGGAGACAGGACCTCCCCCACGGGGGACCGGCCGGAGGAGGTGGGGCTGCAATGGATCGAAGTCGATCGTGCAGTACCAATCGCTCTTCCGCTTCTGTGACGGGCGCTTCCCGCCCCGTTTGATCTCCCGATCAGTAGAAGAGCGACGGCAGAACGTTGTCCTCCCGTCCTGTTCCCTCCGCCTGGTCCGAGCCTGCCCGCTCGCGGTGGTGGAGGGTCTCCCACCCGTACGGTCCGCAGCCGTGCGTGCGAAGGAGCCTGCCATGTCGATGCTGCCCTACCTGCGTGCGGCCGTCCGCCCGTCCCTGCGCAAGTCCACCCCCGCACAGCCCGGCTACGACACGACCCGTGATCCGTCGGCGAGCAGCGCGGTCGTCGACTGCGCGGTGTACCGCGACGGCCGGCGGATGCTGGGGCCCGCGTGCCTGACGCCCCGTGAGGCGATCCGCAAGGTCCGCGAGGACGGCGGTTTCGCGTGGATCGGCCTGCACGAGCCGACCGAGGCCGAGTTCGCGGGGATCGCCGCCACGTTCGGCCTGCACCCGCTGGCCGTGGAGGACGCGGTGCACGCGCACCAGCGGCCGAAGCTGGAGCGCTACGACGACACCCTCTTCACCGTCTTCAAGACGATCCACTACGTCGAACACGCCGAACTGACCTCCACGAGCGAGGTGGTGGAGACCGGCGAGGTGATGTGTTTCACCGGCCCCGACTTCGTCATCACCGTCCGGCACGGCGGCCAGGGCTCCCTCAAGGGGCTGCGCCACCGTCTCCAGGACGACCCCGACCTCCTCGCCAAGGGCCCCTCGGCGGTCCTGCACTCGATCGCCGACCACGTCGTCGACGGGTACATCGCGGTCGCGGCGGCGGTGCAGGACGACATCGACGAGGTGGAGAGCGACGTCTTCGCGGCCCCCGCCAAGGGCAGTACACGCGGCGGCGACGCGGGCCGCATCTACCAGCTCAAGCGCGAGGTACTGGAGTTCAAGCGGGCGGTCTCGCCGCTGCTGCGTCCGATGGAGCTGCTGAGCGAGCGGCCGATGCGGCTGGTGGACCCGGACATCCAGAAGTACTTCCGGGACGTCGCCGACCACCTGGCGCGGGTGCACGAGCAGGTGGTCGGCTTCGACGAGCTGCTGAACTCGATCCTCCAGGCCAACCTCGCGCAGGCGACGGTCGCCCAGAACGAGGACATGCGCAAGATCACGTCCTGGGCGGCGATCATCGCCGTGCCGACGATGATCTGCGGGGTGTACGGGATGAACTTCGAGCACATGCCCGAGCTCCAGTGGAAGTACGGCTATCCGATGGTGATGGCCTCGATCGTCGGCATCTGCTTCACCATCCACCGGGCGCTGCGCCGCCACGGCTGGCTCTGAAACGGCGGGGTGTCCCGCCGGTCAGGACACCCTCTCGTGACCGGGTGCGGACCCCCTACCCTGTCCGCATGACTCTCAGCACGCTCGACCTGGCCCTCGTCGAGGAGGCCACCAAGAAGTCCGGCCTGATCTGGGTCCGCGGCGCCGGGGCCGACCGCGCCCTGTGGCACGCCTGGGTGGACGGCGCGGCCCACGTGCTGGGCGACGGGCCCGGCGAGCAGCCGTTCCCGGGGCTGGCCGACGGCGCGGCCGCCGAGGTGACCGTGCGGAGCAAGGACAAGGGCGGCCGGCTGGTGGCCTGGACCGCGACGGTACGGGAGCTCCCGCCGCGCGGCGAGGAGTGGGCGGCGGCGGTCGCCGAGCTCAAGGGCAAGCGGCTGAACGCGCCCGACTCCGAGGACATGACCGAGCGGTGGGCGCGGGAGTGCCGGCTGCTGCGGCTGGAGCCGGAGTCGGTCCGGGCGCAGCTGCCGGACGGTTCGCTGGCCGCGGCCCCCCTGGCGTCCCCGGCGACGACCCGCAGGGCCGTCCCGGCGGGCCTGCCGAAGCTGCTGCTGAAGCGCAAGAAGGCCGCCCGCCCGTAGCCTCCGGCGGGCGGCAGGGCCGTCCGCGGGTCCCGGTCGGGCCCCGCCGGGCCCGACCGGTCACGGCGTCTTCGGGTTGGCGCCCTGGCCGGAGCCCTTGGAAGGGGACGGAGCCGGGTCGCCGCTCTTGGTCGTCGGCAGCTGGGACCCGTAGTCGACCGTCTGGTCCTGTGCGGGCGGGTCGAGCGGGAACTCCTTGCCCCACTCGGCGAGTTCCACGCGTCCGGCGCCGCCCGCGCGCTCCATGAGCAGCGGGTACGGGGTCCCCTCCAGGGACACCGAGAGCTTGCCGCCCTTGCCCTCGTTCGCCGTGACCTGGACCGCGCGGGTGTGCCCGACCTTGGTGTAGGAGCCCTTGGCGAGCTTGCCCTCCAGGCCGAGCAGCCCGTCGAGCAGGACGTCCATGTCGGTGAAGCCGCGGAACTGCTTGTAGGAGGGGTCGCCCTCGGGCACCTTCACGTACTTGTCGCCGAGCTTGCCGGCCGAGTCGGACTGGCCCCAGAACGCCGCGCTCGCCTTCAGGTACAGCTGCTCCCCCACCCGCAGCAGCTGGAAGGTGTCGTCCTGCGACTTCACCTCGCCGGAACCGCCGTCCGACTTCAGGCGCATGTCGAGGGTGAAGGACTTGCCGCCGCTCACGAGCGTGCCCGACAGGTGGACCGAGTCGGCCTCCGTGGCGGCCGCCTTCGCCTTCTCCTCGATCTTGTCGGCGGAGAGCTTGCCGACGCCGTTCGTGCCCTCGTCGGGGTCGTCCCCGCAGCCCGTACCGGTGACGGCCAGGCCCGCGCACAGCACACCGATGAACGCGGCCCGGCGCAGCCGCGCGGCAGGGAAGTAGGCGGTCACGGGCAGGTGCCTCTCGTCGGTCGTCTGCGAGCAGCAGGCAGCGTACCCGTCCGTACGCCGCGCCCCGCGACCGCTCCCCGGCCGACGGCGGGCCTCGCGCCGCGCCCCGGGCGGACCGCCCCACCAGGACGCTTTCCGCGGGCACGGGCTAGCCTGAGGGGCGGCACGACTGTTGATTGACGCTCTAGGAGGCGCTCGGATGGCTGTAGGCGCCCCGCGGATCTTCGTCTCGCATCTGTCGGGTGTGCCCGTCTTCGATCCCAACGGCGACCAGGTCGGCCGGGTCCGCGACCTCGTCGCGATGCTGCGCGTCGGCGGACGGCCGCCGCGGCTGCTCGGCCTGGTGGTCGAGGTGGTCAGCCGGCGCCGGATCTTCCTGCCGATGACGCGGGTCACGGGCGTGGAGTCCGGGCAGGTCATCACCACTGGTGTCGTCAACATGCGGCGCTTCGAGCAGCGCCCCACCGAGCGGCTCGTCCTGGGCGAACTGCTCGACCGGCGCGTGACGCTGGTCGCGAGCAGCGAGGAGGTCACCGTCCTCGACGTGGCCATCCAGCAGCTGCCGGCCCGCCGGGACTGGGAGATCGACCGCATCTTCGTACGGAAGGGCAAGTCGGGGGCGCTGCGCCGACGCGGCGAGACCCTGACCGTGGAGTGGTCGGCGGTGACGGGCTTCTCGCTGGAGGAGCACGGGCAGGGCGCCGAGAACCTGGTCGCCACCTTCGAGCAGATGCGCCCGGCCGACGTGGCGAACGTGCTGCACCACCTGACGCCGAAGCGCCGTGCCGAGGTGGCCAACGCCCTCGACGACGACCGGCTCGCCGACGTGCTGGAGGAGCTGCCCGAGGACGAGCAGGTGGAGATCCTCGGCAAGCTGAAGGAGGAGCGCGCCGCCGACGTCCTGGAGGCGATGGACCCGGACGACGCGGCCGACCTGCTCTCCGAGCTGCCGGAGGACGACAAGGAGCGGCTGCTGACGCTGATGCAGCCGGACGACGCGGCCGACGTGCGCCGCCTGCTGTCCTACGAGGAGAACACCGCCGGCGGTCTGATGACCACCGAGCCGATCGTGCTGCGGCCGGACGCGACGGTCGCGGACGCGCTGGCCCGCGTACGGCAGGCGGACCTGTCGCCGGCGCTGGCGGCCCAGGTGTACGTGTGCCGGCCGCCGGACGAGACGCCGACGGGCAAGTACCTGGGCACGGTGCACTTCCAGCGGCTGCTGCGGGACCCGCCGTTCACCCTGGTCAGCTCGATCGTGGACACGGACCTTCCGCCGCTGCGGCCGGACGCCTCGCTGCCCGCGGTGACCACCCACCTCGCCGCCTACAACATGGTGGCGGTGCCGGTGGTCGACGAGAGCGGTTCGCTGCTGGGCGCGGTCACGGTGGACGACGTGCTGGACCACCTGCTGCCGGACGACTGGCGGGAGACGGAGTTCCATTCCGAGGAGGCCGTGGGTGGCAGCTGAGCGAGGGCGCTTCGACCGGGGGCGCGGGGAGCAGGCGCGCGAGCGGCGCCGTGAGCAGATCCGGGAGCGGCGCGAGCAGGCCCGGGTGCAGGCCCGTGAGCACGGGCTGGTGGCAGAGGCGGCGGAACGTGCCGCCGAGCGGGCGGGGAAGTCCGCCCAGAGCACCGGGTCGAGCGCGCTGACGCGCTCGCGGGTGCGCCTGGACCTGCCGCGGGCGCCGCGCCGCTCGCTGCTGCCCGAGTACGACCCGGAGGCCTTCGGGCGGCTGTCGGAACGGGTGGCGCGGTTCCTGGGCACGGGCCGGTTCATCGTCTGGATGACCCTGGTCATCATCGTCTGGGTGCTGTGGAACATCTTCGCGCCGGGCCACCTGAGGTGGGACGAGTACCCGTTCATCTTCCTGACGCTGATGCTGTCGCTCCAGGCCTCCTACGCGGCGCCGCTGATCCTGCTCGCGCAGAACCGGCAGGACGACCGCGACCGGGTCAACCTGGAGCAGGACCGCAAGCAGAACGAGCGCTCCATCGCCGACACGGAGTACCTGACCCGGGAGATCGCCGCCCTGCGGATGGGCCTGGGCGAGG
This sequence comes from Streptomyces sp. NBC_01294, assembly GCF_035917235.1. NCBI lineage: Bacteria > Bacillati > Actinomycetota > Actinomycetes > Kitasatosporales > Streptomycetaceae > Streptomyces > Streptomyces sp. NBC_01294. The sequence continues at coordinate 2,856,117 of NZ_CP108423.1, forward strand.
TCGCCACGCGCGACTGGATCAGGTCCGAGTTCCAGGACCTGATCAAGGAGATGGACGAGCGGCGTCTATTCCCGGCGGAACGTGATGAAGGCGACCGCTGACAGGCTTCCCTGAGCCCTGCTACCGAGCCGTACCATCGGGGCATGGCTACCGACACAAGCTCCGCCGCCGTGCCTGAGCAGGACGCGATCCTGGACGCTCTGGCGACGGTGAACGACCCCGAGATCCACCGGCCGATCACCGAGCTCGGGATGGTCAAATCGGTGGAGATCGGTGACGGCGGCGCGGTCGCCGTCACGGTCTACCTGACCGTGTCGGGCTGTCCCATGCGCGAGACCATCACCAAGCTGGTCACCGAGGCCGTGGAGAAGGTCGCGGGCGTCACCTCGGTCGCCGTCACGCTGGACGTGATGAGCGACGAGCAGCGCAAGGACCTGGCGGCCACGCTGCGCGGCGGCACCGCCGAGCGCGAGGTGCCCTTCGCCAAGCCGGGCTCGCTGACCCGTGTGTACGCGGTCGCGTCCGGCAAGGGCGGCGTCGGCAAGTCCTCGGTCACGGTCAACCTGGCCGCGGCGATGGCGGCGGACGGCCTGAAGGTCGGTGTGGTCGACGCGGACATCTACGGCCACAGCGTGCCACGCATGCTGGGTGTCGAGGGTCGTCCCACCCAGGTCGAGAACATGATCATGCCGCCGTCCGCGCACGGCGTGAAGGTCATCTCCATCGGCATGTTCACCCCGGGCAACGCGCCGGTCGTGTGGCGCGGACCGATGCTGCACCGGGCCCTCCAGCAGTTCCTGGCGGACGTGTTCTGGGGCGACCTGGACGTGCTGCTGCTGGACCTGCCGCCGGGCACGGGCGACATCGCGATCTCGGTGGCCCAGCTGGTGCCGAACGCGGAGATCCTGGTCGTCACCACCCCGCAGCAGGCGGCGGCCGAGGTGGCGGAGCGGGCCGGCTCGATCGCCGTGCAGACCCACCAGAAGATCGTCGGCGTCGTCGAGAACATGTCGGGCCTGCCGTGCCCGCACTGCGACGAGATGGTGGACGTCTTCGGTTCGGGCGGCGGCCAGAAGGTCGCGGACGGGCTGACCAAGACGGTCGGCGCGTCCGTGCCGGTGCTGGGCTCCATCCCGATCGACGTGCGGCTGCGCGAGGGCGGCGACGACGGCACCCCGGTCGTCCTGTCCGACCCGGACTCCCCGGCCGGCGCGGCGCTGCGCGCCATCGCGGGCAAGCTGGGCGGCCGCGCCCGCGGCCTGTCGGGCATGTCCCTGGGCATCACCCCGCGCAACAAGTTCTGACCGTACGGACACACGCGAAGGGCGCCGCTCACCGAGCGGCGCCCTTCGCGTGTGTCCGCGGCCCGGAGCCGGAGCCGGTCACAGGTGTCCGGTCACGTGGAGCCGGTCACCCGTGGCGCGTCACTCGTACGAGCCGAGGTCCGCGATGGCCGAGAAGCCGAGCCCGTACGCGCTCATCCCCCGCCCGTACGCACCCAGGTGGACGCCGCTCCCGGTGGAGCCCGCCAGCACCCACCCGAACTCCGACTCGCGGTAGTGGAACGGGGTCGGCTCCCCGTCCACCGGCAGCGACAGCGTCGACCAGTCCTCGCCGGCAAGGTCGTCCGCGAGTTCCCAGGCGGCCTCGGTCTGCTGGTCGAGCCAGTCGTCGCGCAGGGAGTGGTCCATCTGCCCGGGCCAGCTGTAGGCCAGCAGCCCGGAGCCGGCCAGCCAGGCCGCCGAGGAGACCGAGGTGGCCTCCAGGACGCCGGTGCCGTCGCCGCTGCGGCGCAGCGGGTTGCTCGCCACGGTGATCACCACCGCGAAGCGCTCCTTCTCGCCGGTGGCGATCTCGCCCCGGGCGGAGGGCTCGTCGCCGTGGCCGGTGGAGCCGTGCTCGACCGTTCCGTCGGCGGCGGTGCCGACCTGCATGAGCCAGCGGGGGCCCGTGAAGGCCCCGTCCAGCCCGTACCAGGGGAAGTCGGCCGCCAGGAACCCCTCGGCCGTCCGGCGGGCCGCCGGTACGGGCGCGGTGTGCTCCTGTGGCTGTGTATTGCTCTGCGGGCTGGTATCCGGTTCCTGCGCGGGTGCGTCGGCGGAGGCGGGTGCCTCGGCGGTCTGCGCCCCTACCCGGCTACTGCTCGTCGTCTCCATGTGGGCGGCCTCTCGTTCCGTGGGGTCCGGAACGGCCCCTCCCCCTCGCCGTGCTGGGGGGACCCCCTCCCTCGGGCGTCCTGCGATCCGGACAGATGGAGGATAGCCATCCGACCCCTGATCGCCGGGCAGGCTGCGTTTCAGGTGGCGTCGGCGTCGAAGCGCGAGCGCTGCTCCTGGGCCGGGGCGGCGGGCTTCTTCAGCAGGTCCGGGCCGGTGACGGCGGCGGGCGAGGCGGCCGGGGCGGCTTCGGTCTCCGGGTTGTTCACGGCGTCGGCGACGTCGTTGAGTTCCTTGCGGAGATCGAAACTGTTGCGGATGTCCTTGAGGTCCTCGTTCTCGCCCAGCTGCTTGCGGATGAAGGTCTTCGGGTTCAGGTCCTCGAACTCGAAGTCCTTGAACTCCGGGCCGAGTTCGGAGCGGATGTCCTGCTTCGCGCTGTCCGAGAACGCGCGGATCTTCCGGATGACACCGGTGACGTCCTGAATGACCTTGGGCAGCTTGTCCGGGCCGAAGACGAGGATGGCGAGCACCACGATCGTGGCCAGTTCGAGTGCGCCTATGTCGTTGAACACCTTGCCGCTCCTCGGTCTCTCACTTCAGGCCCCGACACACGGTACCCGGCGTTGTCCGCGGGCCCATACCTGCGTACCGTCTCCGTCGCCCTTTCACCCGTCCGTCATGCCCCGCTCATGAGCCGTTCGCCGATCCGAGGACCACTTCCAGCGTGCGTTCCCGGCCCTCGCGGAGCACCGTCAAGGTCAGCGGGTCGCCGGGGCGGTGGGCCCGGATCTTGATGATCAGCTCGTCACCGCCGCGCACGCGCCGGCCGTCGACCTTGGTGATCACGTCGCCGGGCTTGATCCCGGCCCGCGCGCCGGGTCCGCCGGCGACCACGGCCGGCTTGCCGTCCTCGCCCTTGTCCCCGACCCGGGCCCCGTCGCCCGTGTAGTCCATGTCGAGGGTGACCCCGATGACGGGGTGCGTCGCGCGGCCGGTGCGGATGAGCTCCTCGGCGACGCGCTTGCCCTGGTTGATGGGGATGGCGAAGCCGAGTCCGATGGAGCCGCCCTGCCGGGTGGGGTCGTCCTTGTCGGCCCCGCGGATGGCGCTGTTGATGCCGACCACGTGGGCCTTGGCGTCGAGGAGCGGGCCGCCGGAGTTCCCGGGGTTGATGGGGGCGTCGGTCTGCAGCGCGTCGACGTAGCTGATGTCGCTGCCGTCGCCCTTGTCGCCGCCGGCGGTGACGGGCCGGCCGGTGGCGCTGATGATGCCGGCGGTGACGGTGTTGGAGAGGTCGAAGGGCGCGCCGATGGCCACGACCGGGTCGCCGACCTTCACGTTCTCGGAGTTGCCCAGGCTCAGCGGCCGCAGTCCCCGTACCCCGCTGACCTTGACCACGGCCAGGTCGTAGCCGGAGTCGCGGCCGACCAGCTGGGCGGTCACGCTCTCGCCGGTGCTGAAGGTGACCGCTATCTCCCGGGCGTCGGCGACCACGTGGTTGTTGGTGAGGATGTGCCCCTGCTGGTCGAGCACGAAGCCGGTGCCCGTCCCGCTGCCCTTCTCGCCCCGCACGTGGAGGGTCACCACGCCGGGCAGCGCGGTGGCCGCGATCCCGGCCACGCTCTCGGGCGCCCGGCCCTGGTCCGCGACGGCGGACTGGGGCAGCTCCAGGCGGGTGCTGCTCTGCCGCTCGGCGAGCACGCCGAGGTACCCGCCGATCCCGCCGGCGAGCAGGGCGGTTCCCGCACTGAGGGCGGCCACCTGCCACAGCCGGAACCCGCGCCGGTCCCTGCCCCGGTCCACGACGTGCAACGGCTGCTCGCCCCAGGGGTCGTACCGCACCGCGCGGGCCGTCGCCTCCTGGTCCGGGGACGCGTCCTCGACAGGTAGGTGAGGCTCGCCGGCCGGCGAGCCACCGCCCGCCGGGTCCCCGGCCTCGGGCCGCGGGCCGGGCAGCCCTTCGCGGCGGCCGTCAGCCGTGCCCTCGGGCCGGCTCCACCACTGCGGAGCCGGATCGGTCTGCTGCCTGTCGGCCATGGGCGCTCCCCGCGTACCTATGCGCATGTGCCGCAGATTCAACCAGGTCCGGCGTCAGCGCAGCAGGGAGACGGGACGCGCCGGGCTCGGCGGGGTGGGGTGGAGCGGCGGGAGCGGGGTGGCGAGCGGGGTCGCGACCGTCGAAAGGAGGGTCGGGACGGCCGCGGGGGTGGGCATGCGGTCGCGCACCGCCGCGTCGGACACGGGCAGGGCAGGACCGGTCCTGGTGGCGGGGGCGGGTGAATCACCCCGGACGTTCGGGTCCCCGGCCTCCAGCGGCAGCGCACCGCCCAGCGCGAGCGCGGCCAGCGACACCGCTCCGGCGGCGACGAAGGCGAAACGGCGGCGCGGGCGGCCCACCTCGTGGATGCGGAAGCCCTGCTGCTGCGGCCTGGCGGCCACCGGCAGCCCGTACGCGAACGCCTCGAAGGGGTCGGGTCTCGTGGTGCCGGGCGGTCCCGCGGGGCCTGACGGGCCGTCGAGGCCGCCTCCGGGCAGCCCCTGCAGCCGGGCCAGCAGTCCGGCGGACAGCGGCGGCGGCGCGCTCTCCACGAACATGGTCTTCAGACGGCGCTGGGCATCGGCCTCGGCCTTGCACTTGGCACAGGTCGCCAGGTGGGCCAGGACCCGCTCGCGCGCGTCGTGCTTCAGCTCCCCGTCCACCAGGGCGGCGAGCCGGTCGCCCAGGTGCTGTTCGGCGGGGGACGGACTGGCTGCGGTCACTCGGGTCCGCCCTCTCCCCCGGTACCGGGCGCGCCCATCGACACACCGGCCAGGGCACGCTGCTCCGCACGGGCCGCGGGGGACCGGTGCTTGAGCGCCTTGCGCAGGTGCGAACGGCCCCGGTGGATACGACTGCGCACGGTGCCGAGCTTCACGCCGAGGGTGGCGGCGATCTCCTCGTAGGACAGGCCCTCGATGTCGCACAGCACCACGGCCGCACGGAACTCGGGGGCGAGGGTGTCCAGGGCCTGCTGCACGTCCGCGTCGAAGTGGGTGTCGTGCAGGACCTGCTGCGGGGACGGCTCACGGCTCGGCAGCCGCTCGGCGGCGTCGTCGGCGAGCGCGTCGAAGCGGATCCGCTGCTTGCGGCGCACCATGTCCAGGAAGAGGTTCGTGGTGATGCGGTGGAGCCAGCCCTCGAAGGTGCCGGGCGTGTACGTGGACAGCGAGCGGAAGACGCGGACGAAGACCTCTTGGGTCAGGTCCTCGGCATCGTGCTGGTTACCCGTCAGACGGTAGGCAAGGCGGTAGACCCGCGCGCTGTGCGTGCTGACGATCTCCTCCCAGGAGGGAGGGGTCCACGCCTGGGACCCCGCATCGGCGGCAAAGGTCGCGGTGGTTGCGGTGTCTGCGGTGTGGAAGCGGTCAGCAATGTAGGTCACGGATTTCGGCTCACCCGCCGACCGGAAGAGGCGTCTCAACGCGCCCCGACGATCCACAGGCGCAGCCGCACCTCCCCTGTCGGCTCTGGTGGTGTCCAGTGGAGTCCCTACCATAGCCACCCCCTCTGTCAGCTCCGGATAAGTGTTTTTGCAGTATCTTTACGCGAGACTTAGGCCCTGGAGCGGTCCCGGCCGTCGATCTGCCCGGCACCGCCCTTCTTATCCCGCCTCCACCCTTCACAACGCCCGGTCCCATCTGCGGGTTCCCGACGTCAGCGGATACAGTCACCGTTGCGCCAACTATGGGGACAGGAGAGGGTCATTACCGGCAACCGGCAGACGAGCTGGGCGTTCGCCGACGCGTTTGTCGCCGAGGACGACGCTCTGCGATGGGCCCGCGACCGGTCCAGGGAAGCGGGCCTGCGGTCCGTCTCCCCCGGCACCGGGGCCGCGCTGCGCCTGCTGGCCGCCACCGCGGACGCCAAGGCGGTCGCCGAGATCGGCACCGGAACCGGCGTCTCCGGCATCCACCTCCTGCACGGAATGCGCCCGGACGGGGTCCTGACCACGGTCGATCCCGAAGCGGACCGGCAGGCCTTCGCCCGCCAGGCGTTCCGCGCCGCCGGCTTCGCGGGCAACCGCGCCCGCTTCATCCCCGGCCGCGCCCTCGACGTCCTGCCCCGCCTCGCCGACGGCGGGTACGACCTCGTCTTCTGCGACGGGGACCCGTCCGAGTCGCTCGACTACCTCGCCGAATCGTTGCGTCTGCTGCGCCCCGGCGGGCTGGTGTGCTTCGAGGGGGTCTTCTCCGACGGCCGTACGGTCGACTCCGCGGCGCAGCCGGTGGAGGTGCTGCGCGTCCGCGAGCTGCTGCGCAGCGTCCGGGAGAGCCCGGCCCTGGAGGCCGCGCTGCTGCCGGTGGGCGACGGGCTGCTGTGCGCCGTGCGCCGCTGAGGCCCGGGCCGCCGATCCCCCGCGCGTGGTTCCGTAGCCCCGCGATCCCGTAATCAGTGGCCCCGTGGTCCCGCGGCTCAGCTCAGGAGCGCGAAGGTGAGGGCCGCCGTGCCGCCCAGCGCGGTGCCGGCGAGGAGCTGGGCCGCCGTGTGCGCCTCGAGCACCAGGCGGGACCAGCCGACGGCGGCGGCGATCAGGGCCGCGGGCAGCACCTGCGGGCCGAAGACGAGCACCAGGATCATCACGGTGCCGCCGGCCACCGACATGTGGATGGATATCTGCCACCCGACCGTGACCAGCAGGGACGACACGAGGCCCACGAGCATCGCGACGACCAGTGCGAAGACGTCCCGGGGGGCGCCGAGCACGTGCAGGAGGGTGATCCCGGCGACGACGGACACCAGGCTCAGCGCCATCGGGACGACCCGCTGCCGCCGCACCCGTATGTGCTGGTCGGTCAGCGCGCCGCGGCGGACGCCGAGGGCGATGATGCCGATCGGGACCACGCCGCAGAACAGGGCGGCGAGCAGCCCCCACCCGAGGCCCGACCACGACGTGGTGCTGCGCCATCCGACGAGCAGGAGCAGGACGACCACCAGGTTCGCCGGTGCCAGGACGTCCGAGAGGACCCGGGCCGCCTTCTGGCGCGGCGTGCAGTCGGCGAAGGCGGGCGGCGCGGGCGGGGAGAAGGTCACGGCGTGGGCTCCGGAGGGAAACATGTCCTCGAACACGACACAACGCTGCCCCGGCCGCTGATCGCGGTCGGGGCAGCGCAGAGAATGCAGAATGCAGAAGGTGGAAGTGCTGTCGGCGTCCCCGAAGGTCAGCCGACGACCTTCTTCAGGGCGTCACCCAGGGCGTCCGCCTCATCAGGGGTCAGCTCGACGACAAGCCGACCGCCGCCCTCGAGCGGTACGCGCATGACGATGCCCCGCCCCTCCTTGGTGACCTCGAGCGGGCCGTCGCCCGTCCGCGGCTTCATGGCCGCCATGCTCGTTCCCCTTCCTGAAACCAGCTCATCGTCAGCCGACGGCCCCATTCAGGCGCCTAATACCCGGCATCGAACACATTGCTTCCCAGCCATTATCCCGCATGTCAGGACCCGATGACCAACATCGCCCGGGAACGCTTGGGCAACGCGCTCGGCCAAAACCACTCATTTCGGGGATCCGCCTGCGATACTGCGCCGCCGCTCCCCAGCAATGCCATCGGCTTTCTTTGACGCACATCACATGTCCGCATCGCTTCCGGTCCGCCATGCTGACCCTTGCACCGGCCGGTACCGGCCGGTAGTCAAGCCCGCGACGAAGGGGGACCCCCTGCCATGGCCGACAGCGTGCTCTACGAAGTGACCGACGGACTCGCGACCATCACGATCAACCGTCCGGACGCGATGAACGCCATGAACACCGAGGCCAAGGTCGCCCTGCGCGACGCGGTCCTGGCGGCGGCCGAGGACACCGCGGTACGGGCCGTCCTGCTGACCGCGGCCGGCAACCGGGCCTTCTGCGTGGGCCAGGACCTCAAGGAGCACATCGGGAACCTGGCGGCGGACCGCGAGACGGGCTCCTCGCTGACCATGAACACGGTCAAGGAGCACTACAACCCGATCGTGCGGGCGCTCACCGAGATGCCCAAGCCCGTGGTGGCCGGGGTGAACGGCGTCGCGGCCGGGGCGGGCTTCGGCTTCGCGCTGGCGGCGGACTTCCGGGTCGTCGCCGACACCGCCTCCTTCAACACCTCGTTCGCCGGGGTGGCGCTCACCGCCGACTCCGGGGTCTCGTGGACCCTCCCCCGCCTGATCGGCGCCTCCCGCGCCTCGGACCTGCTGCTCTTCCCGCGGTCGGTCAAGGCCCAGGAGGCGTACGAGCTCGGCATCGTCAACCGCCTGGTGCCCTCGGACGCGCTGCACGCCGAGGCCGAGGCCGTGGCGCGCACGCTGGCGGCCGGCCCGACGGTCGCGTACGCCGCGCTGAAGGAGTCCCTGGCCTACGGGGCCTCCCGCTCCCTCGCGCAGGCCCTGGAGCACGAGGACGTCCTCCAGACCCGTGCGGGGGCCTCCGAGGACCACGGCATCGCCGTCCAGGCCTTCCTGGCGAAGCAGTCGCCGAAGTACCTCGGCCGCTGAGCAGCTGAGCCGCCGGCCTCTGTACGGGCCCGTGCAGAGGCCCGTGCGGCAGCCCCGTGCGCAGCCCCGTGGCCCGGCTCAGGCCGGCTCAGACCGGGTCAGGCCGGGTCGCGGGAGACGCAGGCGGCCAGGTGGTCGTTGACCAGCCCGCAGGCCTGCATCAGGGCGTAGGCCGTGGTGGGGCCGACGAAGCGGATGCCGGCCTTCTTCAGGGCCTTGGCGAGGGCGGTGGACTCCGGGGTCACCGCCGGGACCTCGGTGACCGTCCGCGGGGCCGGCCCGGGCTCCTCCGGGGCGTGCGACCAGATCAGCGTGTCCAGCTCGCCGGGCTCCCACCCGGCGAGGACCTTGGCGTTGGCCAGGGTCGCCTCGATCTTGGCCCGGTTGCGGATGATCCCCTCGTCGGCCAGCAGCCGCTCCGCGTCCCGCTCGTCGAACTCCGCCACCGCCGCGATCGCGAAGCCGGAGAAGGCCGTGCGGAACCCTTCCCGGCGCCGCAGGATCGTCAGCCAGCTCAGCCCGGACTGAAAGGCCTCCAGGCACAGCCGTTCGTACAGGGCGTCGTCGCCGTGGACCGGACGGCCCCACTCGGTGTCGTGGTAGGCCACGTAGTCCTCGGTGGACAGCGCCCACGGGCAGCGCGGCTTCCCGTCGGAGCCCACGACCGGGCCGACCGCCGGGACGGTCACCGCTCACCGCTCTTGCTGAGGTCGACGTGCCCGGCCGCGTCCTCCGGGGCGGCCGGCCCGGCCGCCGCGGCAGCCGTCAGCTGCGCGATCCGCGCGTCCCGCTCGGCCAGCTCCGCCGCGAGCCGCTCCAGTACGTCGTCCACCTCGGCCATCCGGTACCCGCGCGGGGCGACCGGCAGCCGCAGCGCGTCGATGTCCGCCCGTACGACGGGCCGGGTCTCCGGCAGCCCGTCCGCCACCCGGTCCGGCTCCGCCTCCGGCAGGACGGCCTCCGAGCCACCGCCGATCACCGCGAGGGTGACCGCTGCCACGACCACGACCAGCGCGATCATCAAGAAGAAGAACACGATCAACTCCCCTGAGAGACTCCGGCCACCAGGTTAAGGTCGCAGGCGAGGCGCAAGGGCCGCCGAAGGAGGAAAGAGCAGGATGCTGCGACTGGGCAGGCGCGAGTTCGACACCCACGAGCCGGTGATCATGGCCATCGTGAACCGGACGCCGGACTCCTTCTACGACCAGGGCGCGACGTTCCGCGACGAGCCGGCGCTGGACCGGGTCGAGCACGCGATCGCCGAGGGCGCCGCGATCATCGACATCGGCGGGGTCAAGGCGGGCCCGGGCGAGCACGTGGACGCGGCGGAGGAGGCCCGGCGCACCGTCGGCTTCGTCGCCGAGGTCAGGCGCCGCCACCCGGACGTGGTGATCAGCGTGGACACCTGGCGGCACGAGGTCGGCGAGGCCGTGTGCGAGGCCGGGGCGGACCTGCTGAACGACGCGTGGGGCGGGGTGGACCCCAAACTGGCGGAGGTCGCGGCGCGCTACGGCGTCGGCCTGGTGTGCACCCACGCGGGCGAGGCGGAGCCGCGCACCCGGCCGCACCGGGTCGCGTACGAGGACGTGATGGAGGACATCCTGCGCGTCACGGTCGGCCTCGCCGAACGCGCGGCCGCGCTCGGCGTCCGCCGGGACGCCATCATGATCGACCCGGGCCACGACTTCGGGAAGAACACCCGCCACTCGCTGGAGGCCACGCGCCGGCTGGACGAGATGACGGCGACGGGCTGGCCGGTCCTGGTCTCCCTGTCCAACAAGGACTTCGTCGGCGAGACCCTCGACAAGCCGGTCAAGGAGCGTCTCCTGGGCACCCTGGCCACGACGGCCGTCTCGGCCTGGCTGGGCGCGCAGGTCTACCGCGTCCACGAGGTCGCGGAGACCCGCCAGATCCTGGACATGGTCCGCTCCATCCAGGGCCTGCGCCCCCCGGCCGTCGCCCGCCGCGGCCTGGCCTGAGCCGCCGGCGGACCCGCACCGGGTTCCCGCCGCGCCCGCGGCCCGGGGCCGGCGGGAGCCGGCCCCGGGCCGCGGGCGGCGGGACCTACTTCCCGACTTCCTTCGTCACCAGCGCGATCGCCTCGTCCACGTCGTCCGTGACGTGGAACAGGTAGAGGTCCCTCTCCGAGGCCTTGCCCTGGGCGATCACCGTGTTCCGCAGCCAGTCGATCAGCCCGCTCCAGTACTCCGTGCCGAACAGCACGATCGGGAAGCGGGTGATCTTCTGCGTCTGGACCAGGGTCAGCGCCTCGAACAGCTCGTCCAGCGTGCCCAGGCCGCCCGGCAGGACGACGAAGCCCTGGCTGTACTTCACGAACATCGTCTTGCGGACGAAGAAGTACCGGAAGTTCAGCCCGAGGTCGACGTGCTGGTTGAGCCCCTGCTCGAAGGGGAGCTCGATGCCGAGGCCGACCGAGACGCCGTTGGCCTCGCGGGCGCCCTTGTTGGCCGCCTCCATCGCGCCCGGACCGCCGCCGGTGATCACCGCGAAGCCGGCGTCGACCAGCGCGCTTCCGATCCGTACGCCCGCGTCGTACTCCGGCGAACCCTCCGGAGTACGGGCGGATCCGAACACGCTGATCGCGGGCGGCAGCTCGGCGAGCGTGCCGAAGCCCTCGATGAACTCCGACTGGATGCGCAGGACCCGCCAGGGATCGGTGTGCACCCACTCGGAGGGCCCGGCGGAGTCCAGCAGCCGCTGGTCCGTCGTACTGCCCGCCTTGATCTGGCTCCGCCTCCTCAGCACCGGCCCGAGCTGCTGCTCCTCGGGCCGACGACGAGCGGAACTTTCGGGGTTGCCCATGATGTGCTCCCTCCTGCTGATCGTTGGATCAGGGTAGGCGCACAAAGGTGACGGGAAGCGGAATTCAGGAGGTCAGCCAGGCACGGAGTCGTTCCTCGCAGTGCAGGATCGCCTTCGTCTCGACGCGCTCGTCGACCTTGTGGGCCAGCAGCGCGTCGCCGGGGCCGTAATTGACCGCCGGAACGCCCAGCGCGCTGAAGCGGGAGACGTCCGTCCAGCCGAACTTCGGCATGGCCCGGCCGCCGACGGCCTCCATGAAGGCCGCGGCCGCCGGGTGGGAGAGGCCCGGCAGGGCCCCGCCGGAGGAGTCGTCGACCACGAACTCGGCGATGTCGCAGTCCGCGAACACCTCCCGTACGTGGGCCAGTGCCTCGGCCTCGCTGCGGTCCGGGGCGTAGCGGAAGTTGACCGTCACCGTGCACGCGTCGGGGATGACGTTGTTGGCGACGCCGCCCTCGATGCGGACCGCGTTGAGGCCCTCGTGGTACTCCAGGCCGTCGATGACCGGCCTGCGGGGCTCGTACGCCGCGAGCGTGGCCAGGATCGGGCTCGCCGAGTGGATGGCGTTGGAGCCCATCCAGCTGCGGGCGGAGTGCGCGCGTTCGCCGGCCGTGCGGAGCAGCACGCGCAGGGTGCCCTGGCAGCCGCCTTCGACCTCGGCGTTGGAGGGCTCCAGCAGCACGGCGAAGTCGCCCGTCAGCCAGTCGGGGTGTGCTTCCGCGACCTTGCCCAGGCCGTTGAGGTCGGCGGCGACCTCCTCCTGGTCGTAGAAGACGAAGGTGAGGTCCCGGTTCGGCTCGGGCACGGTCGCGGCGATGCGCAGCTGCACGGCGACACCGGACTTCATGTCGGTCGTCCCGCAGCCCCACAGCACGTCGTTCTCGTCGAGGCGGGAGGGGACGTTGTCGGCGATCGGCACGGTGTCGAGGTGGCCGGCGAGCACGACGCGCTCGGCGCGGCCGAGGTCCGTGCGGGCGACGACGTTGTTGCCGAAGCGGTCCACGGTCAGGTGCGGCAGGCCGCGCAACGCGTGTTCCACGAGGTCGGCGAGTACCTTCTCGTCGCCGCTCACGGACGGAATGTCGACGAGCCGGGCGGTCAGCTCGGCGGCGTCCAGGGTGAGGTCCAGCTCGGATTCGGACATGGAACTGACCCTAATGCCCCGGGCTGCGGCAAAGCCTCCTGCGTCCGGCCGGTGGACGCGTCATATGCCTCAAGTACGGTGGGCGCGTGTCCGAGAACCGTGATCCCCGTCCTCGTCGCCGCAGGCCGCTGCGCGCTGCCGTCGGCCTGCTCGTTCTCCTCGCGGTGGTCGGCTACTTCGCCGTCCAGCGCGCCTCGAACGGCGGCGGCGGCGCCCCGTTCTGTGTGGCCGGTGCGGACACGGCCGGGGCCGACGGAGCCTCCGGATCGTATGAAATGTCCCCGGAACAGGCGGCGAACGCGGCGACGATAGCCGCCGTCGGCGTGGCCAAGGGCCTGCCGGACCGGGCGGTGACCATCGCGCTGGCGACGGCGATGCAGGAGTCCTCGCTGCGCAACCTCGACCACGGCGACCGGGACTCGCTGGGGCTCTTCCAGCAGCGGCCCTCGCAGGGCTGGGGCACTCCGGAGCAGATCACGGACCCGGTCTACTCGGCCGGGATCTTCTACGACCACCTCGTCGACGTGCCGGGGTACTCGCGGCTGCCACTGACGGTGGCCGCGCAGAAGGTGCAGCGCAGCGGGTTCCCGCAGGCGTACGCGAAGCACGAGCCGGACGCCACCGTGATGACCGCGGCCTTCGCGGGCGGCGGCACCCTGGACTGCGGCGGGCCCGCGCCCACGGGGCCGGGCGACGCGGTGAGGGTACGGGCCGATCTCGTCCGGATCTTCGGCGAGGACGGGCTGCACACCTTCGCCCCGCAGGCGGGCCAGGCCGGGCAGGCGGGCCAGGCCGGCCGCAACGCCGGCGGCGGCCGGGGCGCCGAGGGGGTCGAAATCACCCTGGTGGAGAAGCGGGACGGCGGCGAGGCCGCGACGCGCCGCAGCCGGGCGATGGCCCACTGGGCTGTGGCGAACGCGAAGGAGCTGGGCATCTCCCGGGTGTCGTACGCCGAGCGCGGCTGGGTCGCCGGCCAGGACCGGGGCCGGTGGCAGCACAAGGGCGGCACGGGGGCGAAGGACGGCGACGGGGACCCCCACAACGCGGCGCCGGGCGAGGTACGGATCTTCATGGCCCGCTGATCGGCCACGGCCCGTCCCGGGGCACGGGCGCGTGTACGAGTGATCACTCCTGCGGGGGTGATCGGTTCGGCGGCCACGGGTGTCGGAAATCGACGGAAGCCCTGGTGGGCGCGCATCCAATGCGGTTGTCGCGGAAGCCGATTAAACGATGCGTTACCGATCCTTTACCCACCGGCACCGCAACTCCACCCGCCCCACGAGCGGTTATTCACGGCGTACTCAGCCGCTACCGCTTAGGAGCAACATGTCCCTCCCCCTGACCCGTCGGATCGCCCGTGCCGCGCTGCTCCTGGCAGCCGGGACAGCTCCCGTGGTCGGTGCGGCCGGCGCGGCCAACGCCGCCGGTCTGGAGTCCGTGCCGCAGCTGGGCGCCCTCACCGCCCCGGACGCCGCCGACGCGTCCGCGACCGCCGAGACGGCCACGGACACCGTGGGCGAGACCGCCAAGACCCTGCCGGCGCCCGCCGCCGACGTGGCGGGCAAGGCCGGAGGCCTGCTCGGCGGGCTGCCCGTGTCCGAGCTGCCCGTGTCCGAGCTCCCCGTGTCCGAGCTGCCCGTGGGCAGCGTGGGCAGCGTCCTGCCGGGCGGACTGCCCGGCGGTGCGCCGCTGGGCGGCTGACACCGCGGGACGACCGAGGGGGCCGGGAGTGCTAACTCCCGGCCCCCTCGGGCTGTTCCCGGTCCTCCGGCGGATCAGCCGAGGCGCTTGACCGCCGCCTCCACGCGCTCGTCGGTGGCGGTGAAGGCCACGCGCACGAACCGTGCGCCCGCCTCGCCGTAGAAGTCTCCCGGCGCGACCAGGATGCCCAGGCCCGCGAGGTGGGCGACCGTGTCCCAGCAGGGCTCGTCCCGCGTCACCCACAGGTAGAGGCTCGCCTCGCTGTGCTCGACCCGGAAGCCGTGCGCCTCCAGGGCCGTGCGCAGCGCCGCTCGGCGGGCCGCGTAGCGCACGCGCTGCTCCTCGACGTGCGCGTCGTCGCCGAGCGCCGCGACGGTGGCCGCCTGCACCGGGGCGGGGGTCATCATGCCGCCGTGCTTGCGGATCTCCAGCAGTTCGCCGAGCACGTCCGCGTCACCGGCGACGAAGGCCGCCCGGTAGCCCGCCAGGTTGGAGCGCTTGGAGAGGGAGTGGACGGCGACGATGCCCTCGTACGAACCGCCGCACACGTCGTCGTGGAGGACGGAGACGGGCTCGGCCTCCCAGCCCAGCTCCAGGTAGCACTCGTCGCTGAAGAGCAGGATCCCGTGCTCGCGCGCCCAGGCCACGATCCGGATCAGGTCTTCCTTCGGGATGACCCTCCCGGTGGGGTTGGACGGGGAGTTGAGCCACAGCAGCTTCACGCCGGCCGGGTCGAGTTCCGTCGGGTCGTCGTAGACGACCGCCTCGGCGCCGCACAGCCGCGCGCCGACCTCGTACGTCGGGTAGGCGAGCCGGGGGTAGGCGACCTTGTCGCCGGCGCCGAGGCCCAGCTGGGTCGGCAGCCAGGCCACCAGTTCCTTGGAACCGACGACCGGCAGGACGTTGCGGTGTCCGGCGGCGCTCGCGCCGAGGCGGCCGCGCACCCAGCCCGTGACCGCGTCGCGCAGGGCGACCGTGCCCCACACCGTCGGGTAGCCCGGGGAGTCGGCGGCCTCGATCAGGGCGCGCTGGATCAGCTGCGGGACCGGGTCCACGGGCGTGCCGACCGACAGGTCGACGATGCCGTCCGCGTGGGCCGCCGCCGTGGCCTTGTACGGCTCCAGCTTGTCCCAGGGGAAGGCGGGAAGACGGTCGGATACTGCGGCCACGGTGGTCTCTGCTCTCTCTGAGTGCTGGTTGCGATGCGGGGTGCGGGGCACACGGGGCACGGGTCGGAAAACACCTCGGTCCCGTGCGGCGGGAAGGCCGTACGGGACCGAGGGGCGCCTCTGCCGTGAAAGGTCAGTGCTCGCCGTTGATGCCGGCGGGCAGCGCAGCGATGAAGGGGTGATCGCGCTCGATCAGGCCCAGCTTGGAAGCACCACCGGGCGAACCGAGCTCGTCGAAGAACTCGACGTTCGCCTTGTAGTAGTCCTTCCACTCTTCCGGAGTGTCGTCCTCGTAGAAGATGGCCTCGACCGGGCAGACCGGCTCACACGCACCACAGTCGACGCACTCGTCCGGGTGGATGTACAAGGACCGCTGGCCCTCGTAGATGCAGTCGACGGGGCACTCTTCGATGCATGCCTTGTCCTTGACGTCGACACAAGGCTCCGCGATGACGTAGGTCACGCTCTCGTTCCTCCTCGGTAGGGCTTTCCATATCGCGCGGGAGCGCGGCGTCGTCGATGCCCGCACCTAGTATCTCCGTTCCCGGGCACGATCCGAACAGGAGGGGCGGACAGAGCTGTGGAAATCACTGCGGGTGGACTGCTGGAGGTCCGTATCACCCCGGCTGACGTGGGTAAACGAGTCTCTGTACGACGGGTGGAGGCCGGACTGAGCGGATCACCCGAGTTCACGGACACGGTAGGTGTTCTCACATCCTGGAACGAGGGTGTGCTGCTGATCACAAAGAAGAACGGACAGTCCGTCCGGATCGCGGAATCGTCCCTGGTGGCAGGCAAGATCGTGCCTCCGGCGCCGGCGCGGCGGAGGGGTCCCGCGGCCTCCTTCGAGGAGCTGGTGAGGGTCGCGGCGCGCTCGTGGCAGCCGCTGGAGAGCGAGCAACTGGGCGGCTGGACGCTGCGGGCGGCCGCCGGATTCACCCGGCGGGCCAACTCCGTGTTGCCACTCGGCGACCCTGGGATACCGCTGGACGATGCACTCGCGCGAGTGACCTCCTGGTACGCGGAGCGAGCACTTCCGGCTTATGTGCAGGCCGCCACGGGGGCCGCCGGCACGCAGGAGCTGCTCTGCGCGGAACTGGAGCGGCGGGGCTGGGTGTCCGAGGTGTCGGCGGAGGTACGGACCGGGGCGCTGGCGCCGGTGGGCGACGTGGACGCGCCTGCGGCCGAGTCCGTACGTCTGACCCGTGTCCCGGACGAGGAGTGGCTCGGGCGCTACGGGAAGGTCTCCGACCCGGACCTGGCCCGGCGGATGCTGGTCGAGGGCCCGTCGGTGTGGTTCGCGGCGCTGCCCGGGGGCCGGGCCGTCGGGCGGTGCGTGGTGGACGGGCGGTGGGCCGGCTTCGCGGCGGTGACGGTGGATCCCGCGCACCGGCGGGAGGGCCTGGCGACGGCGGTGATGGCCGCGCTGGCGCGGCGGGCGCTGGAGGAGGGCGCGTCGGCGGCGTGGCTGCAGGTCGAGGCGGACAACGCGGGGGCGCTGGCGCTGTACGACGGGCTGGGCTTCTCGACGCACCACATGTACCACCACTACCGCCGGGCGGCGCAGTGAGTTCGGCGGCCTGGCGGGAGCAGTTCGCCGCGGAGGCGCGGGCGGAGCGCCCCGACCTGGCGCTGCTGTGCCTGCTGCTGGCCACGGAGGCCGACCCGGACCTGGACGAACGCGCCATGGACTGGGCGCAGATCGAGCTGGACCGGCTGGCCGGGATGCTCCCGTACGGGCTGCGGGGCGGGCGGGCCTGGGCCTCGGCGGTGACGGAACTGCTGGGCGGGCGCCTGGGCTTCCACGGCACGCCGGCGGACTACGACCGGCTGTCGTCCTCGCTGCTGCACGAGGTGCTGCGGCGGCGGCGCGGGCTGCCGATCCTGCTGTCGGTGGTGTGGCTGGAGGTCGCCCGGCGGGCCGGGGCCCCCGTATACGGGCTGGGGCTGCCGGGGCACTTCGTGGTGGGCTTCGGGGACCCCGAGGAGGGCGTGGTGGTCGACCCGTTCGCGGGCGGCGCGTCCTTGGGCGCCGGGCCCGCGGAGCTGGCGTCGGGGCCGCGTACGCCGGCCAGGACGCTGGACATCGTGCTGCGGATCCTGGGCAACATCCGGGCGTGGGCGTCGTCCCGCCCGGAGCACTCGGGGGTCGCCCTGTGGGCGCTGGAGCTGTCGCTGCTGCTGCCGTCGCATCCGGCGGCGCTGCGGTACGAGCGGGCGCGGCTGCTGGTGGAGCGGGGCTCCTTCCGGGAGGGGGCCGCGGAGCTGGAGGCGTACGCCGCCGTGGTGTCGGTGATCGACGCCGAGGCGGCGGCCCGCATCCGCTCCGAGGCCGTTTCCGCCCGCGCTCTGCTGAACTGACTCCGGCGTACGGGCCGCGCTGCGCGGGACTTCCCGCGCAGCGCCCGAAGCCGCGCCTCGATCGCCGGCGCGGCTCACGGGATCGGGGCTCCGCCCCGCGGACCCCGCGCCTCAAACGCCGGCGGGGCTGGATGACCAGCCCCGCCGGCGGCTAGGGCGTGTCTTTCGGATCTTGTCGGCCGAGCCCGCGTTGTCCGGTGCCGTGCATCGCAAGGCGGAGGTGCTCCGCTCGTACTGGACGTACTTGGGAGCCCCGACAACGCGGCGAGGTGCGGTGCCGGGCAGCGCGGGCCCGGCAAGATCCGGAAGACACGCCCTAGCTCGGGTTGGTTTCGATCAC
This sequence comes from Streptomyces sp. NBC_01294, assembly GCF_035917235.1. Lineage (NCBI taxonomy): Bacteria > Bacillati > Actinomycetota > Actinomycetes > Kitasatosporales > Streptomycetaceae > Streptomyces > Streptomyces sp. NBC_01294. The sequence continues at coordinate 2,874,318 of NZ_CP108423.1, forward strand.
GACGGTCCGCTCGGCCGTGGTCTTGCCGCGCAGGGCCTTGCCGAGGGCGCCGGCGACGTCCTGCGGGGTGACCGCCGTCTTGTCGCCGGTGCCGCGGGTGATCAGGACTCCGTCGAAGGTGTTCCCGTAGATCGCCTTGAGCGCCTCCAGGTCGAACTTCTCCGTGAGGCGGCCCTCCACCGGCTGCATGCTGAGGATCTTGGGCAGGGACTTGCTGCCGAAGGCGATGACCTTGCCCCCCGCCTTGACCGTGGCGTTGGCGGACATCGCCGGCTCGGCGAACTCCTTCATGGCCCGGTCCAGTTCCGCCTGGTCGATGACCGGCGCCTTGGTCGCCGTGGGCAGCTCGGCCACGGCCGCCTTGCCGGTGGCGACCTGGTCGCGGAAGGCCTGGGTGACCTTTGCGACGGAGGCGTCGACGTCGAGCGTGGTGCCGGGCGTACCGGGGACCGCAACGGCCTTGCCGGTGTCGAACTTGATCGTGCCCTCGGTGACCGAGCCCGCCGTGCCCGCGAGTTCCTGCAGCGCGACCTGGAGCTTCTCCTCGTCGACCGGCATCACGGGGTCGGCGACGCGCTCGTTGCCGAGGAGCGAGCCGATGACCGTGACGGGGTTGTAGTCGCTGCCGGCCGCGTTGCGGACGGTGGTCTGGCTGTCCAGCGTCAGGCCGGCCTTCTCGGGCTTCAGCTCGACCTGCTTGCCGCCGACGCTGAGCTGGATCGGGGCGGCGGCGCGGGTGGCGAAGGCCGTCTGGAGCTTGGCCACGGCCTCGTCGCGGCTGCCGCTGATGTCGACGTCGAGGACGGTGGTGCCCTTGGGGACGTCGGAGTGGTTCAGGAGCAGCCCGGCGCCGTAGGCGACGCCGATCAGGGCCACGATGCCGCCGCCGAGGAGGACCAGCTTGGAGCGGCCCTTCTTGGCGGGCTTGGCCGCGGGCTTCTGCTGCGCGGGCGCGGGGCGGGGGGCGGCCGGTGCGGGCGTCGGTACCGGAGTCGGTACCGGGGCCGTCAGCGGGCCGTCCAGCTCGGGGCCGGGCCAGCTCGGCTCGTGTGCGGCGGGGGGACCGCCGACGGGGCCGCCGACGGGACCGGTCCCGAAGCCGGTGGGGCCGGCGGGGCCGCCCGGCTGGCTGCCGTAGACGGGGAACGCCTCGGTGGAGGGGCCGAGGTCACCCTGGTCGTTCCCGTACGCCGGGAAGCCCTGGGTCGATCCGACGCCGGGGCCGCCGGGCATCGGCGCCGCGGGGGCGGGCGCGAAGCCCTGGCCGTACTCCGGCACGGGCGGCTGCGGCATGCGCGGCGGCGCGTAGGCGGACTCCGCCATCGGCGGGGCCTGGGCGTGCGGCGGCGGCGGCGCGAAGCCCGCGCCCGGCCCGGGCGGAGGCGGCGGAGTGGGCGCGGGCCGCTGGGCGGGCGGCGGGGCGGCCGCGGCCGACGGCGTCTGCGCCGGGTCGGCCGCGGGCGACTTGCGGGGGGCGAACCAGTTGCTGGCCGCCTCCTCGGCTTCGGCCGGCCCCTGGGCCCGGGCCGGCTCCTGCTCGGCCTCGATCCGGGTCGGCCGGGGCCCCGGGCGCTGCGCGAGCGGCGGCGCGGGCGTCGGCTCCGGCGACGGCGGGGTCTGCGCCCCGGTGCCGGCCGAGCCGGAGTTGGTGCCCATCGACTTGCGTACGACCACAGGCGGGATCGGCCGCGAACCCGGGATGTTGATCCGGATCCGGGTCGTCAGGGTGGTCTCGGTCTTGGGCCCGTCGGAGTCGGGCGTGGACGGCTTCGAGGTCACAGGGTTCTCCTCCGGAGCGGTCGCCGCGCCAGGCCCGGTCGGCGCAGCCGTGGACGGGTACTGGCCGGTTCCATACGGCGGCGTACCCGAGGGGTATGCGGCTCCACCGTGCCCCGTGGGCCCGGAGGACGAACTGTCGGTTTCACGACTCAAGGCAGGTTCTCCCGGTTGGCTCCGCCGCCCGTCATACCGTGCGCGGGCAGCTCGGCGGCCCGTCCACCATACTTGCCGACGCCCGCACGCAACTGACGCCCGGGAATCAGGGGTTCCTCATAGCGCCCGCCAAACCCCCCTGAAGCACCCAGTGAGCCCCTTCGCGCCCCCCTGCGCCGATCTCCCTACGGGGTCCGACACCACGTCACTTGGCAGGCCGCGCGGCTGAAACCGGCCGATCCAGCGGACCGCGCATCGTGGCGCACATCACAGCGAGCACGGTTCCACCCAAAAGGTAGACGTACATGCCGATTCCGGACGAACTGAGGAGGAAGTCGCCCTCGGGACGCGGGAGGCTGAGCATCACGTACGCGAGGAACCAGCCGGCCGCGGCCCCGCCCACCCCGAGGCCGGTCCCGAGGGCGATACGGCCGCCGAGGAACAGCCCGAAGAGGGCCAGCAGTCCGAGCAGCAGGCCGCCGGGGAACCACAGGTCCACCACCAGCCAGCCGGCCGCGCCGGTGAGCGCGCCCAGGACCAGCAGGCCCAGGCAGGCGGCGATCCGGCCCGCCGTCAGCTTGCCGCTCATGCCTCCACCCCCGCGAAGAGGTCGTGTTCGCGGCTGCCCGCCGGGGCGCCCGGCCGGCCTTCGGCCAGTTCGTAGTACTCGCGGGTGAACAGCGGCTGCGCCAGGTCGTTGGAGAGGGCGAAGAAGGGCCCGTCCACGGCGATCTGGGTGGCGTGGGCCCGCATGGCGGCCGCCTTCGCCGCCGCGAACGCCTCGTCGGCGTCGATCTCGGCGGTGATCCGCTCGTCGGCGACGACCCCCGGCACGTCCTCGGGTGAGGCCAGCCCCGGGAAGGGGGGCGCGCCCTCCGCGGCGCGCAGCCTGGCGAAGCCCTCCTCGACGACCGAGCGGGGCACGCGGTTCCAGTAGATCTTCCCGACCGCGTGGGGCTCGCCGAGGTCGCGCCGGTAGGCGGTCTCCGCGGCCAGTTCGGCGGCGCGCATGGCGACCCGGTGGGCCTGGATGTGGTCGGGGTGCCCGTAGCCGCCGTCAGGGTCGTACGTGACGAGGACCTGCGGGCGCAGCTCGCGCACCACCTCCACGAGGTACGCGGCGGCCTCGTCCACCTCGGCGGACCAGAAGGCCTCCGGGCGGTGGTTCTGCGGGGCGCCCATCATCCCGGAGTCCCGGTAGCGGCCGGGGCCGCCGAGGAACCGGTGGTCGCGGACGCCCAGTTCGGCCATGGCGTCGGCGAGCTCGCCGACGCGGTGGGCGCCGAGGGTGTCGTCGCGGTCGGCCGCCAGGTGGGCGAGTCCGGGCGGGATGACCTCACCCTCCTCGCCCAGGGTGCAGGTCACCAGCGCGACGTGGACGCCCTCGGCCGCGTACTTGGCCATGGTGGCGCCGTTGTTGATCGACTCGTCGTCGGGGTGCGCGTGCACGAGGAGCAGACGACGGGCGGGGAGACCGTTCATGGGGCTAGCCTACGAGGCGACCTAGAACTTGAGGCCACTGATCATGCTCGCCACGTTCGAGGTGAGCTGGCTGAGGGTCGGGGCGATGGTGGAACTCGCCAGGTAGAAGCCGAGCAGCACACAGACCACCGCGTGTCCCGCCTTCAGGCCCGCCCTTCGGACCAGCAGGAAGACGATGATCGCCAGCAGCACCACGGCAGAGATCGAGAGTGCCACGGCGTTTCACCTCCACGTCGAGCGGACATCGGTACGCGTATTCGTGCTCGGCGAGAGTCATACCCACCGTGCGCTACGGATCATAACTATCCGTGCCAGCGCATCGATCGAAATCCGGCAGCACGAGGGGCGCATGCCGCGCGTGCGCGGGGTCACGGGGAGGCCGGCCGGAGGGGCTGTGCGCCTCCCCGGCCGGCTGTCGGCACCCGCACGGCCGCACGGCACCCAGGCTGCATGCCCCAGATCTCGGGGCAGAAACGGTCAAGTTGCCCCCGTGTAAACCGCGTTGGGGCGGGCTGCCGTTTCCCGCACCGGACATACGCGCGGTGGCCGGAAATGATCGGTCGGCTGCTAATCCTTCGTCAACGGATCCGGCGGGGACGGCGGAAGGGGCGGCGACGGGGGCGGCGGAGGCGACGGGGGCTGGGCCGATGGGGGGACCACCTGCTTCTCCGCCGCGAAGTGGCAGGCCGAAGGGTGCGCCGCCGGGCCGGAGGGGAAGACCTGCGGGACCGCGAGCAGCGGGACCTCCGCCGCGCAGCGCGCCTCGGCCTTCCAGCAGCGGGTGCGGAAGGGACAGCCCGACGGCGGGTTGGCCGGGGACGGCACGTCGCCGGAGAGGATGATCCGCTCGCGGTGGGCACGGGCCTCCGGGTCGGGGACCGGGACGGCCGAGAGCAGCGCCTGGGTGTACGGGTGCGTCGGGTGGTCGTAGATCTGCGTGTCGGTGCCGATCTCGACGATCCGGCCCAGGTACATGACGCCGACCCGGTCGGAGATGTGCCGCACGATCGAGAGGTCGTGCGCGATGAAGACGTAGGACAGGTCGAAGTCGCTCTGCAACCGGTCCAGCAGGTTGATGACCTGCGCCTGGACGGAGACGTCGAGCGCGGAGACCGGCTCGTCGGCGACGATGATCTCGGGCTGCAGGGCCAGGCCGCGGGCGATGCCGATGCGCTGGCGCTGACCGCCGGAGAACTGGTGCGGGTAGCGGTTGATGTACTCCGGGTTCAGGCCGACGACGTCGAGCAGTTCCTGGACCTTGCGGCGCCGGTCCCCCTTCGGGGCGACCTCGGGGTGGATCTCGTACGGCTCGCCGATGATGTCGCCGACCGTCATGCGCGGGTTCAGCGAGGTGTACGGGTCCTGGAACACCATCTGGATGTTGCGGCGCACGGCCTTGAGGGCGCGTCCCGACAGCTTGGTGATGTCCTCGCCCTTGTACGAGATCGTGCCTGACGTCGGCCGCTCCAGGTTGACCAGCATCTTGGCCACGGTCGACTTCCCGCAGCCGGACTCGCCGACGATGCCCAGCGTTTCGCCGGCGCGCAGGTCGAAGGAGACCCCGTCGACGGCCTTGACCGCGCCGACCTGCTTGCGGAAGACGATGCCCCGGGTCAGCGGGTAATGCTTGACCAGGTCCTTCACTTCCAGCAGGGACTCAGCCATGGAGGCACTCCTTCCAGAAGTGGCAGGCGCTGGTCCGCTCCACGGGCGACTCGGTCACCCGGTACAGCGGGGGGACGTCGGTGCGGCACACCGGCTGCGCCATCGGGCAGCGCGGGTTGAAGGCGCAGCCGGGCGGGATGGCCACCAGGTTCGGCGGCAGGCCCTTGATGGCGTACAGCTCCTGGCCCTTCTGGTCCAGGCGCGGGATCGAGTCCAGCAGACCGCGCGTGTACGGGTGCGCGGGCGCCTTGTAGATCTCGTGGACGGGGGCCGCCTCGACGATCCGGCCCGCGTACATGACGGCGATCTTGTCGGCGACGTCCGCGACCACGCCGAGGTCGTGGGTGATCAGGATGAGGCCCATGTTCAGCTCGCGCTGGAGCTCGGCCAGCAGGTCCATCACCTGGGCCTGGACCGTGACGTCCAGGGCCGTCGTCGGCTCGTCCGCGATGATCAGCGAGGGCTCCAGGGCCATCGCCATGGCGATCATGATGCGCTGGCGCATGCCGCCCGAGAACTGGTGCGGGTAGTCCCCCACCCGGTCCTTCGCCGCCGGGATCTTCACCCGGTCCATCAGCTCGACGGCCTTGGCCTTGGCGTCCTTGCGGGACATCCCGCGGTGGACCTCGTACATCTCGCCGAGCTGCGCGCCCACGCTCAGGACCGGGTTCAGGGAGGAGAGCGCGTCCTGGAAGATCATCGCCATGTCGGCGCCGCGGATCTTGCGCCGCTCCTCCTCCTTCAGCTTCAGCAGGTCCCGTCCCTTGAAGAGGATCTCGCCGCCCGCGATGCGGCCCGGCGGCATGTCCAGGATCCCCATCACGGCCTGGGCGGTCACCGACTTGCCGGAGCCGGACTCGCCGAGCACGGCGAGCGTCTCGCCCTCGTCGACCGAGTAGTCGACTCCGTTGACCGCTTTCGCGACGCCGTCGCGCGTCTTGAATTCCACGTGCAGGTCGCGGACTTCGAGCAGCATGTGCGGGGCTCCTCAGCGCAGCTTGGGGTCGAGGGCGTCGCGCACCGCGTCGCCGAGCATGATGAAGGCGAGCACGGTCAGGCTCAGCGCGCCCGCCGGCCAGAGCAGCATGTGCGGGGCGTTGCGGATCTGCGAGGCCGCGTTGGAGATGTCGATGCCCCAGGAGACGGTGGGCGGGCGCAGGCCGACGCCGAGGAACGACAGGGTGGCCTCCAGGGAGATGTAGGTGCCGAGCGCGATCGTGGCGACCACGATGACGGGGGCGACGGCGTTGGGCGCCACGTGCCGCAGCAGCATCCGGCCGTTGCCGGCGCCCAGGGCCCGGGCGGCGTGGACGTAGTCGTTCTGTTTGGCGGTGATCACCGAACCGCGGGCGATGCGGGAGATCTGCGGCCAGCCCAGGAGCACGATGAAGCCGACCACCGGCCAGACGGTGGTGCTGGTGACGACGGACAGGAAGACCAGGCCGCCGAGGACCACCGGGATGCCGAAGAAGATGTCGGCGACCCGGGAGAGCAGCGCGTCGCCCCAGCTGCCGAAGAAGCCGGCGAGCCCGCCGAGCGCGGAGCCGAGCAGGGCGGCGCCGAGGGTGGCGCAGATGCCCACGGTGATGGAGGCGCGGGCGCCGTAGACGGTACGGGTGTACACGTCGCAGCCCTGCGTGTCGTAGCCGAAGGGATGGCCGGGGGAAGAGCCCTGCTGCGATTTGGACAGGTCGCACTGCAGGGGGTCGCCGCTCGCGATGAGCTGGGGCCAGATCGAGATGACGATCAGGAAGAGGATCATCAGCGAGGAGATGACGAAGACCGGGTTGCGGCGCAGCTGGTGCCAGGCGTCGGACCACAGCGAGCGCGCCTTCTCCCCCGGGCCGGCGCCGCCGGCCGGGCCCCGGGTCTTCTCGACGCCCTCCAGGCTCTCGGCCTCGTCCAGGGCGAGATCCATCGGTCCGCCCTGGCCGGTGGGAGAGATCGCCTCGCGCGGGCGCGGGCCGACGGGGTCGTAGCCGCCGGGGCCTTCGGGGCGCTCGGGATCAGGCATAACGGATCCTCGGGTCCAGGACCGCGTAGAGCAGGTCGACGAGCAGGTTCGCCAGCAGGAAGACGATGACGAGGATCGTCACGAAGCCGACGACCGTGGGCGAGTTGTTGCGCAGGATGCCCTGGTAGAGCTGGTAGCCGACGCCGTGGATGTTGAAGATCCGTTCGGTGACGATGGCGCCGCCCATCAGCGCGCCGATGTCGGTGCCGATGAAGGTGACCACCGGGATCAGCGAGTTGCGCAGCAGGTGGCGGGTGACGACGCGGCGGCGGGGCAGGCCCTTGGCGACGGCGGTGCGCACGTAGTCGGCCTTGACGTTCTCGGCGATGGAGGTGCGCGAGAGGCGGGTGACGTAGGCGAGGGAGACCAGCGCGAGCACGATGCCGGGCAGGATCAGCTCGCTGAAGGGGGCGTCCGGGGAGACGGTGGGACGTACCCAGCCCCATTTGACGCCGAAGAGGTACTGGAGCAGATAGCCCGTCACGAAGGTGGGCACCGAGATGACCACGAGCGTCATCACCAGGACGGAGGTGTCGACGGACTTGCCGCGGCGCAGGCCGCTGATCACGCCGAGGGTGATGCCGACGACGACCTCGATGACGATCGCGACGATGGTCAGGCGCAGGGTGACGGGGAAGGCACTGGCCATCAGCTCGGTGACCGACTGTCCGTTGAAGGCCGTGCCGAAGTCGCCCTGGAAGATCTGGCCCATGTAGTGGAGGTACTGCTTCCACAGGGGCTGGTCGAGGTAGAGGTCCTTGCGGATGCGGGCGGCGGTGGCGGGGTCGGGGGCCTTGTCGCCGAAGAGGGCCGCGACCGGGTCACCGAGCGCGTACACCATGAAGAAGATCAGGAAGGTGCTGCCGATGAACACCGGGATCATCTGGAGCAGCCGCCGGATCACATAACGTCCCATGGAGTGCTCCATGCCTGTCGAGGGGCGCGCGTCGAGGGGGCGCGGCGGGCCCCGCGCGGGGCGTGGGGCCCGGATCCGGGAGTGGGTCAGAGGACCCTGATCTGGTCGTAGACCGGAACGCTGAACTGGTTGAGCGCCACGTCCGAGATCCGCTCGGAGTAGCCGGCGCTGCCGTTCTGGTACCAGAGCGGGATCGACGGCATCTGCTCGGCGAGGATCTTCTCCGCTTCCTGGAAGGTCGCGGTCGCCTTGGCCGTGTCGCTGTCCCGGTTCGCCTCGTCGACGAGGCGGTCGAAGTCCGGGTTGCTGAACTTCCCGTAGTTGGAGGAGGCCCCGGTGTAGTAGAGCGGCTCCAGGAAGTTCTGGATCAGCGGGTAGTCGGCCTGCCAGCCGGAGCGGAACGGGCCGGTCAGCTTGTAGCTGCTCTGCTGGTTCCGGAAGTCGGCGAAGGTGCCGATCGGGTTGACCGTGCAGACCGGTCCCTCGCTCAGCGCGTTGTTGACGCTGTTGCAGACGGCGTCCATCCAGTCGCGGTGCGAACCGGTGTCCACGTTGGAGGTCAGCGTGACCTTGCCGCCGGGCAGTCCGCCGCCCTCCTGGATGAGCTTCTTGGCCTCGGCCGGGTCGTAGACGCAGGCGTCGCCGCAGAGGGTCTCCGAGAAGCCGCCCTTCTCGCCGAGGGCCGGCGAGGTCCAGTCCTTGGCGGGGGTGCGGGTCTCCCGGAAGATCTGCTTGGTGATCTCGTCGCGGTTGATCGCCCGTGAGATGCCCAGCCGGACCTTCTCCATGCCGGCCTTGCTCCACTGCGGGTCGTACAGCGGGAAGGTGAGGGTCTGGATGATGAGGGCGGGCTGGTTGATGTACCGGTCGCCGAGGTCGTTCTTGACGTTCTTCAGCTGCTGGGCCGGGATGTCGTCGACGAGGTCGAGGTTGCCGGAGATCAGGTCGGTGTAGGCGGTGTTGTTGTCGGTGTAGACCTTCAGGTCCACGCCGCCGTTCTGCGCCTTGTCCGCTCCGGTGTACCCGTCCCACTTGCGCAGCTGCATGCCGGTGCCCTTGGTGTACGAGTCCACCAGGTACGGGCCGTTGCCGACGGGCTTGTCCAGCCATGCCGCGTGGTCGGTGAAGAAGGCCTTGGGAAGCGGGGAGAAGGCCTGGTAGCCGAGGGTCACGGGCCAGGTGGAGAACTTGTCCTTGAGCGCGACGGTGAAGGTCTTGTCGTTCTTGACGACCAGTCCGGACATCGTCTTGGCCTTGGGTTCCCCGGACTTGGGGTGCACGTCCTCGTAGCCGACGATGTCGGAGAAGAAGGGCGAGTTGTTCTGCTTGTTGCGCACGTCCGCGCCGTAGTTCCAGGCGTCCACGAAGGACGCGGCGGTGACGGGCTCGTCGTTGCTGAACTTCCAGCCGTCCTTCAGCGTGATGGTGAAGTTCTGGCTGTCGGTCGTCTCGATGTTCTCGGCGAGCATGTTCACCGCCTCGCCGGTCTTCGCGTCGTAGCGCTTGAGGCCACGGAAGAGCATGTCGAGGACCTTGCCGCCCTGCACCTCGTTGGTGTTGGCCGGCTCCAGCGGGTTCTGCGGGTCACCCCACGAGGAGCTGACGATCCCCGCGTCGCCGCGGTCCGCGCCGCTGTCGCTTCCGCCGCCGCAGGCCGTCGCCCCGAGGGCGACGGCCACCGCACATGCGGCCCACTTGGCGTGGGTGGCTCCGCGCATGGAGTGCCTCCTCTTGGTCCCAAGACTCGCTTAGGGGCCAATGTCACCTTATGTGGGTGACCACACACGCATGGTTGGACCGATTGCACCCGCGCGTCACGCGCCTGTCACTCCTGCGAGTGCAAAGGCAGCTCCCAGCTGTCGACGGCGTAGTGCAGGCCCATGCCGTGCGCCTCGTAGAGCGCCAGTGCGCCGGTCTCGTTGCGGGTGTCCACGCCGAGGCCCATGGTGTCTCGGCCGCGCGCCGCGTAGGCGGCGAAGCCGTGGCGCAGCAGGAAGCCGCCGAGGCCGAGGCCGCGCACGTCCTTGCGTACGCCGATGTGGCTGACCCAGCCCATGCTCGTACGGTCGTCCCGGGTGAGCAGCACGCCCACGTCGCCGTGGCCGGGCAGGCTCGCGATCCACACCAGGGACCAGTCGAGCTTGCGGCCGTCGATGTGGTCGAGCCAGGACTCGTACGGGCGGTCCACATGGCCGAAGTGCGCGGCGAAGGTCTCCTCGACCAGGGCGTGCGCCCGGTGGCGGTCGGCCTCGTCGTCGCCGCAGTGGCGCAGGGTGAGCCCGGCGGGCGGGGCCGGGGGCGGGTCGCCTGCCGGGGTCAACGAGCGGGTCATGACCTGGTAGTGGCGGATGGTGCGGTAGCCGCGGCCGGTGAGGAGGGAGAGGTCGAGGGTGGGCTTCACGTTGAGCTGGAGCCTCAGGACGCCCGGTCCGGCGGTGATCTCGCGGGCCCGTGCCTCCATGTGGTCCAGCAGCAGGGCGGCGGCCTCCCGGTGGCCTGGCAGCACGTAGTGGTCGCCGTCGACCCGGCCCGGGCCGGAGTCCGCCCAGACGAGGGCGTAGGCCACGAGCCGCCCGTCTTCGAAGGCGAGCCAGGAGTCGGTGGCCAGGTCGACGTCGGGGGCGTTGAGGTCCGACTCGACGGTGCCCAGGTCGGTCTCCGGACGCCCGATCTCGATCATGTCGACGGCGTTGAGCAGGGCGCAGATGTCGGCCGCGTCCCCGGGCCCGGCGGGCCGTACGGTGAGGGTCATCCCCTCACTCTCCGATCCTGGCTCCCCCGGCCGCAACGGATTTCCGCGCGGCCACGCGAAACGGCCGGCCCCCGGTGCCGTGGGGCACCGGGGGCCGGCCGTCGTGCTCAGCGCGTGGGTCAGACGGCCAGGATGGCCTTCTCCTCCGCGAAGTGGCACGCGGAGCTGTGCGCGGCCAGGGTGTCCTGGCCCTTGAAGCGCTCCGGGATCGCCAGCAGCGGCTCCTCGGTGGAGCACTTGTCCTGGGCCTTCCAGCAGCGGGTGCGGAAGCGGCAGCCCGACGGCGGGTTGGCCGGGGACGGCACGTCGCCGGTGAGGATGATCCGCTCGCGGCCCTCGCGGGCGGCCGGGTCGGGGACCGGGACGGCCGACAGCAGCGCCTGCGTGTACGGGTGCGTGGGGTGCTCGTAGATCTCGGCGTCGGAGCCGATCTCGGCCATCTTGCCGAGGTACATGACGCCCACGCGGTCCGAGATGTGCCGGACGATCGACAGGTCGTGCGCGATGAAGAGGTAGGACAGGTTGAACTCGTCCTGGAGCTTCTCCATCAGGTTGATGACCTGCGCCTGCACCGACACGTCGAGCGCGGAGACCGGCTCGTCGCAGATGATGATCTCGGGCTGCAGGGCCAGGCCGCGGGCGATGCCGATGCGCTGGCGCTGACCGCCGGAGAACTGGTGCGGGTAGCGGTTGATGTACTCCGGGTTCAGGCCCACGACGTCCAGGAGCTCCTGGACCTTGCGGCGCCGGTCGCCCTTGGGAGCCACCTCGGGGTGGATCTCGAAGGGCTCGCCGATGATGTCGCCGACCGTCATGCGCGGGTTCAGCGAGGTGTACGGGTCCTGGAACACCATCTGGATGTTGCGGCGCACGGCCTTGAGGGCCTTGCCGGACAGCCGGCTGATGTCCTCGCCCTTGTACAGGACCTCGCCCGCGGTGGCGCGCTCGAGGTTCATCAGGAGCTTGGCGACCGTGGACTTGCCACAGCCGGACTCGCCGACGATGCCGAGGGTCTCGCCCTGGTAGAGGTCGAAGGAGATCCCGTCGACCGCCTTGACCGCGCCGACCTGCTTCTTGAACAGGATTCCCTGGGTCAGCGGGAAGTGCTTGACCAGGTTACGGACCTGGAGGATCGGCTCGCGCTCGGTGGCGTTCTTGGTGAGCTCAGCCATGGATCTGCTCCTTCCAGAAGTGGCACGCGCTGCCGCGGCCCGGCAGTTCGGTGCCGTCCTGCTCGGTGACCGGGTGCAGTACCGGAATCTCCGTACGGCAGATGTCCTGCGCCTTGGGGCAGCGGGGGCTGAAGGCGCAGCCCGCGGGGATGCGGAGCAGGTTGGGCGGCAGGCCCTTGATCGCGTAGAGCTCCTGGCCCTTCTGGTCCAGGCGCGGGATCGAGTCGAGCAGGCCACGGGTGTACGGGTGGGACGGGCGCTTGTAGATCTCGTGGACCGGAGCGGTCTCGACGATCCGGCCCGCGTACATGACCGCGATCTTGTCCGCGACGTCGGCGACGACGCCGAGGTCGTGGGTGATCAGGATCAGGCCCATGTTCATCTCGCGCTGGAGCTCCGCGAGCAGGTCCATGACCTGGGCCTGGACGGTCACGTCGAGCGCCGTGGTGGGCTCGTCGGCGATGATCAGGTCCGGCTCCAGGGCCAGCGCCATGGCGATCATGATGCGCTGGCGCATGCCGCCGGAGAACTGGTGCGGGTAGTCGCCCACGCGCGCCTTGGCGGCGGGGATCTTCACGCGGTCCATGAGCTCGATGGCCTTGGCCTTCGCGTCCTTCTTGGACGCGCCCCGGTGCACCCGGAACATCTCGCCGAGCTGGTCGCCCACCGAGTAGACCGGGTTCAGGGAGGACAGCGCGTCCTGGAAGATCATCGCCATCTTGTTGCCGCGGAGCTTGCGGCGCTCCTCGTCGGACATCTTGAGGATGTCCTTGCCGTGGAAGCGCACCTCGCCGCCCGCGATCCGTCCGGGCGGGCTGTCGAGAATGCCCATGATCGCCTGAGCGGTGACGGACTTGCCGGAGCCGGACTCGCCGAGCACGGCGAGGGTCTCGCCGGAGCTGACGCTGTAGCTCACGCCGTTGACGGCCTTGGCGACCCCGTCACGGGTCTTGAACTCGACCTGGAGGTTGTCCACCTCCAGCAGCGGCACGGCGGACCCGCCGCCCGTCTCCGCAACGCTGAGAATCTCCGACGTCGTCACGCCGCCACCTTCGTCCTGCTTGCTGATGTTGTCTCGGGGCATCGGGCGGCCCTACCGGAGCTTCGGGTCGAGCGCGTCACGCAGGCCGTCGCCGACGAAGGCGAAGCCGAGCACGGTGACGACGACGAACAGGCTCGGGTACACCCAGAGGTGGTCCTCGACGCCGATGAAGGCCTGGCCGGCGGCCAGCATGTTGCCCCACTCCGGGACGTCGACGGGGACGCCGGCGCCGAGGAAGGAGAGCGCCGCCACGCCGATGATCGTGGTGCCGACGTTGAACGTCGCGTAGACCAGCACGGCGGTCAGCGAGTTGGGCAGGATGTGCGTGCGGACGACCCGCCAGCCGCTGGCGCCGAGCGCCTTGGCCGCGTGGACGTAGTCCATCTCGCGCACCGACAGGATCGAGCTGCGCAGGAGCCTGGACACGGTGGCCCAGGAGAAGATCGCCAGCGAGATGATCACCGGGGTGATGCCGCGGCCGGTGACCAGGATGATGACGACGGCACCGATCATCAGCGGGAACGCGAGGAAGACGTCCGCGACGCGCATGACCAGGGTGTCGGCGAAGCCGGCGAAGTAACCGGCGATGGCGCCGAGGGCGACACCGATCAGCACCGCGAAGAAGATCGAGGCGAGGCCGACGAACATGGCGACGCGGGTGCCGGCTATGAGGCGCGAGAACATGTCGCGGCCCAGGGCGTCGGTACCCATCCAGTGGGTGCCGTCGGGGTCGGCGAGCGTGTTCTCGAGGTCCTGAGCCGTCGGGTCGAACGGCGCGAGCATGTCGCCGAAGATCGCGGTCAGGAACAGCAGGCAGATGATGAAGAGGCCGACGACGGCCAGCTTGTTCTGGACGTAGCGGTGGCGGATCTCGCCCCACTGGCTCAGTTGCTTGGGTGCGGGTTCGGCCGGGGCCGAAACGGACGACACGGGGTTCTCGTCCCCGATCGCCGGGCTCGTGGCGAGCTCAGACATGAGGAAATCCTCCTTGGGGGCGGTCAGCTGAGGCGGATACGCGGGTCGAGGGCCGCGTACAGCAGGTCCACGATGAGGCTGAGGACGACGAAGATGGCGACGCTGTAGGTCACGACGCCGATCACGATCGGGTTGTTCTGCTGCTGAATCGCCTGAACCAGTGCCAGACCGACACCGTCCCAGTTGAAGATCGCCTCAGTGATGAGCGCACCACCGAGGAGTGCACCGAACGAAATGCCCAGGTAGGTCACCACGGGAATGGACGAGTTGCGCAGCACGTGCTTGAACAGCACGCGACGGCGCGGAAGTCCCTTGGCCACGGCCGTCTTCACGTAGTCCGCGCGCAGCACCTCGAGCATCGTGCCGCGCGTGAGGCGGGCGACGAAGGCGATGTCGGTGATCGCGAGGGTGACTGCGGGAAGGACCATGCCGATGAGCTTGTCGCCGCCCAGCTGCGGGAACCACTGGAGTTCCACCGCGAAGTACTTCATGAGCAGCATGCCGATGACGAAGGTTGGGAATCCGACGGCCATCGTCGTAAAAAATGTCGTGGCCATGTCGAGAATGCTGTATCTGTAGAGCGCGGCGATGATGCCCACGCCCATGCCGAACACGGTGACGAGAACGATGGCCAGCAGGGCCAGCTTCGCCGTGTTCTGAAGCTTGGGGGCGAGGATGTCGGAAACCTCGCGGCGCTGCACGAAGTCCTCGCCGAGGTCTCCGGTCGCAACCTTCGAGACGTAGTTCACATACTGCTCGGGCAGCGACTTGTCGAGCCCGTAACGCGCCTTGAGTTCCGCGACCACTGCGGGGTCACGTGCCTTGTCGCTGCCCGCGATCGAACCCACGGGGTCACCGGGGAGTACGAACAGACACGCGAACAGAACCATGGTCGCGCCGATGAGGACTATGACCATCTGCCCGAGGCGACGGGCGACGTACCTTCCCATGTTTTGCCTCTCTACCTGGCCGCTTCTGGGAGCAGCGGCCTCCGACCCAAGGAACGGATCGGCTCTCGGCCTGCGGGGATTGCCCGCGGATGTGAGGGGTGCCGAAGTAAAAACGGCCTGCCGAGCGGGGCCGCGGCCCACCGGTCACCCGGGGGCCGCGGCACGTTCGCTCCTGACGGATATACCGTCCGAACCGATTACTTCTTGAGCGAGATCTTCTCGAGGATCGGGTCCTCGTTGAAGTTGATGTCGTCCAGACCGTTGAACTTGTCGGTCGCCATCAGGCGGAACTGGGAACGGTTGAAGGTCGGGATGAGCGCCATGTCGTCCATGGCCATCTTCTCGGCCTGCTGGTACATCTTGATGCGAGCGGCCTCGTCCTTGGTGGCGCGGGCCGTGTCGATCAGCTTGTCGAACTCCGGGTTGTTGTAACGCGCACGGTTGTCACCGGTCACGTTGCCCTCAGCGTCCTTCGCCATGGAAGACGAGTGCAGGAGCGGGAAGAGGAAGTTCTCCGGGGTCGGGTAGTCCGCGCCCCACGCGAAGCGGTAGACACCGGTGGCCGCGGCACCCTGCTGCTCCTTGAGCATGCCCGGGAAGTCCTTGCCGTCCAGCTTGACCTTGACGCCGAGGACGTCCTCGACCTGCTTCGCGACGGCCTGGACCCACTCTTCGTGGCCCGCACCGGTGTTGAAGCTGAACTTGAGCTCAGAGCCCGGCTTCAGGCCCGCCTTCTCGGCGTGCTCCTTGGCCTTGGCGGGGTCCTGCTTGATGCAGGAGACGCACAGGTCCTTCTGGTACGCCTTCGGGAACGCCGGCGGCACGATGGTGGTCGACGGGGTCTGGAAGCCCTGGAAGACACCCTTGGCGATGGCCTGACGGTCGATCGCGTAGGAGATCGCCAGACGCGCGTCCTTGGACGCGGTCGGGCCGTTGTCACCGATCGGCAGAACGAAGTTCATGCCGTTCGTGTCCTTGGCGAACCACTTGTTCTGCGCCTTGAACTTGGCCTCGGCGACCTTGAGCATCGGCGTGGGGATGTGCGCGTAGTCGAACGTGCCGGCCTGGAAGCCGTCGTACTCGAGCTGGTGCGCGGTCTTGTCGTTGAGCAGCGTGACCTCGACGCGGTCCAGCGACGCCTTGGTCAGCGCGTAGCCGTCGTTGCGGACGAGGTTGATCGCCTTGTTGTGCTCCCAGGTGCCGTCCATCTTGAACGGACCGTTGCCGACGGGAGACTCGCCGAACGCCTTGTCCTCCTCGCCGACCTTGGCCGACTTCGGGACCGGGCTGTAGGCGGCGTGCGCCGTCTTCAGGACGAACTCGCAGTCACCCTTGGCCAGGTCCACCTTGATGGTGTTCGGGTCCGGGGTGGTGACACCGGCGAAGGTCTTCGCGGAGCCGTCCTGCAGCTCCTTGTAGCCCTTGATGCCGGCGAAGTGGTACGCCACGTCGGACGCGGCGGCCTTGTGAGCGGCACGGGCCCAACCACGGGAGAACGCCTCGGCGTCCACGACCTCGCCGTTGGAGAACTTGGTGTCCGGCTTGATCTTGAAGGTCCAGGACGCGCAACCCTCGTCCGAGCTCGCCGACTCGGCGAGCGCCGGCTCGGCCAGGCCGTCCGGCGTGTTCGAGTACAGGCCGGTGAACAGGGCGTTGGCCAGCAGGATGCCCGTGGACTCGTGGGCGCGCCCCGGGTCGATGGTGTCCGGCTCGGTGCTGCCCAGCCGGAACGTGCCCCCGGCGGCAGAACTGCCCTTGTCCTTGCTGTCACCGCTGCCGCCACAGGCAGTAGCGGCCAGGGCGACGACAACCGCGCCCACGACCCACTTGGCGCTCTTGGCACCGCGCATGGGTTTCCTCCTCATGAGTCCACTGATCGACTTGAGGGGCAAAAAAACCTCGCCGACACCCCTGACGGCGAGCAATTTTCCTGCCCATAGTGTGCTCGTGAGTCGGCGCGCTCCCCACAGCGCGTGACCCATTGACCCGAGCTCAATGGAGCCATCCTCAGGGACGGTCAGGCCGTAAACCACACTTAAGTGGTCTCGTTTTCACAACATCGATCTGCGTCAGAAACCCGAAATCCGGACAAACGGATAGGAGACAGACACGTGCGAAACGGACGGTTAGCTCATCTTCCGGAGTGTCACGGTCGGTATGCGGACACCTGAACGCAAAAATCCGCTTGACAGAAGCGAACAGCCCCTCGCATCACGGACTCCGCGACACGAGGGGCTGCTGCATTTCCAGGGCGGTGCGCCCCTACGGCAACGGGGCCGTCCGGCCCGGGGCAAACCCGGGCGGGACGACCCCAAAGGGCGTTCTTACTTGCCGGACTTGGCGCGCGACGCGGTGCGCGAGCGGTCCTTCTGGTCCAGGACGACCTTGCGGATGCGCACGGCCTCCGGGGTCACCTCGACGCACTCGTCGTCGCGGCAGAACTCCAGGGACTGCTCCAGGGAGAGCTTGCGGGGCGGCACCACGTTCTCGGTGTTGTCCGCGGAAGCCGCACGCATGTTGGTGAGCTTCTTCTCCTTGGTGATGTTCACGTCCATGTCGTCGGAGCGCGAGTTCTCGCCGACGATCATGCCCTCGTACACCTCGGTGCCGGGTTCGGTGAACAGGACGCCGCGCTCCTGCAGGTTGATCATCGCGAACGGCGTGACCGAGCCCGCGCGGTCCGCGACCAGCGAACCGTTGTTACGGGTGACCAGCGGGCCGAACCACGGCTCGTGACCCTCGTGGATGGAGTGGGCGATACCGGTACCGCGCGTGCCCGTGAGGAACTCCGTACGGAAGCCGATGAGACCGCGCGACGGGACGACGAACTCCATGCGGACCCAGCCGGAGCCGTGGTTCGACATGTTGTCCATGCGGCCCTTGCGGACGCCCATGAGCTGCGTGACCGCGCCCATGTGCTCCTCGGGGACGTCGATGGTCATGCGCTCGACCGGCTCGTGCACCTTGCCGTCGATCTCCTGCGTGACGACCTGCGGCTTGCCGATGGTCAGCTCGAAGCCCTCGCGGCGCATCTGCTCGACCAGGATGGCGAGCGCGAGCTCACCGCGGCCCTGGACCTCCCAGGCGTCGGGGCGCTCGGTGTCGAGGACGCGGAGCGAGACGTTGCCGACCAGCTCGCGGTCCAGACGGTCCTTGACCTGGCGGGCGGTGACCTTGCGGTCCTTGACCGCGGACTTGGCGTCCGCGCCCTTGCCGCTGCCGCCGCGGCCGACCATCGGGGAGGTGTTCGTACCGATGGTCATGGAGATCGCCGGCTCGTCCACCGAGATCAGCGGAAGCGCGATCGGGTTCTCCGGGTCGGCCAGGGTCTCGCCGATCATGATCTCGGGGAAACCGGCGACCGCGCAGATGTCACCCGGGCCCGCCACCTCGGCCGGCTTGCGGGTGAGCGCCTCGGTCATCATCAGCTCGGTGATGCGGACGTTGGACATCGAGCCGTCACGCTTGATCCACGCGACGGTCTGGCCCTTGCGCAGCTCGCCCTGCTCGACGCGGACGAGCGCGATGCGGCCGAGGAAGTTGTCGGCGTCCAGGTTGGTGACGTGGGCCTGGAGGGGGGCCTCCTCGTCGTACACCGGGGCCGGGACGTGCTCCAGGATGGTGGAGAAGAACGGCTCCAGGTTCGTGCTGTCCGCCGGGACGGTGCCGTCCTCGGGCTTGGTCAGCGACGCGACGCCGTCACGGCCACAGGCGTAGACGATCGGGAACTCGATCTGCTCCTCGTCCGCGTCCAGGTCCAGGAAGAGGTCGTACGTCTCGTTGACGACCTCGTCGATCCGGGAGTCCGGGCGGTCGGTCTTGTTGATGCAGAGGATGACCGGCATCTTCGCCTGCAGGGCCTTGCGCAGGACGAAGCGGGTCTGGGGCAGCGGACCCTCGGAGGCGTCCACCAGCAGAACGACGGCGTCCACCATCGACAGACCGCGCTCGACCTCACCACCGAAGTCGGCGTGGCCGGGGGTGTCGATGATGTTGATCGTGATCGGGGCCCCGCCGTCCTTGGGGTGATACTTCACCGCCGTGTTCTTGGCGAGGATCGTGATGCCCTTCTCACGCTCCAGGTCGTTCGAGTCCATCATGCGGTCGTCGAGGTGCTGGTGGGCGGCGAAGGCACCGGCCTGCTTGAGCATGGCATCGACGATGGTCGTCTTGCCATGGTCGACGTGGGCGACGATGGCGACGTTACGGATGTCGTGGCGCGTGGGCACTTCGGCGCTTCTCCCGGGATCGTGGATGGCGTCGCGTACGGCCTGGCACGCGCGCCTCGACCGGGCGAAAACCTGCCACGGCCTTACCCCATGGTACGTCGCGCAGCGGGAACCGCCTGCCGGGGGGTCTGTCAAGAGGCCGGACGAATGAGCGCGACCGAGTGCGGAGCGGGGTGACTCGGCCGCCCATCCTGCCGGTAATCATGCGGTCAACGGCCGGGTCAATGGGTATGGCACGACCTTGCCCGCCGGGATTCCGGCGGGCAAGGGACTTGAGTCACATCTGAGCTTGCGGACCTCGCGTCAACCTGACAGGCACCGCTTTGTCACCACTTCTTCTCCCCGGCTACTTCTTCTTGTCCTTGGCGGTCGGCGGCTTCTTCCAGCCGATGTCCTGATAGCGGGGGGCGCCGAGGCCGAAGGCTCCGGCATTGACCAGGCCCGGCTTGACGGCGACCAGCTCCGGGCGCTGGAAGAGGGGGATGGAGCCGGCGGCGGCCCAGATCCGGGCGTCCGCCTTGCGGATCAGCTCACGGGACTGCGCCTCGTCCAGCTCGCCGAGCGCCTGGTCGAACAGCTGGTCGATGTGGTCGGTGCCGACCCGGGTGTAGTTCTGTTCGACGAGCAGCGAGCCGTCCGCGGCCGGTTCCGGCTTCGCGAAGATGGGCCGGGCATCCGTGGCCGGGTAGGCGGTCGCGGGCCAGGAGTAGAGCGCCAGGTCGTACTGGCCCGAGGCGATGTGGTCCTTGAAGAAGCTGTCGTCGGCCACCTTGGTCGTCTCTGTGTTCACGCCGAGCTTCCGGAGCATCTGGGCGATCCGCTCGCCGACCGCGCGCAGGGACTCCGAGCCGGGGCCGGCCGGGAGGACGAAGCGCAGGGTGAGCGGCTTGCCGTCCTTGGCGAGCATGGTGCCGGAGGTGCGGGTGGCCTGCTTGGCCGGAGCCGGGGTGGCCTTGGCGGGGTCGGCCTCGTCGCCGTCGCGGGCCGGGCTGCGCTTGCCGTCGTCGACGGCCACGGCCCGGGCGGCCTGGGCGAGGAGGGCGGCGTGCTGCTGGGCGCCGAAGGGGGCGGGGGCCAGGACCGGGGAGGTACGGTCCGGTCCGCCGCCCGGCGCGAAGGCGTCGGCGTCGACGATCTCGCCGTCCGCGGCGCTGCCCGCCGGGCCGGCCTGCGGGCGCGGCGCGGTCGCCGGGAGCGCATCGCCGTTGGCCTCGTCGTCCTGGCCCACGATGTAGAGGCCGTCGTTTCCGGTGCCCGGGCCCGACGGGGTCTTCGAGTCGTCCTGCGGCGCGCTCTCCGGGCCGGCCTTGGCCCCGACCGGTTCCGTGAGCTTGCCGCCCCGGCGCCAGCCCGCGTCCGCGAGGAGGGCCTGGGCCGCCTGGGTGTCCTGGCCGCCGAGGGCCTCGCTGTTGTCGGCGTACGCCTGCTGTCCGGCCAGGGCCACGTGGCTGCCGACCGGCTTCGCGGGCAGGCCGAGCGGCTTCAGCACGCTTTCGGCCAGCGCCTTGCGGTCCAGGGCCCGGGCCACCGCGCGGCGCACCCGCTCGTCCGCCAGCGGGCCGGAGGTCCCGTTCATGGCGAGCTGCGTGTAGGCGGGCTCCAGGGACTTGCGGACGGTGAAGGTCCGCAGGGCCGCCTGCTCGTCGGCGTACCGCTTCACGGAGGCGACGTGCTTGTCGCGGCTCTCCTTCTCCGCCGCGGCCTTGTCCTCGTCCGTTCCGAAGGCGATCGCCCACGACAGGGTGGCCTGCGCCGGGGTCAGCGAGGCCCCCGGGCCGTGGGCCGGGGCCCCGCCCGAGCCCGAACCCGCGCCGCTCTTGCGGGCCGCGTCCCTGCGGGCCAGTGCGATCCGGTCGGCCCCGGCGCGGTCGATCTCCGCCAGGTCGAGCTTCCCGGCGGCCAGGGCCGCCGGGCGCTCGGCCCGCGGCACCGCCGTCAGGACGAGCGTGTCCAGCTTGGCGGGCCGGCCCCACCAGCGCGGATTGCGGGTCAGGGCCGCGGTGCCGGTCTTCTTGTCGATCGCCCCGAGGCTGAAGGGTCCGGCGGTGACCTTCAGCGTGCCGCGGGCGCCCTCGTTGAAGGCGTCCGGGGTGCCGGTGACCTGCTTGGGGTAGAGCGGGGTGAACAGGGAGCGCCAGTCGGCGTACGGCTTGCCGAAGGTGACCCTGATCTCCAGGTCGGTCTTGCCCTTCTCGATCTTCTCGATCCGGTCATAGCCGGCGTTGCGCGCCGTCCAGTACGCCGTGTCCTTGCCGTTCAGGGCCCGCCACTGCGCCACGAAATCGGCGGCGCCGATCTCCCGTCCGTCGCTCCACACCGCCTGCTGGTTGAGCTTGTACAGGACAACCTGCTTGGGCTCCCGCTCGACGACCTCGGCCTTCTCCAGGTAGTCGGGATTGGCCACCGGCCGCCCCTTGGCGTCCATCACGAACAACTGCGGCAGCACCGCCCCGGCGATCCTCGACGTGGTGGCGTCCGCGTCGGCCTGGAAGGTGTTCAGGGTGTCCGGGAGGGTGTCCACCGCCCAGCGCAGCACACCCCCGTCGGCGACCTTCTCGCGGGCCGTCGTGGCGATGTCCTGTCCTGCGGCGGCCGGACCGCCCTCGTCGTCACCCGCGCCGCAGCCCGTGAGCAGCGGCAGTGCGAGGACTCCCGAGGTCAGGAGCGCCAAGGACCTGCGCCTTCTCTGGGACATGGGTGGTACCTCCGGGGCGGGGCGTGGGGGAAGCATGATCACGTTCGGCGGTATATGGAGCTGATCACACCGGTTGCCGGAACCCACTGAAATCGACGGTCCGCCGCACCCTTCGCAGCCGCCTCTCGCCACGCCGCGAACCCCACCCGTGCGGACCAATCCCGCTTGCGCGGCGGACGGGCGTTTCCCCGTAAGAGGGATGAGAATGGGGGTAGGGAGGGGCGCACAGTTCACGCCTGCGCGCCCGCAATCGCTGCACGTCCCTTCACAACGGGGGACGGGAAGCGCGACACTCGCAGGCGCACATGAGCGTTGCCACCGCACCTTGGCGGAAGTGAGGGCAAATCATGTCCCTGCAAGACGATCTGAGTGCCGTACGGCGAAACCTGGACGAGCTGACGCGCAAGGTCGAGCGGCTGGAGCAGCAGGCCGCACGACGCAAGCCGGCAGCGGCGTCCCCGCCGGACCCGTCCCGGATGGTGACGGTGCCGGACACGCCGTACGACAGCTCTCTGTGGACGGACTCCGACGACGAGGGCCTGGGCGCCCGCGACCGCCGGGCGCCCTGACACCCACCCGTCGCACCACCCGCACCACACCCACACCCCATCTGGCCCGGCCGCCGAGCGGCCGGGCCTCCTGGGCCACCCCTCATCACTCCTCCCGGAGTCCCCTTTGGCCACAGGCACACAACCACCCCAGCAGCGGCCCGGCGGCGTCCACGACCCCTCCCGGGCCGCGATCGCTGTTCGGCACCTGCGGACCGACCGGTGGTGGCTGGCCCCCGCCGCCACCGCGGCCGGGCTGCTCGCCTTCGTCATCTACTCGACCTGGCGGGCCTTCGCGAACGCCGACTACTACGCCGCCCCGTACGTCTCGCCCTTCTACTCCCCGTGTCTCGCGGAGAACTGCGTCCCCATGCAGGACGGGCCCAACTGGGAGATCTTCGGCAGCTGGTGGGGCCTGTCCCCCGCCCTGATCATCCTGATCTTCCCGCTCGGCTTCCGGCTGACCTGCTACTACTACCGCAAGGCCTACTACCGAGGCTTCTGGGTCTCGCCGCCCGCCTGCGCCGTCGCCGAACCGCACACGAAGTACACCGGCGAGACCCGCTTCCCGCTGATCTTCCAGAACGTGCACCGGTACTTCTTCTACGCGGCGGTCCCGGTCGCGCTCATCCTGTCGTACGACACCCTGCTCACCTTCCGCGACGAGCACTACGAGTGGGGCCACATGGGCCTCGGGACGGTGTTGTTCCTCATCAACATCGTGCTGATCTGGGCCTACACCCTGTCCTGCCACTCCTGCCGCCACATCATGGGCGGCCGGCTCAAGCACTTCTCGAAGCACCCGGTGCGCTACCGGCTCTGGGGCTGGATCAGCCGGCTCAACAACCGCCACGCGCTGCTGGCGTGGGCCTCGCTGATCAGCGTCGCCCTGTGCGACTTCTACGTGTACCTGCTGGCGACCGGCGCCTTCACCGACCCGAGGATCTTCTGAGATGGCCCAAGTGGAACGGCAGCAGTGGGACGTGGTGGTGGTCGGCGCGGGCGGCGCCGGACTGCGGGCCGCGATCGAGGCCCGCGAGCGCGGTGCCCGTACGGCCGTGATCTGCAAGTCCCTCTTCGGCAAGGCCCACACGGTGATGGCGGAGGGCGGGATCGCCGCCTCGATGGGCAACGTCAACGAGGGCGACAACTGGCAGGTGCACTTCCGCGACACGATGCGCGGGGGCAAGTTCCTCAACCAGTGGCGGATGGCGGAGCTCCACGCGAAGGAGGCCCCGGACCGGGTCTGGGAGCTGGAGACCTGGGGCGCGCTCTTCGACCGCACGCCCGACGGGAAGATCTCGCAGCGCAACTTCGGCGGGCACGAGTACCCGCGTCTCGCGCACGTCGGCGACCGCACCGGCCTGGAGCTGATCCGCACCCTCCAGCAGAAGATCGTCGCCCTCCAGCAGGAGGACTTCAAGGAGTACGGGGACTACGAGGCCCGGCTCAAGGTCTTCCAGGAGTGCACGGTCACCAGGGTCTTGCAGGACCGCGGCTCCCCCGACGGGCAGCGGGTCTCGGGGACCTTCTGCTACGAACGCGAGTCCGGCCGCTTCTTCGTGCTGGAGGCCCCGGCGGTCGTCCTCGCGACGGGCGGGATCGGCAAGTCCTTCAAGACCACGTCCAACTCCTGGGAGTACACGGGCGACGGTCACGCGCTGGCCCTGCTCGCGGGCGCGCCCCTGCTGAACATGGAGTTCGTGCAGTTCCACCCGACCGGCATGGTCTGGCCCCCGTCGGTGAAGGGCATCCTCGTCACCGAGTCGGTGCGCGGTGACGGCGGGGTGCTGCGCAACTCCGAGGGCAAGCGGTTCATGTTCGACTACATCCCCGACGTCTTCAAGGAGAAGTACGCCCAGTCGGAGGAGGAGGGCGACCGCTGGTACGAGGATCCGGACCGCAACCGGCGTCCTCCCGAGCTGCTGCCGCGCGACGAGGTGGCGCGGGCCATCAACTCCGAGGTGAAGGCCGGCCGCGGCTCCCCGCACGGCGGGGTCTTCCTCGACGTGTCCACCCGGATGCCGGCCGAGAAGATCAAGCGGCGACTCCCGTCGATGTACCACCAGTTCAAGGAGCTGGCGGACGTGGACATCACCGCGGAGCCGATGGAGGTGGGCCCGACCTGCCACTACGTGATGGGCGGAATCGCCGTCGACTCCGAGACCGCGGCCACCGTCGGGGTCCCGGGACTGTTCGCGGCGGGCGAGGTCGCGGGCGGGATGCACGGCTCGAACCGGCTCGGCGGGAACTCCCTGTCCGACCTGCTGGTCTTCGGGCGGCGGGCCGGACTGCACGCGGCGGAACTCGCCTCCGTGCCCGGCCCGCGCCCGGAGGTCTCCCAGGCCGAGATCGACGCGGCGGCCGAGGAGGCGCTGGCCCCCTTCCACGCCGTCGAGGGCGCGGAGAACCCGTACACCCTGCACCAGGAACTCCAGACGACCATGAACGACCTCGTCGGGATCATCCGGCGCGAGGGCGAGATGGCCGAGGCGCTGGAGAAGCTCGCGACCCTGCGGCTGCGGGCCTCGCGGGCCGGTGTCGAGGGGCACCGGCAGTTCAACCCGGGCTGGCACCTCGCCCTGGACCTGCGGAACATGCTGCTGGTCAGCGAGTGCGTGGCCCGCGCGGCCCTGGAGCGCACCGAGAGCCGGGGCGGGCACACCCGCGAGGACTGCCCGGCGATGGAGCGGAGCTGGCGCCCCGTGAACCTGCTCTGCCGGCCGGTGACCGACTCCGGCGGAAACCTGCCTCCGGCGGACCCCGCGGCCGACCGGATCGCCCTGGTGCGGACCCGCACCGAACCCATCCGCCCCGACCTGCTCGCGCTGTTCGACAAGGAAGAGCTGGTCAAGTACCTCGCCGAAGAGGAGCTCTACGAATGAGTACGTACGACGCGAGCTTCCGGGTCTGGCGGGGCGACGCGGAGGGCGGGGAACTGCGGGACTTCACGGTCGAGGTGAACGACGGCGAGGTGGTCCTGGACATCGTCCACCGGCTCCAGGCCACCCAGGCCTCGGACCTGGCGGTGCGCTGGAACTGCAAGGCGGGCAAGTGCGGCTCGTGCAGCGCGGAGATCAACGGCCGGCCGCGGCTGCTGTGCATGACGCGCATGTCGACCTTCGATCCGTCCGAGACGATCACGATCACCCCGCTGCGGGCCTTCCCGGTCGTCCGCGACCTGGTGACGGACGTGTCCTTCAACTACGCCAAGGCGCGGGAGGTCCCGGCCTTCGTGCCGCCGGAGGGAGTGCCCGCGGGCGCGTACCGGATGCAGCAGATCGACGTGGAGCGCTCCCAGGAGTTCCGCAAGTGCATCGAGTGCTTCCTGTGCCAGGACACCTGCCACGTGGTGCGTGACCACGAGGAGAACAAGGTCGCCTTCGCCGGTCCGCGCTTCCTGATGCGGGTGGCGGAGCTGGACATGCACCCGCTGGACGCGGCCGCGGAGGCGGGCCTGGACCGCAAGCGCACCGCGCAGGACGAGCACGGGCTCGGCTACTGCAACATCACCAAGTGCTGCACGGAGGTCTGCCCCGAGGGCATCAAGATCACCGACAATGCGCTGATCCCGCTGAAGGAGCGGGCGGTGGACCGCAAGTACGACCCGCTGGTGTGGCTGGGGAGCAGGATCCGGCGCCGTTCCGATCCCGCATAGCCCGTCCGCGGCGGACCATGCCCCCGCTGCCCGGGCTCACGGCGGTCGCCCTGCCGTGAGCCCGGGGCGGCGGGCCGGTGCCTCAGTGCCCGGAGTGGTCGATGACGTTGCCGTTGGAGCAGTTGTTGGCGTGGTCGCCCACCCAGTCGCCGAGGACGGGGACCACGGCCACCTCCTGGAGGCAGACGGCGGCCGCGGTGAAGTTCCAGTTGTTGGCCGCGTTCACCCCGCCGCCGAAGTTGCTGTCGTTGTCGGCGTGGGCCGGCGCGGCGAGGCTGAGGGCGGCCACGGTGAGCGCGGCGGCAGAGATGATCTTCTGCATGACCTGCCAACGACCGGGGTCGGCGCAGGTCACTGGTGATCACTCCGGGTGCGGAGCCGGAAACGCCCCCATAATCTCCCAAATGTGATTCCGCTGAGATGCAGGCCGCGAAGCAGGATCTTCGTACGGGCCGGGCTCGCCCTCTCCGCCGCGCTGCTGGCGGTCGGCGGCTGGGCCGTACCCGGGGCGCAGCCCGCGTGGGCCGAGGATCCCGTCGTCCTGTCCCAGCAAGGCCAGATCACCGACCGCGTCGGCGCGCTGGGCGACCGACGGCCCGCCGTCGCCGCCGCGCTCGACAAGCTGTACGCCGACCGGCGGATCCAGCTCTTCGTGGCCTACGTACAGGACTTCTCCGGGCGCTCCGCCCAGAGCTGGGCCGACGCCACCGCGCAGCGCAACGGCCTCGGCCAGGACGACCTGCTGCTGGCGGTGGCGACCGGCGACCGCCAGTACGCCTATTCGGCCGACGTCGACTCCGGTTTCACCGAACAGCAGCTGGCCGCCGTCGCACGGACCGCCATCGAGCCGGCCCTGAAGCAGAACGACTGGGCGGGAGCCGCGATCGGCGCGGCGAACGGCTACAACGCCGTCCTCGGCGGGCAGCCCGTTCCCGTGCCGGCCATCACCCCCGGCCCGGCCGACCCCGGCGGCGGGGCGAGCGGAGCGGACGGGGCCGGGGACTTCGTGCTCCCGGTCGTCGCGGTGGGTGCGGCCGGGGCGCTCGCGGCGTACGCGTACACCCGCCGCAAGCGCAAGGGAGCGGGCGCCGCCGGCCGCGGCACGACGACCGGACCGGGCTGGCCCGAAGGGGCGCCGGACCGACTGGCCCTGCCGGAACTGGACGGCAGGGCCAAGACCCTGCTGGTGCAGACCGACGACGCCGTCCGCACCAGCACCGAGGAACTCGGCTTCGCCTCCGCCCAGTTCGGCGACGAGGCGGTCCGCCCCTTCACCGCGGCCGTGGAGTACGCGCAGGGCGAGCTGACGCACGCCTTCCGGCTGCGCCAGCAGCTCGACGACGCCTACCCGGAGGACGACGCGACCCGGCGCCGGATGCTGGACGAGATCGTCGCCCGCTGCACCGAGGCGAACCGGCGGCTCGACGCCGAATCGGCGGCCTTCGACCGGCTGCGGGACCTGGAGAAGAACGCCCCGCAGGCCCTGGCGACCGTGGAGGAGCGCTACCTGGACCTGACCGGGCGCGCCACCATCACCGAGGCGACCTTGACCGCGCTGGCGCGGCGGTACGCGGACTCCGCGTCCGCGCCCGTCGCCTCCAACCCCGAACAGGCCAAGGACCGGCTGCTGTTCACGGCGACCAACCTGGGCCTGGCCCACGCGGCCCTCGACGCCGGCGAGAACGGCACGGCGGCCGTGCGCGTACGGGCCGCCGAGGGCGCCGTGGACCAGGCGGCGACCCTGCTGGACGCGGTGGAGCGGCGGGCGCAGGAGCTGGCGGAGGCGGCCGGGAAGCTGCCGGGCGCGCTGACCGAGACGGAGACCGACCTCGCGGACGCCCGCGGGCTGCTCACCGGCACCGCGGAGGGCACCTCGACGGCGGATCTGCGCGGGCGGATCGGCCGGGCCGAGGCCGTACTGGCCGGCGTACGGCAGGAGGAGGCGACCGGGCGGTACGACCCGATCGACGCCCTGCGGCGGGTCGAGGAGGCCGACGCGGCCCTCGACGAGGCACTGGCCGGGGCGCGGGAGCGGGAGTCGGGCCGGCAGCGGGCGGCGAGCCTGCTCGACCAGGCCATGCTCGCGGCGCGCAGCGCGATCGGCGCGGCGACCGACTACATCACCACCACCCGGGGCGCGGTGGGCAGCCAGGCCCGCACCCGGCTCGCGGAGGCGGGCCGGCACCTGGAGCGGGCGGTGTCCCTGGCGACGGCCGACCCGGCGGGCGCGCTGGCGGAGGCCCAGCGGGCGGATGCGCTGGCGCGGCAGGCGCAGGAGCTGGCGGAGCAGGACGTACGGGCGTTCCAGGACCCGTACGCGGGCAGGCGCGCGGGCGGCGGCCAGGGCGGCGCGGTGCTCGGCGGGATCATCCTCGGCGAGATCCTGCGGGGCGGGCTGGGCGGGGGCGGCTTCGGCCGGGGCGGAGGCGGGGGCGGGGGCGGGGGCTTCGGAGGCGGCTTCGGGGGCGGCGGGGGCAGCGGTCCCGGTTCCTTCGGCGGCGGCGCGACCCGCGGCCGCATGGGCGGTGGCGGCCGCTTCTGAACCGCACCGCGGGTCCCCGCACCGACCGACCAGCCCTCACCAGGAGAGACCGACCATGAGCAAGCAGACCATCCTCGGCCGCGTCACCCAGCTCGCCAAGGCCAACATCAACGCGCTGCTGGACCAGGCGGAGGACCCGCAGAAGATGCTGGACCAGCTGATCCGCGACTACACGAACAACATCTCGGAGGCGGAGCAGGCCGTCGCGACGACGATCGGCAACCTCCGGATGCTGGAGGCGGACCACAAGGAGGACGTGGAGGCGGCCGCCGAGTGGGGCGGCAAGGCCCTGGCGGCGAGCAGGAAGGCGGACGAACTGCGGGCGGCGGGGGCGACGGCGGAGGCGGACAGGTTCGACAACCTCGCGAAGGTGGCGCTGGGCCGGCAGATGCAGTCGGAGAAGGAGGCGAAGACGGCGGAGCCGACGATCGCCGCCCAGACGACGGTCGTCGACAAGCTCAAGTCGGGCCTGGATTCGATGAAGAACAAGCTGACCGAGCTGCAGGCGAAGCGCGACGAGCTGGTGGCCCGGGCGAAGACCGCGCAGGCGCAGAACACGATGCTGGACGCGGTGAAGAACATCGACGTGATGGACCCGACGAGCGACCTCAACCGGTTCGAGGAGAAGGTGCGGCGGGAGGAGGCGATGGCGCTGGGCAAGCAGGAACTGGCCGCGTCCTCCCTGGACGCGCAGTTCGAGTCCCTCGACGACCTGGGCAAGACCTCGGAAATCGAGGCCCGCCTGGCGGCACTCAAACAACATCACGCCGTGTAGCCAAACGCCGGGCGGGGCTGGAAAATCCAGCCCCGCCGGCGTTTGAGGCGATCTTTCAGCCCCGCCGGCGTTTGAGGCGCGGGGTCCGGGTCGGAGCCCCGGGGCGGCGGCGGTCAGCCGTACATGTTCAGCAGTTGCTCCGCCGTGAACTCCGCGACCGCCTCCACCGCCGCACCGGGCAACGGCAGCTCGAACCACACCGTCTTGCCCCGGTGGGTCCGCCGAGTGCCCCACCCGGCCGACAGCATGCCCACCAGCTGCAACCCCCGACCGCCCTCGTCCGTGTCCCGCGCCCGCCGCCGCCGCGGCTGCACCAGGTTCGCGTCCCACACCTCGCACACCAGGGTCCGGTCCAGCAGCAGCCGCAGCCGGATCTCGCCCTCCCCGTACCGCAACGCGTTGGTGACGAGCTCGCTGACCAGCAGTTCCGTGGTGTCCAGCAGCCCCTCCAGGCCCCACGCCGGCAGCTTCGTGCGGGCCAGCTCCCGCGCCCGCCCCACCGACCGGGCCTCGCGCGGCAGCTGCCAGTCCCCGACCGCGTCCACCGGCAGCCCCTGCACGCGCGCCATCAGCAGGGCGATGTCGTCCTCGCCGTGCCGGGTGTCGAGCGTGTTCAGCACGTGGTCACAGACGTCCTCCAGGGGGCGGACCGGGTCCGCGAGGGCCTCGCGCAGCCCGCGCAGGCCCTCCTCCAGCGGATGGTCCCGGGACTCCACGAGCCCGTCGGTGTAAAGGGCCAGCAGGGCGCCCTCGGGCAGATCCACCTCGACCTCCTCGAAGGGCTCCCCGCCCACGCCCAGCGGCATCCCGGGCGGCACCTCCAGCAGCAGCGCGGGCCTCGGCCTCCCGGCCTCGTCCGGCGGTTCGACCAGCACGGGCGGCATGTGGCCCGCGTTGGCGATCGTGCAGCGCCGCGTCACCGGGTCGTAGACCGCGTACACGCAGGTGGCGAGGTAGACCTCCGAGCGGTCCGCGTCGCGCGAGTGCAGGGCCGCCCGCGAGGCCTGCTGGGAGCCGCCGGGGGCGCCGAGCCCCCGGGCGATCTCGTCCAGCGCGGTCAGCACCTCCGCCGGTTCGAGGTCCAGCAGCGCGAGGGTCCGTACGGCGGTCCGCAGTTCCCCCATGGCGACGGCCGCCCGCAGCCCCCGGCCCATGACGTCGCCGACGACCAGCGCCGTGCGGTGCCCGGGCAGCTCGATGACGTCGAACCAGTCGCCGCCGACCTCCGTCGCCGCGTTCCCGGGCAGGTACCGGCAGGCGATGTCCAGGCCCGCCGCCTCCGGGTCGCCGGGCGGCAGCAGGCTGCGCTGCAGTATCAGGGCCCGCTCGTGCTCGCGCCGGTACAGCCGCGCGTTGTCGATGCAGACGGCGGCCCGTGCGGCCAGTTCCACGGCCACGGCCCGGTCGCGCTCGCCGAAGGGTTCGCTGCCCTTCGTACGGGAGAACTGCGCGAGCCCGACCACCGTGTCGTGGGCGACCATCGGCACGACCAGCGTGGACTGTACGAGGTCCTCCGGTCCGCCGCCCTCGATCAGCCGCGGCCGGGCCGTGCGCAGGGCGAGCGCGCCCGGTGAGGCCGCCGGGTACCGGTGGATGTCGCCGACGGAGACCAGCGCGCCCGGTCCGGACAGCGGGGCGTCCGAGACGGCGGAGGAGAAGGCCACCCGGCGCAGGGCCGCGGAGGGCGTCCGCGCCGGGCCCTGGCCGGGCAGGCTGGGCACTCCCGGGCCCTGCGGCCGGGCGGGCCGGTCGTCGTCGCCGAGCAGCAGCCCCTGGTAGAGGTCGACGGCGGCCAGGTCGCAGAAGCCGGGGACGGTGACGTCGAGGAGCTCCCGGGCGGTGGTCTCCAGGTCGAGGGAGTTTCCGATGCGGTGCCCGGCCTCGTTGAGGAGGGCGAGGTTGCGCCGGACCCCGGCGGCCTCGCGGGCGGCGAGGTGGCGGCGGGTGACGTCGGTGCCGATGCCGGCGACGCCGATGGGGCGGCCGCTGCCGCCGTGGACGCGGTAGAGGTTGATGGACCAGTGCCGGTTCTCCCGGCTGCCGGGGGTGGCGCCGGTGATCCGCAGGTCGGTGACCGACTCCCCGGTGTCCAGTACCCGGCGCAGGGCGTCGGCCATCCGGTCGGCCTCGTGCGCCGGCAGGTAGTCGTGCACGGTCCGGCCCCGGTGCTCCTCGGCGGCGCCCCCGAAGACGCTGGCGAACCTGCGGTTGGCCCGCTGCACGGTGAGGTCCGTCCCGAAGAGCAGGAAACCGAAAGGAGATTGGCCGAATATGGCCTGTGAAGCCGCGAGGTCGGATTCGATCCGCCGCAGCGCGCGCACGTCGACGACGACGCACAGTGCGGCCCGCTCGGCGGTCTCGGTCTGGGTGGGCATCACATAGATCTCGGCCACACCGTGCGCGCCGTCGCCGCCGGGGATCCGGAAGGGGATCAGGCCCGTCCACTCCTTGCCGTCGAGGATCTCGGCGACCTTCCGGTGCGCGTCGGGGCGCAGCTCGGGCGGCATGAACGCGTCGACCGGGTCGCGACCCACGGTCTGGGCGGCCGTCAGTCCGAACAGTTCCTCGGCGCGCAGGCTCCACTGGTCGATGTAGCCGTCGGGCCCGATCGAGAAAGAAGCGACCTTTATGTAGTCATATATCGAGCCAGGCGGACTGCTGTGCCACAGGGCGTCGTGCCATGTCTCGCGCGGCACGTTGGCCTGATGTGCCTGCGCAGGTATTTCGCTCACGCGACCGTCCCCTCCAGCTCACCGCAACCGGACCGGCCATGACGGCAGTATTCAGCACCACGGGCCCGGACGGCACGGCGTTCACGATCACAGCACGGTCTCGATGATTTCGAGCCATGTCGTGTGATCTCCCCCGGACTCCTCCCCCAGCTGCCGCCGAGGGGTGCCCCCGAGGGGTTCCCCGTCACCGTTCACCTTGTTACTGACCAGGAAGAGCCAATTCGAACCACACTGTCTTGCCCGATTTCCCGTGGCGGGTTCCCCAGCGCTGCGAGGAGACGGCGACGAGGTGCAGTCCGCGGCCCCTCTCGTCGTCCGGGTTCGCGGACCGCTCGCGGGGCGGATCCGGAAGCGGATCTGAAACCTCCACGAGCAGAGCGGGGCCGCCCGCGGCGCTGTCGGCGGCTGGATTGCGCCGTTGCAGGCGGACGCCGATGGGGCCGGAGGCGTAGCGCAGGGAATTGGTGACGAGCTCGCTGACCAGCAGGACGGTCACATCTCCGACGGCTTCCAGACCCCAGTCGCGCAGGGTGCCGCG
Source organism: Streptomyces sp. NBC_01294 (assembly GCF_035917235.1). Lineage (NCBI taxonomy): Bacteria > Bacillati > Actinomycetota > Actinomycetes > Kitasatosporales > Streptomycetaceae > Streptomyces > Streptomyces sp. NBC_01294. The sequence continues at coordinate 2,906,935 of NZ_CP108423.1, forward strand.
TACGGCGTGACGTGCGGTGCGGACGGCACCGGGTTCGGCAGGGAAGGCCCACTCGGCACACTCGCCGTCTGTGTCGATCACGCCGATCACTTCCCGGGCCAGCAGCGACCCCAGTCCGGTTCGTCTGGGACGAAAGAGGGACGAGATAGGGATTAATAGCGACATACCCGATATTTGAGGCGTCGTACCACTCGATCCCCCACCCACCGGCACACTGTGGCGCGGACGGCCTAGAACGCGAGCGTCACGCGCCCCCGCCGCCCCCGACGCCCCCGACGGCATCCCCTTCGACTGTCACCTGTGCGCGCAGACGGCGTCCCGCCTCGGCGACCGCCGGCCGGTCCTGGTCGAGCCAGTCCACCGACTCCAGCTCCTCGGGCCCGAGCCAGCGCAGTTCGTCGTGGTCCTCCAGCGGTGCGGGCACTCCGGAGAGCAGCCGCGCGGTCCACACGTGCAGGACGAGACCGGGCTTGAGGGGCCACTCCCCCGGGATCCGCTCCAGCGGCTCGGTCTCCACGCCGAGCTCCTCGCGCAGTTCGCGCACCAGCGCCTCGGGGACGGACTCACCCGGTTCGGCCTTCCCGCCCGGCAGCTCCCAGCGTCCGGCGAGCTCAGGCGGTGCACTGCGGCGGGCGGCCAGCAGGCGCCCCTCATGACAAAGGGCTCCGCCCACGACCACTCGTACCGTCATGGGCGGAGCCTATGTCAGCGCCGCGAGGCGCTGTGACGCTCAGTTCATCGTGGCGGTCTGACCGATCCGCTCGACCCAGTAGAGCTGCTTGTGTCCTCGGTCGTCGAGACTGTCGACGACCTTCTGGGCCTCGGCCCGGGTGGGGTACCGGCCCACCCGGTAGCGGTTGCCGTTGTCGTCCTGACGTATGACCAGCCACGGGAGCAGGGCACCGCTGTCGTTCATCGCGTTTCACCCTCCGCCGACGTATCTGCCCGGGAAACCGCATTGCGCATATGCCCGAGCTTACGCCCGACCTTTACGCAGCGGATACGGTTTTTCACGAAGAGGTACCTCGGGGGCGTACGCATCCGGCCACGTGTACGAGCGGGCCGTGCGCGCCGGTTCAGAGCGGGCGCGCGAACGGCGCCGGCGCGTCCGCCGCACCCGCCCCGTCACCGCGCGGCGGGACGCATCCGTGCAGGTCGCGCCGAGGCGCCGGCGGACGATCAACGGGCACAGGGGGAGGGCGAGTCCGGCCGCGGAGGAGGGAGCGAAGGCGCCGGCGCACGGGCCGGACCACCCGAAGAACGCGAGGAAAGGACCGGCACGGCCGATCACCATCACGCCGAAACCTGCCCACTTCATCCCCGCCGGCGTTCGAGGCGCCCACTTCAGCCCCGCCGGCGTTTGAGGCGCGGGGTCCGGGGCAGCGCCCCGGCAACGGCGCCGCACGCACCCGGCAGCCACCGCACCCATCCCGTACCCACCGCCCGGCGGCCACCGCACCGGGGCGGCAGCCGCATCGAGGGCCCGCTACCGCACCGGTAGGTGGTACGCCAGGCGGTAGCGGTCCGCCGGCACCACCACGTCGGCCGTTTCCACCGCGCGTCCGGAGGCGAAGTAGGTGCGGCCGATCACCAGCACCACGTACCCCGGGACCCCGCCCAGGAGGAAGATCTCCTCCGCCAGGCCGGGCCGCGCGCCTACCTCCTCCACCACGTTGTCCACGACGACGTCGATCGCGGCCATCCGGTCGACCACCCCCGAGCCCCCCAGCGGTCCCTCCTCCGGCAGCATCACGGGAGTCCGGCCGGTCACGGCGAGCGGCTCCCACGAGGTCGACAGCATCATCGTCTCCCCCGCGTCACGGAACACGTACCGCGTCCGCATGACCCGCTCGCCCGGTTCGATGCCGAGCCGCGTCGCGATCTCCGCGGGCGCGCCCGTCTGCTCACTGCTCGACTCCCACGTGCCGCGCGCGCCCGCGTCCGCCTGCTCCTGCCGGAACGGCGTCGAGGCGCCGCCGGTGCGGTAGCCGGAGCGGGCGACCCGCCGCGGGACCGGCTGTTCCCGTACGTACGTACCGGACCCGGACCGGCCCTCGACCAGCCCCTCCGCCATGAGGACCTTGCGCGCCTCCAGGGCCACGGTGTCGGAGACGCCGTACTCCTCGCGGATACGGGCCTGGGAGGGGAGCCGGGCGTGCGGGGGCAGAGAACCGTCGACGATCTTCCGTCGCAGGTCCCCGGCCACGCGCAGATAGGCCGGCTGCTCACCGAAAGTCACTGGCCACTCCCATCAGCTTGACAGACAGCTACACCCTGGCAACCGACGGTTGTAGACCGCAAGCAAGGGCCAGAGTTTCACCCGAAGTGATGAAGCCAGGTCACCCAAACCCGTTACCGCGCGTTACCCCGACGACGGTCACACCGATTCGGAGGAGGGGCCTCCGCCCGGGCCGGCGTCCGGGCCCTCCGGGTCCGTCCGGCCGTCCTCCCGCCACTCCGGGATCGCCATCGAAAGCCCGTACGCGCCGCGCAGCGCCTGCTCCGTCGACGCGCTCATCGCGCCCAGCGCCCGGCTCCACTGCCGGTCGAACTCCGCCGGCGTCTTCGCCTGGGAGGCGCGCTGCCACGCCGTGCGGGCCGTCTCGATCTCCTTGAGCTGCGCCGGGACGGCCTTCTCCATCCCGGGCCGGGCCTTGTCCGCCTGGAGCACCTTCACCTCTTCGCCCAGCGCCGCGTGCACCTCACGGGCCCACGCCTGGTGTTCCTGCAGCGCCGCCTCCACGTCGTCCTCGGGAGGCCTGCTCATGACGAAGTCGACGGTGTTGGCGGCCCGCAGGAAGGCCGCCTGCTCCGGCTTCAGCATCCCGGAGTCGTTGCGCAGGCTGCCCCGCCAGTCCTGCTCCGTCGTGCCGATCACGCAGAGCAGGACGCGGTCCCCCTGGCGCCACGACTGGCGGGAGGGCGCGTAGAAGAACATCTCCGCGTAGTCGGGCAGCGCCCACGTGTCCATCGCGTACGCGTCCTGGGCCTGCCAGCACGTCTCCTCGGACGCGCGGTCGGCCTCGTCCGATCCGGGGGCGTCCACCGTGTCGAGCCGCTTCGTCGCGGCGACCTCGCCGTGGTGCACCTCCGCGCAGTCGATCCTGTACATCAGGGGCCGCTCGTCGAGCAGATCGGCGCCCTCCACGTTGAAGCAGTCGCCCGCCTTCAGGTCGTCGACGTCCGTGAGTTCGCCCTCGACCTCGGGCGGCGCGCTCAGCGTGTCGAACCGGTCGCCGAGGGCCGTCGCGACCCGGCCGGCCGTGAAGACCAGCGCGCCGGTCATCGCCACGGACACCGCCAGGCCCACGATCGCCAGGGCCTTGCCCCGCTCCCGCTTCTTCGCGATCTGTACGAGGGCCACGATGCCGAAGACGATGCCGAGCGGCGGGAAGCACAACAGCCCGACGAGGAGCGAGGCGAGCGCGAAGCCGTTGAGCGCCGGCTGCTGCGGCCCGTGGCCGGGCGGCGGCGCCCACACCGGCAGCGGGGACGGCGGGGGCCAGGTGTGGCCCGGTCCGGAGGGAGGACTCGGCGGGGTGCTCACGGGAGGCGGACTCCAACGCAGGGGGCATCACGGGGGCGTCGCGAGGAGCACCGCGCAGGACGCGAACGCATGCGCGAACGAATGCGCGAATAGTACGCAGTGGGGGCGACCGAAGAGTCGGTCGCCCCCACTGTTGTCCTCGTTGTCCGCGGTGCGGTCAGTGCCCGCGGCTCACGCGGCTCCGGTCCGTCAGAACTGGAGCGCCCAGGAGTCGGTCTTCCCGGTGTCGGCGTTCGCGTTGTCGTTCACGCGGAGCTTCCAGGTGCCGTTCGCCGTCTCGGCGGAGGCGTTCACCGTGAAGGTCCTGATGATGTTGTCGGTACCGCCGTTGGCCCGGTTGTGCAGGGTGTACACGGTGCCGTCGGGCGCGACCAGGTCGACCTTGAGGTCACCGATGTACGTGTGCCTGATGTCGACCGGGACCTTCAGCGTCGCCGGGGCGTTGCCGACGACACCGCTGACGGTGATCGGGGACTCGACGGTCGCGTTGTCGTTGATCGTGTAGTCGGCGGTGTTCTCGAAGCGCTTGCCCGGCGGGACGGGGCCCTGGGCGCCGACGTACAGCAGGCGGTTCGGGGAACCCGAGCCCGGGCTGGTCACCACGTCCGGGGTGGAGGAGTTCACCAGGGCCGTGGCCACCTGGGCCGGGGTGCTGGCCGGGTTCTGCGAGAGGTAGACGGCGGCCGCGCCCGCGACGTGCGGCGAGGCCATCGACGTGCCGTTGATCGTGTTCGTGGCGGTGTCGCCCGTACTCCACGCGGAGGTGATGGAGGACCCCGGCGCGAAGATGTCGAGGACGGTGCCGTAGTTGGAGTAGCTCGCCTTGGCGTCGGCGCTGGTGGTGGCACCGACGGTGATGGCCTCGGTGACGCGCGCCGGGGACTTGGTGGAGGCGTTGGTGGACTCGTTGCCCGCGGCCACGGCGTAGGTGATGCCGGAGGCTATGGAGTTGCGGACCGCGGCGTCGAGCGCGGAGTCCGCGCCGCCGCCGAGCGACATGTTGGCCACGGCCGGCTTGACGGCGTTCGCGGTCACCCAGTCGATGCCCGCGACGACCTGGGCCGTCGTGCCGGAGCCGTTGTTGTCGAGTACGCGGACGCCGACGATCTTGGCCTTCTTGGCCACGCCGTACTTGCCGCCCGCGACGGTCCCGGCGACGTGCGTGCCGTGGCCGTGGCCGTCCTGGGCGGTGTTGTCGTTGTCGATGGCGTCGTAGCCGTAGGAGGCGCGGCCGCCGAAGTCCTGGTGCGTGATGCGGACACCGGTGTCGATGACGTACGCGGTGACGCCCTCGCCCGCCTGGTCCGGGTAGGTGTAGCTCTGGTTGAGCGGCAGAGCGCGCTGGTCGACGCGGTCCAGACCCCAGGACGGCGGGTTCGGCTGGGTGGCGTTGACCGTGAAGGTGCGGTTCTGCACGACCGACTTGACCGCCGGGTCGGCGGCGAGCTTCCTGGCCTGCGCCTCGGAGACCTCGATCGAGTAGCCGTTGAGGGCCGCGCTGTAGGTCCGGTCGATCTTCGCGCCGTAGCGCTTGGCGACGGCCTTGCCGCTCGGATCGGTCGAGCGGGCGGCGGCGTCCTTCAGGGTCACGATGTAGCTGCCGGGTACGGACCCGGGGGCACCGGCGTTCTGGATCGCGCCCCGCACGCCGATGTCGACGGCCGAGGCGGGCAGCGCGGCGGCGGCGCCGAGCGCGAGGGCCACGACCGCGGTCGCGCTGATGCCGGCAATCTTCCGGCGTATGTGACGCATCACTGGCATGTGACGGGTCCTCCTCTTAGGTGGTGCATTGCGGGGGGTGTAGCGGTGCCGATCAAGCGTGGCCATGACAACGCAGATGGCCCAACGGGCTGCCGCCACCGAAAGGTTGACCCACCTCCGGCGCGACCCACAAGAAGACAACGGACGCGTAACATCCGTGCCATACACCGGCCATGAACGAGCAAAGGCGCTCCGCACATGACGCAAGCACCCCCCGGTTACGTCTGCTCAGAGGACGGTACACGCGCGGACGTCCGGACTGCCCCTTGGGGGTGCCCTCTGTGCGGCGGACCCTGGGACCTCGATTTCACGCCGGACCCGACCGCGGCGCTGGAACCGGCGGCCGGGCCGAATTCGCTGTGGCGGTACGCGTCCGCGCTGCCCCTGCCGGGGGCGTTCTCCGTCTCCCTGGCGGAGGGGCACACTCCGCTGGTCCCGCTGGCGGAGCGGGTTCACGCCAAACTCGACTTCCTGATGCCGACGCTGTCGTTCAAGGACCGGGGCGCCGTGATGCTCGTGGAGCTGGCCCGGCGGCTGGCTCCGGAGCGGGTCGTGGCGGACAGCAGCGGCAACGCGGGGACGTCGGTGGCGGCGTACTGCGCACGGGCCGGACTGAATTGTGAAATCTTCGTGCCCGAAGGCACATCGGAGAAGAAAACCGAACAGATGCGGGCACATGGGGCGACGGTCCGTGTGGTCCCGGGCGGTCGCGAGGCGGCGGCGCGGGCGGCGCGTACGGAGGCGGACGCGCCCGGCGTCTTCTACGCGAGCCACGTCTTCAACCCGTACTTCCTGCACGGGACGAAGACGTACGTGTACGAGGTGTGGGAGGAACTGGGCGGCCGGCTGCCGGAGGTGCTGGTGGTCCCGGTGGGCAACGGCACGCTGCTGCTCGGGGCCGCGCTGGCCGTGGAGGAACTGGCCCGGCGCGGGGTCAAGCCGCCGGCCCTGATCGCGGTCCAGGCGGAGGCGGTGGCTCCGCTGGCCACGGCGTTCGCGGCCGGGGCGGAGGACGCGGACCCGGTGGTCCAACGGCCCACCCTGGCCGAGGGGATCGCGATCCCGGCGCCGCCGAGGGCCCGGCAGATCCTGGCGGCGGTCCGCAAGTCGGGCGGCACGTTCCTGACGGTCCCGGACGAGCGGCTGCGCGAGGCCCAGCGGGACCTGGCCCGGCGCGGCCTGTTCGTGGAACCGACGGCCGCGGCGTGCTGGGCGGCGGTGGGCCCGACATCCCCGACGGACCCCTTGCAGGGCCGCACGGCAGTCATCCCCCTGTGCGGCGCGGGAGCCAAAACGGGCCTGGCCCCATAGCCCCTCTGCGCCACCGCGAGGGGGCTCCGCCCCTGTCCCGCGGTGCGCAATCCCCTGCCGGGGCTTCACCAACAGCCCCATCGCGGCCATCCCCTACTGGGGCTCCGCCCCCAGCCCCGCGGCGCCGTGATCCCGGGTGGGGCTCCAGGCCATGGTCCCCTGCGCCACCGCTGCTGGGGCTCTGCCCCAGACCCCGCGCCTCAATCGCCGGCGGGGCTTGATTTGGCTGATGCCGCCCGCCCACCCCTCACGAACGGCGCTCCGCGCCCGCACTCCACCCCTATCCAGCCCCGCCGGCCCTATCCAGCCCCGCCGGCACTCTCCCAGCCCCGCCGGCGTTTGAGGCGCGGGGTCCGGGGCGGAGCCCCGATCTTTCAGCCCCGCCGCCCCCATCCCAGCACCGCCGGCACTCCCCAGCCCCGCCGGCGTTTGAGGCGCGGGGTCCGGGGCGGAGCCCCGATCTTTCAGCCCCGCCGGCGATTGAGGCGCGGGGTGTGGGGCGGGGGCCCACCTACATGTCGGAAATCCGCGAGCCCGGGCCCGCCCGGTCTGGTGAACTGGCCGCATGACCACCAACGTTGATCTCGCCGCCAAAGCCACCGCGTTCACGGCCCTGCACACCCCCACCAACCCCCTCGCCCTCGCCAACGCCTGGGACGTCGCCAGCGCCCGCATCGTCGAGGCCACCGGCGCCCCCGCCGTCGCCACCACCAGCGCCGGTGTCGCCTGGTCCCTCGGCTCCCCCGACGGGGACTCGCTCGCCCGCGACCGGGCCCTCGATCTGATCGCCCGCGTGGCCGCCGCCGTCTCCGTCCCCGTCACCGCCGACATCGAGGGCGGCTTCGGCGCCGACCCGGCCGCCGTCGGCGAGACCGTCACCGGGGTCCTCGCCGCCGGCGCGGTCGGCATCAACATCGAGGACGGCCACCGCGACCCCGCCGAGCAGGTCGAGCGCCTGGCCGCGGCCCGCGCCGCGGCCGACGCCGCCGGGGTCCCGCTCTACATCAACGCCCGCATCGACACGCACCTCAGGGGCATCGGCGACCCCTCCACCCGCCTCGACGAGACCCTGACCCGCGCCGTCGCCTACCTCCGGGCGGGAGCCACCGGCATCTTCGTGCCCGGCGTGCTCGACCCGGACACGGTCGCCGAGCTCGCCAAGGGCATCGACGCCCCCCTCAACATCCTCCTCGGCCCCGACGCCCCGTCCGTCTCCGCCTTCGGCGCCCTCGGCGTGTCCCGCGTCAGCCTCGGCTCCTGGGTCGCCGAAGCCGCGTACGCCGTGGTCCGCCGCGCCGCCGAGGAGCTGATCTCCGCCGGCTCCTACGGAGCGCTCGCGCACTCCCTCCCCTACGGCGACCTGAACAGCCTGCTCAAGGGCTGAGACACCCAGAAGCCTGCATGGGCCAACGACCTTAGGATCCCGGCATGAGCACCTCGACCCCGGTGGACGGCAAGGCCACCGCCACCCCGCGCGGCAAGATCAGCGGCGCGGTGTGGACCGCCCTCGCCCTCGTCTACGTCGTCTGGGGATCGACCTACCTCGGCATCCGGATCGTCGTCGAGACCATGCCGCCGTTCCTCTCCGCCGGAGCCCGCTTCATCACCGCCGGCCTGCTGCTGGCCGGCGTCGTCGCCTGGCGGTACGGGCCGGCCGCGCTCATCGCCACCCGTGCGCAGCTCGGCTCGGCGACCCTCGTCGGCCTGCTGCTGATCCTCGGCGGCAACGGCCTGGTCGTCCTCGCCGAGACCTCGGTGCCGTCCGGCCTGGCCGCCCTGCTGGTGGCAGCGGTGCCGATGTGGGTGGTGGTGCTGCGGGCGAGCACCGGGGACCGGCCCCCGCCGCGCACGCTGGGCGGGGTGCTGGTCGGCCTGGCCGGGCTCGCGGTGCTGACCAGTCCCGGGCTCAGCGGCGCGGTGCGCCTGTCGGGGGTGCTGATGGTGGTGGTGGCGTCGGTGCTGTGGTCGCTGGGCTCGTTCTCCGCATCGAAGCTGACGCTGCCGAGCAACCCGTTCACGGGCAGCGCGTACCAGATGCTCGCCGGCGGAGCGGCCGCGGTGGTCGTCGGCCTGCTGCGCGGCGAGCAGCGCGGCCTGGACCCGGCGGCCTTCTCCACCGCCTCCTGGCTGGCCCTCGGCTACCTCGTCCTGTTCGGCTCGCTCGTCGGATTCACGGCGTACGTGTGGCTGCTCCAGGCCGCGCCGCTGTCGCTGGTGTCCACGTACGCGTACGTCAATCCGGTCGTCGCCGTCGCGCTCGGCGCGCTGATCCTCGACGAGGCCCTGACCTGGCCGATCGTGGTGGGCGGCGGGATCGTCGTGGCGGCGGTCGGCGTGATCGTCAGCACGGAGCGCACGAAGAGGTGAGGGCGGGGAGGGCGGTGAGGGCCGGGAGGCGGCCGGGCGGTCAGCCCGCGCAGCCCCGCTCGGGCTGGCCCGCTCAGCCCCGCGCCGCCCGCTCGTACAGCGCCTTCGCGTGCTCGTCGAACAGCGCGGCCGTGGAGTCCACGTCCGTGTCCCCGCCGCTCAGTACGCCGATCAGCCGCCCGGCGTGCTCGGGCCCGCCCCGGTCGGCGATCCAGGGGCTGCCGCTGGTCCCCGTCCAGAAGCCCGCGCAGCTCATGTAGAGCATGTCGGGGTCGTCCTCGTCGTGGCGGGTCTGCGTCGTGCAGGAGACGGGCTTGTTCTGCGGGTTGTGCTCGGACTCCGGGTAGCCGACGACGGTCACGTCCCGCTGGTACCCGGAGGTCCATTCGGGCTCCGGGGCCTCGGCGCCGCCGCCGACGGCGTCCTGCAGGCTGCGCCCGTCCTCGTCCGGCGCGACGGTGAGGAAGGCGAAGTCGGCCGTGTCCTCGCCCCACTTCGTCCAGCGGTCGTCCACGTGGATCGAGCGGACCTTCCACACCCCCAGCGGCTGGGTGCCGGCGCCCTCGCCGGAGAAGGCCGGGGCGAAGGAGAGCTCGCCGATGGCCAGGCCGTCGTGGGCGACCTCGCCCGGCTGCCCGTCCTCGCCCGCGGGGGCCACGCAGTGCGCGGCGGTGGCGACGACGTTGCCCTTCGGGCTGTCGACGACGCTCGCCGTGCACCAGTGCTCGCCGCCCGCCATGAGCACTCCGACGGTGGGGAAGGGGAGCACGGGCCGCTCGCCCGGCGCCTTGAGGAACGCGACGGCGCACACCGCGGCGATCCCCGCGGCGGCGGCCGCGGATGCCCCCTTCACCACCGTGCTCACTGCACGCCGGGGGCGGGTGTCGGTGCCTTCATCACCTTGCTGATCCACTCCAGGGAGCCCTCCCTCATGCCGCGCACGTAGGACTTTCCGTTGTGCTCACCATCCTGGATCACCTGCAGCCTGGTGTGCACGGGGCCCTTGCCGTACTCCTTCATGAACTTCTCGGCCTTCTCGCGGCCGGTCTCCGCGGTGCCGATCTGGAAGTTGACGTAGACGTCCGGGCCGCCCGCCTTGATCAGCTTGTCGGCAAGCTTCTCGGGGTTGTCCCCGTCCATGGCCTGCGTGTTCCCCTGCCACAGCGGGGAGTCGGGGACGATGTCGACCCCGCTCGCGATGGCCGCCTTGAACCGGTCGGGGTGCTTCAGGACGTGCTTGAAGGCGCCGAAGCCGCCCGAGGAGGAGCCCATGAAAGCCCAGCCGTCGCGGGAGGTGAAGGTGCGGAAATTGGCCTTCGTGAAATCCGGGACGTCATCGGCCATCCAGGTGCCCATCCTGGGCTGGCCGGGGATGTCCGAGCCGTCGAAGTGGTGCTTGGTGTCGCCGTTGATCACCGGCATGACGAGGATGAAGGGCAGGCTCGTCCCGGCCTGGGCCCCGTCGCTCACGGCCTTCTGGAGGCCGAGGCCGGGGCCCGTCCCCCAGTAGTTCGTCGGGTAGCCGCGGCCGCCGGGCAGGGAGATCAGGACCGGGAAGCCGCTCTTGGCGTACTTCGGGTCGTCGTACTCCTTGGGCACCCACACCCACACGTCGCCCGTGAATCCGGACTTCTTGCCCGTGAGGGTGGTCTTGGCGATCTGCGTGCCGTCGGGCAGCCGGTTGGTGCGGACGAACTGGGCCGCCGGCCCGGTGGGCATGAGCACCTCCGGCGGAACCTCGGCGGCGGTGGCGGCCGTCGCGGTCTTGTCCTGGACCTTCCCGAAGGCGACCGGATCCCCTATGTCCGAGAAGAGGCCGAACTTGTACGCCGCCGCGCCGCCCCCGGCGAGGGTGAGCGCGAGCCCGCCGCTGATCAGAAGCAGGCGCAGGCGGTGGGGGCGACGGCTGCCCTGGGTCATGGGGCTGCCGTCGCCTTGCTGGTCATGCTGCACGGTTTTGTCCCGTTCCTTCTCCGGCGCTCACCTCGGAGCGCGGGTCGGACCGATCGGTCCCCCTTACACCCCTTACAGAGGTATGAACGACGGGATGGGTTGCCTGAGACTGGCGGGACGTGGCGAGCACCACGTGACGGCCGGTGCGCCTCACCGGCCCGGTCAGCCGGCGTCGGGCTTCGGGGCCTTCAGGACCTTGCTGACCCACTCCAGTGAGCCTTCCTTCATTCCCCGGACGTAGTGCCAGCCATTGTGCTCGCCGTTCTGGATGTCGCGGATGGTGGTCTTGACGGGTCCCTTGCCGTACTGCTCCTGGAACTTCGTCATCCGCTCCCTCCCGCTCTCCTTCGTGCCGATCTGGAAGTTGATGTAGACCTCGGGGCCCTTGCCGTCGATCAGCTTCTTGGCGAGCTTCTCGGGGTTGTTCGCGTCCATCTCCGCCTGGTGGCCCTTCCAGAGCGGGGAGTCGGGGACGATCTCGCCGCCGCTGGCGATCACGGCCTTGAACTTGTCCGGGTGCTGCAGGACCGTCTTCATGCCGACGAAGGCGCCGGACGAGGAGCCCATGAAGGCCCAGCCGTCACGGGACTTGTACGTACGGAAGTTGGCCTTGGCGAAGGCCGGGACGTCCTCGGCGATCCACGTGCCCATCTTGGCCTGGCCGGGGATGTCGGAGCCGTCGTAGTAGTACTTGTTGTCCGGGTTGAGCACCGGCATGATCACGACGAACGGCAGGCTGGTACCGGCCTGGACGCCCTCGCTGATGGCCTTCTGGAGGCCGAGGCTGCGGTCGGACCAGTAGTTGGCCGGGAAGCCGTTGCCGCCGGGGAGCGCGATGAGGACCGGGAAGCCGCTCTTGGCGTACTTCGGGTCGTCGTACTCCTTGGGCGCCCACACCCATACGTCGCCCTCGAAGCCGGACTTCGCGCCCGCGAGGCGGGTCTTGGCGATGATCGTTCCGTCGTCGAGCTTGGTCGTCTGCTTGAAGTCGGACTTCGGGCCGGTCGGCATGAGCACGTCCGGGTCGCCGGAGGGCTTGGCCTCGGTCGCCGGTGCGGCCGGGTCGGTTTTCCCGTTGGCCGGGGGCGGGGTCTTGCCGAAGCTCACGGCCTCGCCGTTGCCGGAGAACCAGTCGAGCTTCCAGGCGGCGAAACCGCCACCGCCGAGCAGGAGCGCGAGGGCGACCACCGCGCTGATCCATATTCGGCGCCGGGACCGCTTGGGCTGCGGGGGCTCGGCGGTGCCGGGCGGGCCGGAGGGGGGCCCGGCGTGCGGGGGCTGCTCGCCGTAGTGCTGGTACTGGTGCTGCGGCTGGTACGGCGGCTGCCCCGGGTAGTCCTGGTACTCCTGATACTGCTGCTGCCCCTGCTGCCCCTGGTACGGCTGCTGCTGGTGGTGGCCCTGGCCCTGGCCCTGGGGCGGGTACTCCTGGTACGACGGCTGGTCATCAGGCCGCGGGCGCTGCGGGTACTGGTGCACGAACTTCGCTCCGAACGGTCTTGACTGCCCCCGAGGGCAGAACGGCTGGGCATCCCCTAGTCCTGATGCGCGAATCCCCCGCACAGTTCCAAATGCCGGCAAAAACATGAGGGGAAGCCCAGCGGAACGCGCGGGGCCGGCGCGGGGTCAGCGCGGGGCCGGCGCCGGGCGATGCGCGGAGCTAGCGCTGGGCGTCGAGCACCTCCGCGCAGCGCCCGAGCAGCCGGATGAGCAACTCCCGCTCCTCCCCGGTGAATGCGGCGGCGAGCGCCCGCTCCACCCGCACCGCCCCGGAGTCCGCCAGCTCCATCGCCGCGCGCCCCTCGTCCGTGAGCCGGGTCTCCAGCACGTTGCGGTGCAATGCGTGCGGGGTCCGCTCGATGAGCCCGCGCTCCTGGAGGTTCTTCAGCACGGTGTTCATGGTCGGCGGCGTCACCCCGCACAGCCGTGCGAGCGCGGCGGCGGAGACGCCGGGCTTCTCGGCCAGCCAGAGGAGCGCGGCGTACTGCGGAACCGTTACTGCGGCCGGCTTGCACGCAGCGTTCTTCGCAGCGAGAAGCGCCTGCTCAGCGCGCTTGAGGTGCGAGCCGATGCGCTCCTCGGGGGCCATGGACGTCATCCCCGCATCCTACGACTCTTGCATGCATTAGAGCTCTAACATACATTCGCCTTCACCCACACAGTAGAGGGCACCTGATGCTGCGCGCTGCAAAGAAGACGACGACCCCGACCGTTCCCATGACCGCGACCGGGACCCTGACCCTGACCCTGGCGGCGGTCCTCACCCTCGGAGCGGCTCCGGCACAGGCGAAGGCCCCGGCGGCCGACGCCCGGATATCCACGGCCTTCGCGATACCCGGCGCAAAGGTCTACCCCGAGGGCATCGCCACGGACCCCCGCACCCGTACGGTCTACGTCGGCTCGTACGCGGACGGCACCGTCTACCGGGCCCGCCCCGGCCGGCCCGAGGCGGAGGTGTTCCTCCCCTCCGGCACCGACGGCCGCCGCACGGCGAACGGCCTGCGGGTCGACGCCCTCGGCCGCCTGTGGGTCACGGACTCCACCACCGGCGTCGCGGTCTACGACACCTCCACCGGGGCCCGCCTGGCCCACTTCGAGGTGGCCGACGGGGCCCCCGCCCACTTCGTCAACGACCTGACCCTCACCCCGGACGGCGCCGCGTACCTGACGGACAGCATCCGCGGCGTGATCTACCGCGTGGGCCCGGAGCAGCTGGCCGCCGGCAGCGGCGTCCTGACCGAGGCCTACGACCTCACCCCGGCCCTGCGCCCACGGCCGGCGGGCGCCTTCAACCTCAACGGCATCGTCTCCGACCGGGCGGGCCGCTACCTCCTCACCGTCGACATGACGGCGGGCGACCTCTACCGCGTCGACCTGCGCACGGGCGCCATCCGCCGCGTCGCCCTCACCGGCGGCGACCTGAAGGCCGCCGACGGCCTCGACCTCTCCCCCGACGGCACCCTGCGCGTGGCGCACAACGTCAGCAACACGCTGACCCGCTGGCGGCTCACCGCGGACGGCACCCGCGGACGGCTGACCCGCACGATCACGGACCCGTCCCTGCAGATCCCCACGACCCTCGCCCACACTCCGGGCCGCACGCTGGTGGTCCGCTCGCAGTTCGACAAGGGCGGCCCCTTGTCCCCCGGTTCGGGCACCCCCACCACCTTCACGATCGCCTCGGTCCGCGGCCTCTGACCCCGGCGGCGGCGCCGGCCCGGGCCCTGTCCGCAAAGAGCGACGGGCCCGGGACGCGCGCGGGCATACCGCTGCTCAAGCCAGAGTTGACCAGACTGTGGACTCAGGGCCACCTCCTCAACCAACACCACCATCAAGGCGACTCTTCCTGGCACGCAGGTCGGCGACGGCGTACGGCAGGCCGGGCAGCAGCAGGAACGGCACGACCCACAACGGCAGCGTGAACAGCGCCCCGTCACCCACCAGCCAGTCGGCGAGCACCATCACGGGCAGGCCGACGGCGAGGCCGACCCCCCAGCTCTCAAGCATGCGCATGCTGCCCCGCCGCAGCTCCCAGGCGACCGTCACCGCACCGATGGCCACCCAGAAGGCGATGAAGCGAGCCGTCACGTCCAGCTCGGTGGTCCATCGGGGCAGGTACGAGATCAGCAGGACACTGCCGAGCGCGAGGCTGCTCAGGCAGACCGTGCGCAGCGCGCGGCGGGAGAGCGGGGCGCGCGCCCGCGCCCAGGACGCGGCGAACGTCCGGACGTCCCGGCCGACGACGTCCTGCGCCGTACGGCCGGCCGCCTCCGCGTCCTCCAGGTGCGCGGAGAGCTCGTCGAGCATCTCGCGCACGGACGCGTCGTCGACCCCCCGGTACTCCCAGTTGCTGCGGCAGGCCGCGAGTATCTGCGCGTTCGTCATGGTGTGGCTTCCCCCGTGGATTCGGTGCCGGTCAGGATGCGGCCCACCTGCCCGGCGAAGGCCTGCCAGTCGGCCCGGCCCCCGCTCAGTTCGGCGCGCCCCGCCTCGGTCAGGCGGTAGTACTTGCGCGGGGCCCCGCCGCTGGGCGACGGGGCGCGGTACGAGGAGACGAGCCCCGCCCGCTCCATCCGGGCGAGCAGCGGATAGATGCTGCCGTCACTGACGAGCTCCAGCCCACTGTCGGCGAGCGCCTCGGCGAACTCGAATCCGTACCGCGGCCGTTCGGCGATCAGCGACAGCAGACACAGGTCGAGCACCCCGCGCAGGAGCTGACTGCGCCGCTGGTCACCGGTCGCATCCAGTCCCTTTGTCATGCGGTACAAGATAGTCACCAACTACCTTGCACTGCAAAACACTTCCCCGGCGATCGGGCGACACTTCAAAGCCACCCGCACCGCCAACCACCCACGTACGCAAGCACGTTTGGGTTAAGCTGCCGTCATCGGCGGCATGCGTGCGCCGAACTCCGACCTAGGCGCATCTCCCGCACATGCCTCGGTCGTGACGGACAAGGGCCTCAGGCTCGCGCATGCCATCGTCGTTCCCTGTCAGGGGCCGGTGTGGGCGGGAGCGCACTCTGCCCTGGAGGCCGGGATGGTAAAGGACAGTGCGCGCAAGCGTGCCGTGCGCAACGCAGCTTCGCTGAGCGGTTCGAAGTACACCACCGCGCTGCGGGCAGTCGACGGGAGATCTCCGAGAGGAACGCCTCCCCTTCCGAGAAGGCGTCCAGCGAAGGCTGTGGGGGACGGGTGACCACTGGGAACTGCAGTGGACCGGCTATCCCTACCCTGAAGATCTCGCCACGGCCTTGACCGACCCGACGGTGGGGGTGAGCGGCACCCGGCTCGGCCGACTCCGCCACGGGCGGTACGAGGTGAGCCTGGGGGACGCCGTCCTCGAGCTGCGGCCCTGGAGGGCGTGACATGGAGTGGGGAGCATGGGGCGCCGCTTGTGCCGCACTCGTCGTGGGCGTACTGACGTGGTCGCAATCGCGCGCATCGAACCGGCGGGCGGATTTCATCGCGATCACCGATCGAATGGATCGTGAGCTGACGATCGAGCGAGAGCAGCGAAGGCTCCTGGTCGGCTACGTCCTGGAGCTGCGCCGCTGGGCCAGGACCGCGGAAGCGGGCACCCGCGTCGACCCACCGCCGAGCCCTCCGGCCGAACTCGATCTGGCGCCCTGGCTGTAGCCGGTCCGGGCGCCGGGCCGCTCCCCCGGCACAATGCTCGGGTGTTCGACTTCGACATCGAGACCCACGCCCCCCAGTGGCTGCACGGCCGTGCCGCGATCACCGCCGGCCACGGCGACCGCCTGCGCGCGCTCGCCGGGAGGACCCTGACACGGGCCTGGCTGCTGTGGGACGTCGAGGAGGACGCGTGGTTCGCCGACGCTCCCGTGCTGCTCGACTTCGGCGGGGAGCAGATCGAGATCCAGCACCAGAAGTTCGATGACATCGCGCTGAGCTGGAACACCCTCGCGCCGCGCGGGTCCGCCCACTGGCCGGGGTTCGACCTGCGCTGGCGCCACGATGCGGTGCCGGAGCTGGCGTCGCTCCAGGGCCAAGCGCTGCAGGACATCGAGCTGCTGGAGTGGCGTGGCGACGATGCGGCGCAGGGGATGGTGGCCGTCGCGTTCGTCTTCCGCCAGGGCCGCGTCACCGTCTTCAACGCACTCGACGAGAACGGCCTGAGCTTCACGGCACCCGAGCGGGACTACGAACGCCACCCCCTGCGGTAGCGGTAGCCATCGTCCCGGAACCTCTCAGAGTCCGGGCAGCGCCGCCGAACCGGGACCACCCTCCACGGATCCGAATTCCGTAGCGCGCTGTTCGCCCGTGGGCAAGACTGAGCTGATGACCAGCCGTTTCCCCTGTCCCTGCTGCGGCCACCGCGTGCTGGACGCCATGCCGGGCTCCTACTCGATCTGCCCGGTCTGCTTCTGGGAGGACGACGGGATCCAGTTCCGCTGGCCGACCATGCCCGGCGGCGCCAACAAGGTCTCCCTCATCGAGGCCCAGCTCAACTACCAGGACTTCGGCGCCTGCGACCAGCACGGCCGGCAGTACGTCCGCCCTCCGGCCGAGGACGAGCCGCTCGACCCCGCCTGGCGCCCCATCGACCCGACGCGCGACTCCTTCGAGGACTGGGAAGCCGAGGACCACGTCCCGTGGCCCGACGACCGCTCGGCGCTCTGCTGGTGGCTCCCCGTCTTCTGGCGCCGCGCCCACCCGACAGCGCCGTGACGTCCCCCTCGCAGCCCTGATCCTCGAAGACAAGCCTCACGCGGCACCCGCACCCGCGTCCGCCGAGTCCGGATCGATCAGCTCGCGCTCCAACACGTTGAT